>JAKASS010000014.1 GCA_021818905.1 Nanobdellota archaeon
GTCCAAACTGCAGGCATGTTATAAGAGACTTCAAATATCTGTCAAAAAACTTGCAAAAAAAGTACATAAATCTTGGCATCGTCCCTAAGTATGCTATTATTTCAGCTGGGACAGTCAGATATAAGAGAAAATAAGATATACGTCTCGATCGCGTTGTCAGTGAGCGAGATTTCCCGTCCGCGATTTTTATAATGAGTCGGCAAGCCAGTTCTCACGACCGATAGAGAAGCGAAAGATTTTTCGTTTTTTAAAGGATGCCGAGGACGGAAACTCCCCGTAATAAATGAAATCTTGGAAACCGCAATGTGGCACGCACAAAGGCAAAGGAAATGTCCTAACTCATACAAAAGGAACTTAGAAAATTAAAAGCAAAGCTTATAAACAATTCTCGCCTTATACAGTTTTATCAAACGCATGCACTTCATTATATTTACTATAACGAAGCAAGGGTCGATATGCGGTAAAACGCATATATGTGACTGTACAATTGCAAAAAACACCAAACTATTAGATGGATGACTAGGTTCAGGTGCCGAAGAAGGACGCAGCAAGTTGCGATAATGGCACGGTAAGTGCAGACGACTGTTGATCGTGCCGTTTCTGAATGCGTGAAGCCTGCATGAAAGTGCAGATTCTCGGCGCAAGCCGAGAAAGGGAACCCAGGGAACTAAAACATTTTAGTACCTGGAGGAAAAGAAATCAATCGAGATTCCCCTAGTAATGGCGAACGAAAAGGGAAGAGGGCGAACCGAATCCGTAGCAATACGGAAATGTGGTGTGGTAAATGGCCGTAAGGATAAGGACGAAGTCGACTGGAATGTCGCGTCAAAGAGAGTGACAGCCTCGTAGTCTTTTGAGATGCGGTCATCACGTAGAGTAGCAGAGGTCGATACTCTTCTGCGAAGACGGGTGTCAAAAACATCCAACCCTAAATACAACCTGAAACCGATAGAGTATAGTAGCGTGAGCGAAAGTTGAAAAGCACTCTCGACGAGAGGATGAAAAGAACCTGAAATCTAATAGTCATAGTTGTTGCGGCGCGTTGTGAACCTATGAATAAATAAATAGGCTCAAGTGTTGCAACATCCTTTTAGCATAAAGGGGCAGGGAGTTTACGAGTATGGCAAGGCTAACGAAAGGGAGCCGAAGCGAAAGCGAGCACATCTTCGGACGTGCCGGTAGGAAACTGCCGTTAGTCATATTTGTAAGACCCGAAGCCGGGCGATCTATACGTGCGCAGGGTGAAGTGGAGATTACTCTCCATGGAGGCCCGACAAGGTCGGTAACTACATCGTCTTTTGACGTGCGTATAGGGGCGAAAAACCAATCGTGCCCGGCGATAGCTGGTTCCCATCGAAATATCCCACAGGATAGCTTATGCTTTATTGTATTGGGGGTACAGACACTGATCATGTAGGTAAGGACCGAAAGGTCCTACTACATTGTCAAACTCAGAATACCAATATACTACATGGCATAAGTTGGGTGTATGGCATAAAGTTTTACACCTCAAAGGAAAAAACCTAGCCTTGAGTTAAGGCCCCAAAATATCTACTAAGTGCAAAAAAGGGAAATCATATCTAAAACAGTTGGGAGGTAGGCTCAGAAGTGGCCATCCTTTAAAAAGTGTGTTACAACTTACCAACCCAGATATGGTGACCCGAAAATGGACGGGGCTAAGTAGATTGCCGAAACTCAAGATCTTCACGCAAGTGAAGATGGTAGATGGGCGTGCCTACGGACTAGAAGCTTGTCCGTGAGGACAAGTGGATCTGTATGGTATTGAGAATCCTGCCAGGTGTAGCAAAGAAATAGGTGAGAATCCTATTCACCGCATGTGCAAGGGTTCCTTGTTTTAAGATTATCTAACAAGGGTTAGTCGGTCCTAAGTCTGGCGTCGAAAGGTGCCAGGCAAATGGGAATGCGTTTAATATTACGCAACCGCAGCTACTTTATCGTATAATACACATCGAGATATGCGGAGCGGTCCCGTCAGATCGTATATGGGTGCGTTGTGTTCGAGAGATATAATGTCGAGAAGACACAGAAGCGCTTATAATGTAGCAATACATTCGCAGAATCCTGGTGTTCATAAAAAGTTATATGTCACGAGTAGTGGCGACCGTACCGAAAACTGACACAGGTGCACTGGCTTAGTAGGCTAAGGTGAGGGATTTAAACCGTGTAAGGGAAATCGGCAATTTAGTCCTGTAAGTTCGCAATAAAGGATCCCTGATCCGGTCTTAAAAGCGGGATCAGGGCGCAGTGACTCGGGGAGTCTAACTGTTTACTAAAGGCATAGCTGACTGCTAGAGAGCAATCTTTTGTACAGTCGGCGACATCTGCCCAGCACTGGTATCCGAAAATCTGTTCCAACGGGTATAAGGACCAGCTAGCGGCGGAGGTAACTGTGACCTTCTTAAGCAAGCATAATCCATTGCCAATTGATTGTTGGCTTGTGAACGATGTAATGAGATTCCCACTGTCCCTACATGGAAACCCGCGACACCACCGTCCTGGTGCAAAGGCCAGGGACCCCCACAGGGTCAAAAAGACCCCAGGAACTTTACTGCAATCTCTTGTTGCGGTATTAAGATGATAGACATAGCGTAGGTAGGAGACATCATGCTTGTCGCTTCGGCGGCAAGATAGTCGAAAGTGTAACACTACCTTTATCGTCTTATACCGCTTACCTTCGGGAACAGCAGGAGACGGGCAGTTTTGCTGGGGTGGCAATCCCACGAAAAGATAACATGGGAGCCCAAAGGTCATCTTAAGTGGTATAGAAATCCACTGTTAAGTGCAATGGCAAAAGATGGCTTGACTGTGCGCTGCAATGCAAGGCGCGCAGAGGCGAAAGCCGGGCATAGCGAACACGAATGCGTGTATTTTTGACTCCTTCGTATGACAGAAAAGCTACCCTGGGCGTAAGAGAGTTGTTGCGGATGATAGTTCATATTGACTTCGCAGCTTGCTCCACAGTCTTTGGCTCTCCCCATCCTGGTTGCGCACAAACAACCAAGGGTAGAGGTGTTCACTCGTTAAAGGGGACCGTGAGCTGAGTTTAGGCCGCCGCGAGGCAGGCCGGTATTTAACTTGTGGGGGTGTTCGATGCGTGAATGGAAGATTCGACTAGTACGAAAGGAACAGCGAGTCGGCGTCTCTAGTTAGCGGCTATCTGACAAGGTACGCCGCGTAGCCACGCGCCAAGGGATAAGAGCTGAAGGCATCTAAGCTTGAAACCCTCCGTAAAAATACGCATCGTCATAGGTCGGGGAAGAAGACCCCGTTGATAGAATCGGGGTGTAAGAACTAAGGCGCAAGCCGAGGTTTTCAGCCCACGATTACTAATAAACCAAAAACTTTTTGCAATTGTACAGTCATCGACAGCGTTTGATAAAATTTTCATTTACCTAACCGTACCTATAAAATTTTATAGGTAGTTTGTCTAATTGCATAAGCTAATAAGTGGTAGCAAAGTATTTATATATACAGTCTGTATATAGAATCTTATGAGGTCAAATTTATGAAGACGGTGATGTTAAATGATGAAGTATATAACGCGCTATCCAAAATAAAGGGTAAGAAAAGTTTTAGTGAACTACTCGAGGCGTTGCTTCTAAGCTCGGAGGATTATAAGACTAAACTTTTAGAGAGCGTAAAAGGGATAATAACAGCAGAAGAAGCAAGAGCAGCGGAAAAGGCAGTTAAAAGAATCCGGGAGCACGCCAAAGTTAGGGACTTATGAATGTTTTATTAGATACTTCGGTAATCATCGAACAATTGAAAGGTAATGAAAAGATCAATAATTTGATAACAGCGAATGAAAGTAATAATGTTAGTGTATTGAGTGTCTATGAAACTCTTGTTGGGATAAAAGATAAGGCCAAAAGACTGAAGGTTGAACGATTTTTTGAAGCATTTCCATTACTAGGATTTTCAGCGATAGACGCAGCCGAGGCCGCCAAAATTCATGAATTATTGGCTTCAAAGGGCAGCTTAATAAACACGATGGATATGCTACTTGCAGCCCAGGCGGCAAATAGAAATTTAACGATCTTGACTAAAGATAGGGATTTTATTAAGGTAAGAGATATCTTCGGGATCAATTCTGTAATAATCGATTAAAAACTAGACTATATAAGTTTGCAATCGTACGGTACGCGTGTGCATGACTGTCTTGTAGCGCGACTAGATACTCATCAAAATCGCCCCGTTCCTGCACATAAAGTAGGAAATGGGGAGTCATGTACAAGCGTAATCGTACGGCCATCGACAGCGTTTGATATTTTAAAGAGTCGCATTACTTTTGTAGTTTTTTTATTTTTGTTTTTATTTGCGGCAAGATAATGTTTATTACGCCCCAGACCGCGTCGAGGTCTACTGCAAAGTATTGATGGACCAAAATATCACGCACTCCCGCCAATTCCTTCCAATTTACATCCCTATGACCGTCTCTAAATCCTTGGGACAGGTTCTTCGTGGCTTCACCGATCACAGTAAGTGATCTCAAGACAGCATTGATCTTTTCTTTATTTTTTATAAAACTTTCTTTGGATAAGTCCTTTGTACAGTTCTCAATGTCGTCTATGCTCTCAAGTATGTGCCTTACGAATTCAAAATCGTCTTTTTTCATATAATCATTATTTCGTCGTTCAGTATACTTTGTTTTATGTGCGGATCCATCCATTTGTAGCTGACTAGGTCTACTTTGCGCCCGAACGCTTCTTCTAGTTCAATATGCAGATCAACGACTTTGTATGCCATTTTTTCATCATCGAATTCTATAAGCAGGTCGATGTCGCTATCGGTTTTGGCTTCTCCCCTAGCAAAGGAACCGAATAAACCGGCCCTTTTTACGCCATATTTTTTAAGTATAGGTATTGCAATGTCTTTTATTTCATTTAAATTCGGGATAGTCTTTATTCTCTGCCGACCATTTTTTATCAAGTCCAATATCACTTCTTCAAATGGTTCTCTTCTATGTATTTTTAACCCGGCAAGCAAAGACTTCGTTTTCGTGCTTACCTTTATTGTGCTAATCATGGTATACTGTAGTATACCATAGTATAAATACTTTATTGCGATGCACAAGCCGAGGTTTTCAGCGCACAATCGCTAATCAGCCAAGGCTTTTTTGCAATCGCACGGCCATCGACAGCGTTTGGTAAATTTTTATTGGTCTAGTCGTACTTATGCGGATTTTTGGATCACTCGGAGAGAGTACGAAGCAAAAGTTTTGGGACGGCATGAAACATAATAAGAATATAAATAGTATTCCCACATTACTATTTGAATCATGGAAAGACATTTGGACGATCTGGAGCTCTTCTTAGAAGCATGCGAGCACCCAGTAAACTTGGATGATGAGCATGCGGGGTATAGCGTAATGCTGGACTTTGCCGGGCTAAAGACGAGAGCCGGTAAACCCAGAATGGTCTATAGACTATACAATAGAGAAAAACTTACCGAAAAACTACTTCAGAAAGGCGGTTTGGAAAAAGAGCTGAGGGGGATAATAAAAGAGGTTTACGAGCAGGAGATGCCCGACTTGGAAGTAGAAATAAAAGCGCCGAATGAATATGCTGCTTACATATTGGGGCGGGGGCTTCTCGATTTAAACGCAGCGTATGGTGCCAGGTCAAGAAAGGCGAATATAGCTAAGGACATGATAGTGAACGTTCTGGACTCTTTATAATCTTATTCTTAGATAAAAAGTCATTTATAGATCTTTTCTTAATAAATATGCGGAGATAGCCAGCATCGCAAATATGGAGGCGTGTCCGGTCGTGCAAAGCAAGCATATGGAGCCTATCTTGAAAATTTCAAGATAAATCAGATAAAACGCCGTGGCCGCGCCAAGCAAAGACAAAGTAAATATCGCGTATAGGAAATACCTTGTCTTTTTGTTTTTAATAAAAAACGCATAGATACCAGAAAGCGCAAACATGACCGAAAAGAAGACGATGCCGTAATCGTATAAGTTTATCCCGAATAAAGTCGAATACGGACTCGCTATGACTTTACCACAGTCTACTGCGGTATTATATATGCTGCAAGAATTTTGCGGTATTACATTAAAACCGAATGATAACGAAAGATAGACCATCGCGCCGATCCCCAATGCGCTAAAAGCAATCAAAAGATAACGATACAGCCTATAATCTTTTTTGATTTTCTCCATGCGTAAAAAGACTTAGCCCTTTTTGTTTATCGCAGAAACCAAGACTTTTATTGCGGCGTCTATCTCGGCTATGTTTTTAGCGCCGGTGCATACTATTTTACCGGTCCCGAACAGGAGAAAGGTTATCTTTGAATTGACTAATTTGTATACCAAGCCAGGGAACTGTTCAGGGTTATATTCGGTCTCGTCTATGGCATATGCTATCTTGTTTAGATCTAGTGGTCTGTTCAGGTTACCACTGGCGACGATGTTCTGTATCTCGATCTTCCAACCGGGTTTCACCCGCACCTTTATCTTTTTCAGTTCTTTAATGAGCGGGACCATAGCATTGTTTATATCATTTCTGGATCTCCCGCCAGTGCATACGAGCTTCCCGCTGCCGAAAACAAGAAAAGTCACATGTAAGTCGGTCAATCTAAAAACCAACCCGGGGAACTGTTCAGGGTTATATTGCGTGTTAGGCAGCTTCTTCAGTTTTTTTAGCGGGATAGGAACTTTAAGCGATATGCTTGCGACGATATTTTCGACTTTATAAAGTTTTGCCATACTCCCTTATCACCTTGCTTCTTTTAATATTTATAGTCTATACAATATATATAAGTATACAAACTAGCTAATAAAGCTGTCTATCCAAGACAAGTTCTTTATCATACAGCAAGAAGGTCAACATCGGAAAAGATAATAAGTATTGGATGGCATCTTCTTGTATTTTTCCTTGCCGCAGCAGCTTTGCTAATAAAGTCCTAACTTTTGGTTACTTAATCAGCAAAGCCCAATACGGTGCCCCCTCATAAATTTATCTCTTGCACGTAGGTTTTGAAAATTTATTAGAATAATAAGCTATGACCAAAATGTTTATTATCACCATACCTGCTAAGATCGGCGTGCCGTAATCCTTTAAAAATCCCCCCAATGCGTAGGTGCCAGTGCTGCCGACCCCCAGCGCCGTGGCCACCGCCAAAGGGAAGGCCGTGTTGCATCCGCATAAGCCAGTCCCCATCACTATCGTTCCGACGCTTGCTGCTGTCCCGTTTATCTTCGCGTGGTTTCTAGCCAGATTCTTATAAGATATAATCGAATATATTCCCATAGTTAGTGCGATTGATGAAGTCGCTACAAGTCCAAATATCAAAAATGGGTTTGCCTCGACCATTATAAAGCCCCCGCCCTGGACCGAAGCGAGGTACAAGAATAACTCATAATAAATAATGCCCAAAAAGATGCCCAATGCTATGTACTTTAGCCTGTAGATTTTCCTAAGCATGCCATAAAAAGACCCCGCCATATCACTTTATGCCCCACATGCTGCGCCAGTGCCGCTGGGTTGTGGCAGACCCCCGCTTTTTACCAGGTACTGGTTTACATTGGAGAAGCCCGTATAGCTCGAGAAGCCGTAGCTCATCACTTCACTGGGATTTACTTGGCTGTAGTTCTCTCCATGTAAGTCGAAGTAAGCGGCTATCTTTATATATTGTTGGGGGAACTGATACTGATAAAAATATTTGATTGCGCTGAACATCTGAGTCTGGTTCGCATTTTGCGATGCAAGCAGTTCGACAAGACCAAGGGCAGCCGCACCGTGGTTACAATCGGGGAATGCCGTAGGGTTATCACAGCAAGGCCTATACGAATGCGTGGCTACGTCGTACATCAAGGCTTGCTGCTGTGAAGTCAGATTTATAAGATCCAATCCACCTAGTTGCAAACTCCCAACGGGGGCGTAACCGCCCGTGCTTGCGAAATAATTGCTCGCTATGTATCCGACAGTGACTTTTTGGTTAGACGCGGCGTTGCTGTTTATCTGATCGGCGTATTGGGTGCTTGCATTGATTATGGGCCCGTTGTTTATTATGGTGTTGTTATTGTTTATGCCCAGGGCCCACAGTACAAGTTGGGAAAACTCGGTATTTGCCGAGTTGAATCGTATATATCCGTCGTATGTCCCGTTTAAAATCTCCTTTTCGACTGGTGTCAATGGCTGTCCGGAGTTGTTTAGGATTATTAATAGGTTTGATACGTTTAACGCGCCGGTTTCCACGAGCTTATGGACGACGTCACCCCACTTGAAAGGTAATGTGTATCCATTTTGAGGGATGACCTGCGCGGCAAGCACCGTCTGGTTTAACGTCCGGTTTAACGCGTTATTGCTTTGGGTCCCGGTTGCATTGATTGCGGTGCCTGCGACCGCTATCAGGCCTGCTACGACTAGTAAGCCGAGCACGACCATTGATAATCTTTTGTGGTTGAGAGTCGGCTTCTTGTACCGAGTTTTCCTGCCTCTTTGATAGGTTGGTTTTTTCTTTTTTGGCATATGTTACCTATTCGACTATTATCTTTCCGTACATCCCCATCTGCGCGTGTCCGGGATACATACAGAGGTACCAATAAGCTCCGGAGTTGTCAAATGCGGTAGTATAGTTGTATTCCGTGGCATAGCCGCCAGAGTAATCCGCAGGCGGTATTATCGGCATCATGGACACTATGCCATTCATAGCCGACATCGGCATGTATTGATACGGTGGTCCCGTAGCAGTCATTATCACATTGTGATACTCGCCAGAGTCTAGGTTTATGAACTCCACATGGATTATCGCCCCTTTTGGCACTATCAGGGTGGGATTTATCAGCCCGTATATGACGAACGCATTACCAGAACTGTTGGAATCATATGGCGGCGGCAGCTCGTGCGTCAGGTTGATTGCACGCTGAACGCCCATTGCGAGTATGACGAGGGTTATGTTGCCGGAGCTAAACAGTAATGTATTGTTATTTGCGTATCTTTGCACGTGTTGCGGCAGGGCGTTCGCATAAGATTCGGACGTGCCTATGCTTACCTGAGTGCTGAAATTACTTGCACCCACACCACTCATCATATCACCGAACATGCCTGTGCCCATCATACCTGTCAGTCCGTTCATCATGCCAAACATTAATCTGAAGCCAAGCAGCAATATTACGATTACTACAAGGAGCAGTACCACTGCTATTAAAAGCAACGAGGCGGTGCTTATTACCGAAGGCTCGCGTTTCGCTGTTTTTGGCACAGATTACCCGCCGCAGCAATCCTCTAGGTTAGTGACCTGTACTATCTGCGATACGTTGAAATCATGGTACTTTATCAGATATTTCGCCAGCCCTGCGTGCGTGTACCAAGCCCAGCACTGGCAGCAGCACCAGCCCTTGTCAGTAGTAAGGGCAGCGGCCTGATTAAACGTGTTGGTTTGACTTTGATTCAGAGTTATGTTATCATAATAACCTAGCATTTGCTTGACTTGACCGACCGATACATTATAAGGATTCTGCGGGATTTGGGATATGTTTGAGTAATTTTTAAGTCCAGCGATCTGCTGCTGATAATGGTTCCAGTCCATCGGGGTGCAGCACGAACCCTGAAAATATGCAGTGTTTGACTGGGAAGCGACATAGTTCTGTATCGCTGTCAGATCGCCTAAATAAGCGCACTGGTCGCTTGTCGACTGACTTAAGGTGCTAAATGCCGATAGTTCGGGACTATTTGCAGCCGAAATCGGAGTTTGCCCGGCTGAAGATATTAATGCGAAAGTGATGACCACAGCTATCGCAAGCGCAGAAATCAACGGTATAAGATATCTCATATCAAGTAGTCATATGATTAAAACTATAAATAGCTGTATTAGGCGTGTGCATGACTGTCTTGTAGCGCGACTAGATACTATCAAAATTGACCCGTTCCTGCACATGATGATAAAAGCTAAATTTGGCGATATCGTTAGAAGCAAGGACAAGACTGCACAAGTAAACGAGGTCTTGTTAAAAGTCCTTTGCCACAACATCGTTGTCCTATACAATCGATGTATTGCACAACGCCGTTACAATCGGCTACATCTTATAAATCCTCCTTTTTCAACGTCCGACGATAAGTAATTTTGGCATAAATTTCAGGAAAAACACGTGGCATCAAGCACACGTGTAATAATCCAGTAGAATTTTACTGAAAAGAACTTAACATTTACAAAGTTCACACTAACGTAAATCTGCATTTCTCACATTACCTTTAAGCAGTCCCCGGCGATAAGTTTATGTTCAGTTTTCATAGATAGCATCTCTTATTTTAGATTTTTATATTCTCTGTATGGGTTAGGTGTGTGCAGAAAGGGAAGGGTGCAACCCATTAAACTCTAAAGTTCTAAACAACTAAACACCTAAAATTGCGATACGTCAATTTCGCCACGTGCGGCCTTGTCGGCCAGCGTTTCGTCTAGCTCGATCACGCGGAAATTGCCGCCGCCCCGTGGGCGTTCCGTTCGAGTTTGTATAACCTCGTATTGTTCCAGGCCCGTGACTAACTGCGATGTCCTGCTCGGACTTAGGCGTAAGTCCCTGGTAATGCGGGGTAAAGAGAAAAATATTTTGCAAAAACTTCGAAAGATCTACAGATACTAGGTTACTTCTATTTAAAAATAGATATGACTACGTTATCCTTTTCGACGGAAAGGTCCTGTATCTTTAGGAGCTTGCCCTCTTTTTTCAGGTTTGCATTGGTCTTCGAAGCTATGTCGCCGAGCATCTCGTCTATCCTAGGCGACGTTCTTGCCCCGTTTAGGGTTATGTTCAGCCTTATCTGATCCTGCCTGTCCATGCTAAATTCTTTTCTTACCGCTTGTATAGCCCTTATTATCTCCCTTTTTAGCCATAGCTTGCCTACCTCTTCGTTTACGCTCTTGTCTATTATTAGCTTTCCGTCCTTTCCAGCTATTACTTCTAGATTATCCGGCCTGGCCTTTAGGACAAGGTCGCTATCAGATAATTTGTATTCCTTGGAGTCCGCGAATATATCGATCCCACGACCGAAATGCCTGGCTAGCGTGCTTCTGGTGAGTTCTATAAACTTTGCGGTTATAGCGGTGACCTCTTCCTGTTTGTACTTTTTTCCCAGTTCTTTGAAATTCAATTCGCAATCAAAGTCGTTTTCGTTCAATTCATAGCCTATGTGCAAAACGTTCCCCAAGGTCTGCAGTATCTCCTCAAGTATCTTGTCTCCGGATATGCCGGGCAGTAATATAGCGTTTATCGGCCTTTTTACCGGTAGCTTCATTTTTTCTCTTGCCGCCAGCAGATCTTGCAGCAAGCTCATCGTCAACGTCATACGGTTTTCTAAGTCCGGCTCTATCAGGGCCTCTTTTATCCCCGGGAAATTCGATAGCATCACGCTTTTTCCGCCGTTTACGATGCCATGTGCATATTCCGATATGTAAGGCGCGAATATCGAAAAGACTGGCGTAATTTCACTTAGTATACCTGAGAACGTCTCAAATGCTGCGCCGTCATTTTCGTCAAAAATCCTTGACTTGGCGAGTTTGATATAAGTCCTGCTGAAATCGTTTGTCAAGAAATCTATGACGGCATTAACTGCATAATCCGTCCTAAAATTATCCAGGCTTTCTTTGACCTGCTTTTTTGCGCTGTTCCATCGTGATATTATCCATTTATCTTCAAGCCTAAAGCGCCTGTGCTCTTTATTGTATTTTTTGAATAAAGACTTGGTAGACGCGTAGAGGTTGCATAAATTGTAGATGACGTTTATTGTCTTCATCTCGTCTTTTACGGATTCGATAGTAAAAACGACAACGTCGTCCAGCCCCTTTCTAAGCAAGGAAAGCCTTAAAGCGTCCCTACTATAGCCCTCTTTTATCAGCTCGGATGGGGGTTTATAGTTACCTTCACTTTTTGATAATTTGTTTCCGCCTTCTCCGACGACAAATTTGTGCATAAGAACATTTTTGTAAACTAATTTCGAGGTCGCCAAGTAGCCCATGACTAAAAGCGCATAAAACCATCCGCGTATCTGGTCGTTCCCTTCGCATATAAAGTCGGCAGGGAACCATCTATCAAACTCTGCATGTTTCGAAGGATAATTAAGACTGGCAAAAGAAGCCGAACCTGAATCAAGCCAGACATCCACCAGGTCGTTTACTCTTGTCGAAACGCCGCCGCACTTAGTGCATCTTATTTTTATGCCTTCTAGGCTCGCCCTATGCAGGTCTTTGAGTTTCTTTTTTCCGCTTAACTTCAAAAGTTCACTTTTGCTTCCGACGACTATTTTTTCGTGGCAGTCTTTGCATTCCCAGATAGGCAAGGGGGTATTCCAATATCTTTGTCGGGATATGACCCAGTCTTGGGCGTTCGATAACCAAGATTCAAACATTTCCTGCGATATTGAAGGGACCCAGTGTATGTCTTTAGAAGCGGCTATCAGATCTTTCTTTATCTTGCTTATGTTCAAAAACCATTGGTCGCTTGCTCTAGGTATAAGGGGCGTCTTGCACCTCCAGCAGTGCGGGTAATTATGCAAAACTTTTTGAGTCGCTAATATAGCGCCATCTTCCCGTAGGTCTTTTATTATCTTTTCGTTTACTTTTAATACGTCTTCATTCTCTAGCCAGCCTGCTTTGTAAGTGAACTTTCCGTCTTCTGTTACTGGAGATAAAATAGGCAGATCATTCGCAATGCCGATTTTATAGTCCGATTCACCGTGGCCAGGTGCGGTATGCACAAGTCCAGTCCCTTCGCTTATCTCTACGAAAGGTACGCCATCTTCAGAAACGAATTTACCGCCATCGATTACTTTACCTATTCTTTCTATGTTCTCTTTTACTTGCGGGATGTCCGGAAAAAGCGATTTGTATTTTAAGCCGATCAGTTCCTTTCCGTTTATCTCCTTGTTTACCGAATATTTTATCCCAAGCTGATCGAGGGCGGATTCCCTGCCTTTTGCAAAGATCACGGTTTTATTTTCTATCACAGCCTCTAAATAAGTAAAATCCCCGTTGACAGCGATAGCTACGTTAGATGGGAGAGTCCAGGGCGTAGTCGTCCAGACGAGTAAGTACCTGCCGTCCTCAAGTTGAAATAATACATATATCGAAGTATCCTCTTTCTCATAATATTTATCGCGCACTTCATAGTTCGACATAGGCGTTCCGCACCTGACACAGAACCAAGTAGACTTGAAACCCTTGTATAACAGGCCAAGGTCATTTGCATTTTTTATTGCCGCCCAGACAGATCCCATATAAGGATCGTCATAGGTCTTATAAGGTCTATTTCCGTACCAAAGTAACCCGTAATCCAAAAGTATCGAAGTATTAAGCTTTATCGAAGAATCTGCTATATTTTTGCATTCATCAACGAATTTTTCCTCACCAAATTCCTTTATTTCCTTTTTGTTTTTTATGCCGAGTTTCTTTTCCGCTATGACTTCTATTGGCAATCCATGGGTATCCCACCCAGATTGCATCCTCACATCGAAACCATCGAGTGTCTTATATCGTATTATGCTGTCTTTTAAGAATATGCCAAAAAGCGTCCCCTCATGCACTTCGTTTGTTACAAATGGCGGCCCATCCAGGAAATAAAATTTTGGCTTGCCTTCAGAAGCTTTTTTGACCTTGTCTAATACTTTTTTACTTTTCCAATCAGAATTTATCTTATTCTCTATCTCCACGCTATTATAAAAGTTATTAGCCATTAACTAATTCATTATTTTGAATATATAAGTTTTGTATGAAAATTAGATGGCTTCCCAAACAGAAGTTCGTAAAGCGGTGATTTTTAACTAAGCTTACTTAAACCTAATTAAGAAAGGCCCTTAGCTATAGCGGGAACCAGCTGATTAGCCCCGATGTCTTGCTTCGAATCTACGAATATAACTACAGAATCACCTTCTACTCCGACTAGTGCAGTACCATTAAATACCGAAGTAGACTCACCATAGCTGTAAGTCATCCCATCCAATGTGGCATTGACCGTTGAAAACGCGCCCGGATTTGGGCCAATAACAGTTTCTAAAAAGTATGTATATAAGCCGTTAGGGTTTTGCGATTCGAATACTACCTCTCTGACCGCATAAAACGGTGCGCTCTGAAAAGATGAATAATTCATACTCCAAGCTTTGGTTATCCCGCTTAGCAACGAGGAGGGGATACTCTGGTCAATGGCGCCTATCTCGGCCTGGCTGGTTAAGGTCACTGCGCTATAGTTCCCATTTGTCCCGAATATGGATGACGATTGGCTTTTTGTGAGTAAAGGAGTACCCGCGCCCGCGGACATAACAAATAAGAATACAACAGCGATTACAACGACAACGGCTACGACACCAGCCACGGCACCGACCATTTTGTTCATTATTTTATTGCGTATCCTAGATTTAAATACTTACATAAAAATTATAAATTTATCTTATGATACCGGAGCATGCTAGACGAGTCTTTAAGGGCGAGATATTAGAAGTTTACACTTGGGACCAGGAACTTTTTGATGGATCACATTCTACTTTTGAGAGGATAAAAAAGGTAGACGGCGTTGTCATAATTGCTACTACTGATAAAAATAAAATACTAGTCGTAAGAAATGAACAGCCGACACACAAGACCTTTGTAGGGTTGATTGGCGGCATGGTAAATCACGGAGAAAGACCTGTAGACGCCGCAAAGCGCGAACTTCTTGAAGAAGCCGGGTACTCTTCCGACGATTGGGAACTTCTTAAGATTTATCATCCGGAATCGAATATGATGGTTTATTCAACTTACCTATTAGTAGCTAGGAACTGTTTGAAAGTCGGGGGCCAGAATCTGGACCCAGGCGAAAAGATAAAAGTCTTTAAGGTAACATTTGGCGGATTCAAGAAAGTGCTGGAAAGAAACGCGGTAAAGCAGGGCTACATCGCTTTGGAACTTTATTATATCACAAAAATCAAGAAATTAAGCGATTCTCTTAAGAATAAGATTTTCGGAAGAGCCAAATCTAACCCATTAAAAATAGACGAGTTTGCACTACCAAAATTTGACGACTCTATTTTCAGACCCGCGGATTAATCGTGTCCGAATAAGAAGTCGCCCTTTTCCGAGACCTCTTTGTATATCTTAGACAGGATTTTCTTGGTTTCTTCGCTTTTTGGGTAGGCTAAACCGATCTTCTCGGCTTTTAGTACGACATTTTTGTTTCCTAATCGCCCTTTTACAGAATCAAGGCTTTTCATCAATATTCCGAGGTTATCAAGTTTAGTTTCTATTTCGACTGGGTCGGCATAAGAAGCCACAGCAGATGCTGATATTCTCTCCGCTTCGGCCTTTTCGTAAAGCTCTCTAAAATGTTTTGATTCCGAGAAAAATCTCTCAGCCGTCTTATATACCTCTTCTTGTTTTACACCCCAGAGTCCCATCAATTCCTTGACAAGATCATCGAGTTCTTGGACATGTTTAAGTGCGGGCTTGTCTGCCATAAATGTCAACCTGACTACACCATCTTGTATTCGCTCAGCTTTTATAATCTTGATGAAGTTTACATCGCCGGTCCTATGGCAATGCAGACCGCCGCAGGCCTCTACGTCATATCCGGCGATCTCTACTATTCTTAAAGTCGCGTTAGGTATCGCACCGCCTTGGTATATACTCATCCCATATTTCATTTCCGCCGCGGTCCTGTCCATCAATTTCACTGTCATCTCCAGATTCTTGCTAACGGTTTCATTTGCTACTCTTTCTATTTCCTCAAGCTGTCCCCTGGATAATCTATCATAATACGTAATGTCCAAATGCGCTTTGTCAACGTCTTTTTCCGCCCCGTTCTGGTAAACGAAATCCCCAAGAACGATCCTAGCTGCGCGGTTTACTATGTGGGTCGCGGTATGGTGTTTCCTCAAGATTTCTCTTCTTACGCCGTCTACTTCAAGAGATACGGTCTTACCGACAGCGTCTTTAATAGCCTGATCAAGGTAATGCATTATTACGTTGTCTTTTGTTTGCACATCTATGACTTTTATCCCGTTAATCGTACCCCTATCCGGTTTCTGACCGCCCATCTCTGGATAAAATATAGTTTTATCCAAGACTATTAAGTCTGGTTTTATCTTTTTTATTATCTTTGCCTTAGTATTAAGCAAGTTTTCATCGTAGAACAATTTTTCCGTTTCTTTTAAACCCTTTATTTCTGTATCGTCTTCCTTTTCCGCGCCGAGTTTTATTTTATTTATATCGGTATAGAACCTCTCAGGTAAAGATACTTTTTTGCCTTCTAATTCAGCTTGGTAACGGATGTCGTCTATAGTTATTCCTTTTGATTCGTAGAGGGTCTTCATCTCACTTTCTTCGACTTTGCCGGCTTTTATTATGGAAGAAACGGTCTTAAAATTTCGCTCTTTAAATTCGTTGAATCTTTCCTTTTCTTTGTTTATGACTTTTGATATATCAAAGTCATTTAGTTCTGTGAACCATGATCCAAATTCCTTTTTATGTTCAGCTATCACATCGTTTAAATCGACATCCCATCTGTTCTTTGCGATCATAAGCAATGCGCGCCTTAGGATGTTCCTTAGATTGTATCCCCCCCCCACGTTACTTGGTAAGGCCCCGTCGTGCATCGAAACAAGCAGGGTCCTTGTGTGGTCGACTATCGAATAAACGGCCTGCATTTTCTCTAACATATCATTTATCTCTTTATACTCTAAACCAGTTTCTTTGGCAAGAGAATTTATCGCAGCCGATATGCGTTTTTCTTCAAAATCGAATTTCCCAAGAAATTTGTATACTTTTCTTATAAGCGCTTCGTCATAATCCACGCCAACGGCATTTTTTACAAAGTCAAGCGTTTTCGGGAATATGGCTTCGGATATCGTCGGCGTCCCCTGACTTATCCACGCCCAACGATCAAGACCCGCCCCCATATCTATGGTTTTAGATTCTAATTCTTTCAAGCTGCCGCGTTCAATAGAATATCTCATATATACTTGGTTACCCAATTCAGCGCCCCCAGCAAAGAACTCTAAGGAATTACCAGCGTAGCCCGCGCCGACCCACGCGTCTTCTACGAATGTGATGTCATTCTTGTTTAATCTCAATCCATCAGTAAGCCATTTGTTTATGTAAATTATGGCTTCATTATCAAAATATGATTTTGTCTTATTGGTATTAAATGCGGCTTGCTCGGCCATTACAAAGCTCGTTAAGTGTCTACCAGACAAACCTACGTTGTTTATGTCGTTGAATCTCAAACATATCTGCGGGATGACAAGGGGGTTTGCAGGGGGCTCTGCCACCCCCTTTATAACGTAAGGCGCAAAGTCGTCTATAGCGGCTTCTACAAAATAGATATCGTTTCTCCAACGAGCGACAACAGGGTATCTTTTTATCTCTTTGTGCCCGGATTCTTCGAACATCTTTGCGAATTTTTCCCATATCTCATGGTAACCATATTTAGCGACGGTCATTCTTCTGTCGATGAAAGTATATTCTCCTATGCAGGAAACGTCGCCGCAGACATCTCTCTCTTGGTAACTCCAGAAATGTTTACAACAAACCTTGCATTTATAACGGTACAGCCCAAGTTCTTTTAATGACTTTACCGGTACAAGTTCATTAGGGTCCTTTTCTATCTTGGCTTTTATCAGCTTTTCTACGTCGCTTTTCTCCATAAATTTTAAGTAGATAAGGATTTAATGCAGAAACAGTTATTTATGTGTTTGTTGGTTAATTAGATATCATGGCCGCGATAGTTTAGCTCGGTAGAACAATAGGCTGTGGCTGAAAAGCAGAACCCTGTAAACGGGGGTCCAAATCCCTCTCGCGGCCCTTAATTTTAATCTCCGATTTAGCAAGCGTGCAATCTAATTTACTGCCGCTTTTTTGTAAACTATTTATTTCCGCTCCCTTCGCAAATCCAACAATTATACGGCGAGAGGATCGCAGGGAAACCGATAAACGGGGTGGTCTAACATCGGTAGCGTATTGGCCGCTTAATGACACAACAAAAGATTTTAGCGGCAACGGAGATACTGGCACGTCGATAAACACCATATTTACTACAAATTATCTATGGATTTAGCCGGGCACTAAATTTTCGAATGCATTTGATGCGGATAAAGAAGCGTAAAAAATAAAAGCAATACTTTTATTCTCAAAAATCCAGAAGAATTTAGAGTATGGAGGAGCAAGAGTATTTCAAAGAACTTTCTGATGAAGTTTTAAGAGAATATGAATTGATAGGAAAGATTAAAAAAATAAAAATACCGTTAGCTACAGACGTTGGCGCGAGGATAGAAGGTCTTCTTTCGGTTATAAACCATAATCTTTTGGGGGGTGGACTGGCAGAATTCATAAGAGAATCCGAGAAAAAATATTCTCCAAATGATTGGCGTGTCGCGATAGATAGTGCGATAGCGACTGCAAATTCTAAGTTCGTAAAGTTTGAGGATCAGCACGCCGCGATAGAAATGGGTATACGTGTCGGTCTAGCATACATAACTTCCGCGATAGTTTCGGCTCCTTTAGAAGGCTTCGTAAAAGCCGAGTTCAAACAAAGAAAAGATGGACAGGAATACATAGCTTGCCACTTCGGTGGCCCGATAAGAGGCGCCGGCGGCACTGCGGCAGCATCGGTTCTTGTAATAGCAGATGCTCTTAGGGTTGCTTTTAATCTAGGAAAATATGACCCGGAAGAAGGAGAAATAAACCGCGCAAAAGTCGAAGCCACGGATTATAATGATTACGAAGCAAGACTACAGTACTTCCCGAATATAAACGAAATAGACTTCTTGGTCAGGAACCTGCCGATAGAGATAGACGGTGACCCTACGACGGATAGGGAAGTTTCGGCTTACAAAAACCTCTCTAGGATAAAAACCAATAGGATACGCGGCGGAATGTGTCTTGTCCTTTGCGAGGGCATAGCTCAGAAAGCAGCTAAAGTGAACAAAATGATAAAAGCCTTCGGGGACGCATACGGCATCGCGGAAGATTTTAAGTTCCTTTCAGCCTACATAGAGTTAAAAGAAATAGAACACGCAAGCAAAAAAGAAAAATCAGAAGCCACGGAAAGCAAGGTTTTACCGAATTATAGGTACCTCGAAGAACTTGCAGCGGGCAGACCAGTATTTTCTTATCCCCTTCGGAGCGGTGGTTTTAGGCTTAGATATGGACGCAGTAGAACATCCGGATTTGCCGCAGCATCGATTAATCCGATTACAAATATAATTTTCTATAATTTTATAGCTACCGGATCCCAGTTAAGGGTCGAATTACCCGGTAAGGCCTGTGCGGTTACTCCCTGCTCTACCATCGAAGGCCCGATAGTAAGATTGGCTGACGGTTCTGTGAGAAAGCTAAGGACAACGAAAGAGGCGGAGCTACTGTTGCCTAAAATATCCGAGATATTATACGTAGGCGACATACTTTTCAACTACGGCGATTTTTCTGAACAAGGACACCTGCTTATGCCCTCGCCTTTCGTTGAAGAATGGTGGAATGAAATATTGGAGAGAAAAGGCGAGGAAGCCATAAGAGAAAGTAAAAAATTGCGTTCTTACAGCGATTATGCGGTATTCTCCAAGAAATTTGGAATGCCATTGCATCCAAAATTCCTATATTTTTGGACCCAGATATCGCGGGATGAGCTTTATGCTTTGCTCGAAGCAGTTTACACCAAGGGGAAGGTCGGAATACAGGAAAAGATAAACGGGGAGAGCTCAAAGATACTGACTATTCCAAACGAGCCGCGGGCAAAAAGGGCATTGGAGGTTCTAGGTGTCGAGCATAAACTAATAAATGATGTAATAGTCGAAGATGCAGATGCGTTGTTAGGCACACTGGCCTATTCCGTTTCCGGATTCGATAAGGCGATAAGTTTGTTCGAACAGTCTAGTAATAACCTAGAATTTCTTACGAACCTGTCAGGTTTGGAAATAAAGGATTCCGCCGGCACATTCATAGGCGGCAGGCTGGGTAGACCCGAAAAGGCAAAGATGAGAGAGATGGAGACAAATCCCAATGTTATATTTCCTATAGGTGCAAGCGGCGGAAATTCTAGAAACATAGTCGCAGCAGCAGAGAAAGGAGTCATAGAGGCAGAATACGGACTTTTTTATTGTCCAAATTGTAAGAAAGATACCATCTATTCGGTTTGCCAAAATTGTGGTTCAGAAGTGAAAAGGTCATTCTATTGCAAGATCTGCATGTCGAAGACGGAAGAAAGATTCCACCACGGAAGGGAAACGTCAGGTAAAGCCAAGATCAAAATAAACCTTAAAGAATACTTAGAGCAGGCATTTTCTAAACTTTCCACGGAGCAGAGGCCGGCAAGCATAAAAGGCGTAAAGGGAGTATTCAATTCAACGGGGGCGATAGAGCCTCTTGAAAAAGGGATACTTAGATCTTTGTACGAGCTGAACGTAAACAAAGACGGGACTGTAAGGTTTGATGCGATAGAAGTTCCAATAACTCATTTTAAGCCGAAAGAAATAGAGACTAGCATAGAAACTTTAAGAAAATTAGGGTATACAAAAGACCTGTACGGGAAAGAGCTGTCAAACGACGAACAAATATTACAGCTAGCTCCACAGGACATAATACTTCCAACATATGGCGGCCCAGATGAGAATGGTGCAGAGGTCTTGATTAGAATTTCAAAATTCGTTGACGAGCTTTTATCAAAATACTATGAAAAAGAACCTATCATGAACGTCAAGACAAAAGAGGACTTGATTGGAAAAATCGTAGTTGGATTGGCGCCCCACACTTCATCAGGAATCGTTGGAAGAATAATCGGGTTTTCGGAGACTCAGGGATTTTTTGCCCACCCGTTTTTCCACGCAGCCATGCGAAGAAACTGCGATGGCGACGAGGCGTCTTTGATGCTTTTGTCGGATATGCTTCTTAACTTCGACAGGGAACTATTGCCGGATACGAGAGGCGCAAGGTACATGGACTCGCCGCTGGTTCTTTCAATAAAATTAGATTTAAACAGCGTAGATTCGGAAGCTTACAATATAGACATCGTAGACAGGTACCCTCTAGAATTTTATGAAGCCACGCAATCATATGCCAAACCTTCCGACGTTAAAATAAAACAAGTAAAGAGCATCTTAAACCAGCCAAACGCCGCGATTCTTTTCACCCATGATACGGAGAACATAAACCACGGCATAAACGTATCGTCTTACAAAACACTAGAGACGATGCACGAAAAGGTCGCTTCCCAGATGAATTTAGAAGAAAAATTAAGGGCTGTGGAGCTTTCTGATATAGCCAGGATAATAATAGACAAACACTTCATAAAGGACATAAAGGGGAATCTGAGAAGATTTGGTACGCAGGAATTCAGGTGCGTAAAATGCAATGAAAAATATAAGCGGATACCCTTAATAGGAAAATGTCCAAAATGTGGCGGCAATATCGTCCTTACTTCCAGCGAAGGGAACATAAAGAAATATCTCTACATGTCGCTAGAAATCGCTGAAAAATATAAAGTACAAAGTTATCTTAGAAACGAACTTTCTCTCCTTAAAGCCGAAATTGACGCTATATTTGGCGTTACCGTAAGCAAACAGATGTCCTTGGCAGCATTCTAATCGCGTCTACTCTTGTGGCTGACAGGATTAAAATTCATCTCTAAAATGCTCTAGGGAATTTTCAAGTTTTTCGAGCGCGTCCCTTAAAAGAACTTCTTTTACTACGCCGTCTACTTTTATATCCAATTTCTTTTTGCCGAATGCAAGAAGATTAAGCTGGTATTTTCCAACTTTATCGTGGACTTTCTTAATGTGCAGTCTCATGCTTGTTATTCCGCCGACGTTAAAAAAGAAGCGTTCTCTCTTGTTTATCTCGCTTCTAGCCAACAGGATGAATTCGTAATCGTATTCTCCAGAAAGTTGTACATCTATGTTATCTCCTATGCTTTTGCCGCCCAGAATGTCGAGAATCTTTAGCCTGCTCAGTATGCCCACCGGCTTTATATCGTTGTCAACTACAATAACGCCCTTGGTTTTTGTAGACAGCATCATCTCTAATGCCCTCCGTAGATTTAGCGTAAGAGATATCTGTGGAAGTTCTCTTCTCGATATTTCCATTACGTTCTTTTCCAGCCCGGCCACCTTATTTTGATCCTTGTCTTTTTTGGCGGTCTTTTTGCCGGCGAATGCAGCAAACGTGTATTTCATTATATCGGACAAGAATACCTGTCCTACGACCTTTCCGAAATTGTCTACTATGGGCAGACCGTCTATCCTGTTTATGGCTGCGAGCTTCTGGGCCTTCGCCAGCGTGTCCTCGGTCCTTAGTATCGGGAACTTCCTTATCACGACATCTTCTACTTTGAGCGAATCAAAAATCCGGTTGTTTATCAGGAGCTTTATTATATCATAATCCGACACGATCCCTATCAATTTTGAATCTTCGTCAGTTATTGGCAGTGCTCCGATGCCGTTGACTTGCATTATCTTTATCACTCGGTCTATAGAGTCTTTCGGTGAAAGCGACGGCACGCGCCTTATGAATTTTTCTATTTTATCGGTCTTATTAGCGTTCCTGTCTACAAGGTCGTAATAAAGGAGGAGCCCGAAATATTTTTTCTTGGAGATGACAGGAAGTTCTTTTATTTCCTTCGTGTCCATCAGGCTTATAACCGTGTTCATGCTGGCGGTTTTTTCTACAGAAATTACCTTCTTCGTCATTATCTTTGAAATATTCATAGCAACCCAATCAAATTATACCTTCTTTAATCGCTCTCGGTAAATAAATATCTAATCATATTGGCGGGTAGGGCTTAAAGCTGAAATTTATTGGTGTTCGGGCATCAGCGAAAGCCTGTAGACCCCGGCTATAGCAGTCAAAATACCGACTACGATATAAGCCATGAACAAACCGAATGCTAGCGCCATTAAGAACGCATCGGTTCCGCTATAAGTGCCCATGAACCCAAAAAGAGTGGCGACGGTATCGGAGGAGATAGGAACTACCGCCAGTATAGAGACCACGGCCGCCATGCTGAATATTATGGCAAAGATAGTTCCGTATAATACCGTCTTTCTATGTCTCGATCTGAAGTAAAACGCCGTCAGGAGCAGCATGGCTCCGCTTATCGCAGCCAGAGGGATAAATAACAGCGCCGCGTTTTTAACTGCCGCGGTCAAGCTTACGATAAACGCCGCAGCAGAAACACCAGACGTGTAGTTAGCGGTGCCGTTTCCATATTCAGCGACTAAAATCCGCTGAGCTTCGGAAAGGAAAGAGGCAGAATTGAACGTTATCGCGCTCCATGATACGTAGAGTATGAGTATGGCGGCGACAATCGCGCATATCCCGGCTATAACGGCTAAAGAAAAGGTAAATTTCCAGTTAAGTACCCAGTGAGGTTTGGTATGGTGTTCGGATGCGGATTTTTCCATTTAACTATATCCTATTATATATATTTTATATGCCTACGATTTAAATAGTTTAATATCATTCTTTAGGCGTGTGCATAACTAGACCAGTAAATCTTTATTCTAAGCCGAACTATGACTGATACGTCGTCTAATATCGCTAAAAACAGGGTAGAAAGAAGTGGGGGCCGCCTTGACAAACGGAGTGGACCATATGACAAGGGATTGTCGCCCCCAGAAATGTGAGGTGATGATAGACCAGTTCAGCCTGCCCCCCATTCTCATCTGGAAAAGAAGCACCCCCCCGTCACGGACGGCGCGATACTATTCGACGAGCTCAATGTGATGCGCTACTACCAGAAAAAATGGAAGTCAAGAGTTGGATACGGGAAACGCTAGCTCGTCAAGTCGTTCTTTTCACCCTCAAACGACGCTTCAGGGAGCACGTATGCTCCAGAAGGTGGAAGTCCGCGCAGAACAGGATAAGATCGAAGGCGATGCTTTACAACCGACTGATCGGCTGAGCGCAGCAGGAAAGAAAGTCCAAAGCAAGTCAGACGGAGCTAGGCTTATTTAATGGAGTTATGCACAAGTGTATATCATTCTTTATTTAGCCGCATACAGGCAATCTTTGTTTTGGTGGCGCAACCGTCCGTTTCCGGTTACTCTTTAAAGGTGACCACGGCTCTGTAGAAATCCTCTAAAGTAAGCACCTCTTTAATTATTATAAGAAATAAACAAAAAAAGAGGTGCTTATGAATAAAAATGGGAGTCCTTACTATAAAAGA
>JAKASS010000015.1 GCA_021818905.1 Nanobdellota archaeon
ACAAGCGCGGACTCGGATGGACGATACCTCAGAGAAGATTCGACAGGATAGACTGTGCCATCCTGTGCCGTTATGTATGGCACAACCTTTTCAGGCTGCGCCAATGATTGAATTATGTCCCACAGCCTTCGGTTGCACAACTCATTAATAGAATAGCCGTCTTTACAAGGATATGGCTTCTAATAAGCTTAAAAAAGGATCTTTGTGGAGGAGATCCTTCAAACCAGGTGATAAGCATGGAAAAGAAGGACTGCCTCCAACGAAGATCTGAGACGGTCATAGCTAAAATAAATCGCGTTCTGCTAAAGGAACCGCAAAGACTTACCGTGATGAATAAAGGAAAGGAAGGAAGACCATTCCTTTATTCGGATGACCTGATCATAGCTATAAGCTTCTTCAGGTCCTATTTCTGCCCAAAGCTAAGGCAGACCGAAGCCCTGGTTCGGAGGATCTACGGCTATTCTCCAGACCATACCACTATAGATAGAAGGTTATCCACGATAAGGCCGGAATGGACGGTCACCAAAAGCGAAAGGAAAGGCAGGCTCCTCGCCATAGACGCCACGGGGATATCGGTCTCCAATCGCAGAGGATATAGGGATTCTAGGTATGGTCCCGAGCCGAAGTTCTATAAGCTGCATGCGGTGGTGGACGTGGAGGAGATGGAGATTGTGGACTTCAGGCTGACTTCCGAGCACGTGGCTGATAATCGGAAGTTTCTTGCCGTAGTCAGGGAAGCCGCAAGAAGGGGCGATACCATCTATGCCGACGGGGCCTACGATGCGAAGGAAAACTTCTCTTTTCTTGAGAAGAAAGGGATAAGGTCTGGGATAAAGATAAGACAGACCGCCTCCCCCACTGCTCCAGGCTGTCTTCCGAGGAAGAAGGCGGTAATGGAGCAGTTCTCCTTCCTTCCCCACTCCCATCTGGAGAAGACGCATCCATTGGCGGAGAAAGGCATGGTGTTCTTAAATGAGAAAGAAAGGATGAAGTACTGGCAGCAGAAATGGAAGGAAAAGGTCGGATACGGGAGAAGATGGCTGGTGGAATCCTTCTTCTCCGCCTTTAGCGGAGGTTCGGGGAGCGCGTATGCTCCCGAAGGTGGAAGTCCGTGCAGAACGAGCTCAAGCCGAAGGCGATGCTTTACAATAGACTGATCGGCTGAAGCGCCAGCAGAGAGAAGATCCGAACGAATCGGACAGACTTAGGCTTATTTAAGGGACTTATGCACAAGCGTAAACGGCCTTATTACTATTTCTAAAGCTTATATGATAGTAGGACTCATATTACTAATTATATGTCTTCCATTACTGAAGGATTAGATCGATTAACGGCGCCAGCTAAGGAAAAAAGAAATTTAGAACAACTTCTTTCAGAAAACGAAAGACTCGAGAAGATTAAGGCAGTAATAAATCATGAACGCAAGCACATAATACCCAGAGGACAGGATTATTCTTATATCCCCGCGTCGCTTACTTACGAGTCCTATAACCACCAGTGGATTAGAGACTCATCTAAAGGCATATTGCACCTTCTAGAGCTTCTTGATTTTGCCTATGAATCAGGGATGCATTTTTATCTTGGAAAAGACGTAGAAAATATAGAATGTGACCTTGCCAAGTCGATTAATACGCTCTGGAAGGCAGCCGAATTTTTCGTCGAAAATATATCAAAGCATGAAATAAGAGATATATCAAGATTAGAATCGAAACTCGGCAAGAATCACGTTTTGGGCAGGTTTGAGATAGACGAAAACACAAACGTAAGGTTATGCGAGGCCGATAGAGGTCAACTCGAAGAAGGGCGAAGTTGGCAAATGCAATACGATTCTGTGCCCCTTATTATTTTAGCTACAAATAAGTTTATAGCTAGTTATGGAACGGAGCGCATAAAAGAGTCCATGCCAATCGCAAAAAAGGTTTTGCCGTGGCTTGCAAGCTATATGATGAACTACTATACAACTCCGTGTGCAGATGCCTGGGAACAATATTACAGTTATAATAATGAACCGACAAATAGTGGCAACAAAAACGTTGGAAAAACAATAGATTCTTACAGTTTATCCGCATTATATGCCGGGATCGGTGCGGCAAAAGGACTGGCTGATACATTGAACGTTCCGCTCCCCGACCTTGATCAAGGTAAGATAGAAGAATTTCTTTTTAGGTATTTTGTATACAAAGCCGATTCACTGGCCGTACAGGTTTTATCTAAATCAAAGAAAGAATATGGGGAAACGATGGAAAGCATAGATTCAGAGGCCGTAGAGATTTTTAGACTCTTCAAGCCAAAATCTCTAATTGGTTCAGACATAGAATTTAATACTATAAATACAATAGAGAGAACTTTGATTGGAAAAAATACTTTGCCTATAAGATATAAATTCTTCGGCAAAGATGAAAACATAAAAGACAGCTATTTCGATGGCGGCAGATGGCTACCAAATGGTCTAGAACTTGCTATGTATTACGTAGACACAGGAGAAATAGACAAGGCTAGAAAAATAATAGAATATGTAGAAAACAAAATATCTTTGGACGGTTCATTGCCAGAGCAGGAATTAGTCGATCCCGCAAGTCCAAATAATGATCCATCAAACTATTTTGCAAAGAACGGCAATAGCATGATAAATTGTTTATGGTGGTCCGAGACGGCATACTTAGCAGCCGTATCAAAATATATGCGAGCCGCCATTTCTGCGAATATCTAAATTCAGCAAAAATATTAGATATTATTTAAGGACTAAACTAAGCGTCGGGCCTATTCGTTATCTTCATTTTCTGGCTCTTCTTCGCCCTCATCAAAATCCCGTTCTTCTTCCTCTTCAAATTCCTGCGCTTCGTCCTTTAATTCGCCTTTGTCCACGACCTCTTCATCGGCGTCTTCCTTCGTTTTTCTTTCTTTTTTAGCCTTCTTTTTCATAAAAACAAGTAGTCAAATAAAAGATAAAAAGCTTTGTTTTTGTCCCGAAACCCCATCTGGGGCACTGGCCGCCTTTAATTATACGATTCTTAAAGCTTTAACATCGAGAATATTAGCTAGTTGCCTAGAGAGAAAGCATCCCCCCGTCACCGATGGCACCGTACTATTCAATGAACGTGAAGTGATGCGTTACTACCAGAAGAAATGGAAGGAAAAGGTCGGTTATGGCAGAAGATGGCTGGTAGAATCCTTCTTTTCCGCCTTCAAGCGGAGGTTCGGAGAGCACGTATGCTCCCGAAGATGGAAGTCTGTGCAGAACGAGCTCAAGCTGAAGGCGATGCTTTACAATAGACTGATCGGCTGAAGCGCCAGCAGAGAGAAGATCCGAACGAATCGGACAGACTTAGGCTTATTTAAGGGACTTATGCACAAGTGTAAATGGGGCTTTTATACAAAACGTGGCTTCTCCAGGGACAATATCACTTACAACCATAGTCGGCCCAGTTCCGTTAGTTCCCCGATGATTGCATAGTGAATGAATCCGGAGGATATCCTTCCGGATTGTCAGGATCCGTAGTCGGAGTAAGCGAGCTCCTGACCTACAATTATTCTTCTTCCGGAAGCAGTTCGGCTACGTTGGCTTACTCCCTTCCCACGTCTTCCTACGTCATACTGATGTTCTCGGGAGAAGGATACAACTCCAGGCTTCCAATGTATCTATCGGGGTCTTATCTGTCGCAGTCGGGCTGCACGCTGGAAAGCAACGAAACGGAGAGCATAAGCACAGGTTACTACCTCGGCAATACCCTCGTCTACCTTTGTGCGGAGCGGGCGGGGGGCTATAGCTTCGCAGTTTCCGCGCCTTCCGGAGACAGCTGGGTCCAGTCGATAAGCGCCGCGGCATACGTGTTCCCGGTATAATGGTGCGAGAGAAAATCTTATAATCGCAGCCCCCCCCGGTTTAATGACGCCACCCCCGATTATTTCTGTAGAAGTAATCCTGGGCAGTTAGTTGCGATGGATTAAGGCAAAAATTCCTTTCCTAATTCTTCAAGTAAATCAACGTGTTTTTCGAAGTACACTCGCACCTTTTCAAAACGTCTAACAAGATGAGCAGCCACGGCATTTTTAAGGTCTGTAGGATGGAGAGTCTTTTCAATGAACAATTTTTCTAAGTGTGCATATGAGTCTATTTCTACATCTCCTCCAAACTTTTCATCTCGCTCTACAATTAGTCGATTTTCTGATGGAAATATCAAAAATTTTGCTATCTGCATAACTAGATTGTCTTCTATAACTCCGGCCGGGCAGTAAGCATTCTTAAGTTTTCTGTTTATTGATTCCTCTGAATCATACACTTTTATATGGCTCCCCGGTATCGATGAACTCATTTTTGTACCCGGACCTTGCAATGAAGCAATCAAAGGTGTCATTATCTCCGCTCTTTTTCTGTAATCCAATTTAGGCAGGTATTCCCTAGCATAAGCCATGATATGTCGTTGGTCTATCCCTCCAAATTGTATATCTACATCAAGATACTGCTCATCTAAACACTGCATTATGGGATAAACAAGTTCACTTACTTTGGGATTCTTCATCCTAGTGACTTCTGATGCGGCGTGCATAGCTCTTTCGACGGTCGAGACTGTTGATAATTTAAGCATATCAAGAACATAATCATGTCCTAATTGAAAATCAGAGCCTTTCACAAATGTTATTTTTTTTGGCCAATCAAATGACAACTCTATGCATTTTTGTGTATATTCTACCCGCTTGTCTAAATCAGACCATTTTGCTTTGAGATCGTCCAATGCCGCGTGTATATCAGCAAGCAGAATCTTAACTTCTACATTTGCTTTTTGAAAATCAAATATCTTCCCTAGAGGTATCAGGTGCCCGACATGCAGAGGTCCGGTTGTCGCTCTGCCTATATAAGCAGAGCGCGACTTCTTTTCCTCGAGTAGTTTTTTTAAATCCTCATCCGTGAGTATTTCGAGCGTATTTCTTTTTATCAATTCAAAATCCGAGGCGTTATCCATTTTATTATCTGAATTTCTGTTCTTATATCTCTTGCGTAAACTAATTATTTATCATTTGCATGTAATTTATATGGTAAAAGCAATCGCATTTGACTTGGATGGCACATTGATAGATAGTACAGATGTCCTGATAGAAGCCGAAGTGAAGGCGTTCACAATAAAAGGTGCGGTCGTAACTCATTCTGAATTAAAAAACCATGGTAGCACATCTATAAAGGATCTTGCAAAAGCAATTTTAAAGAGGACGGATGACGAAAGCATAAAGGAACTAAGAGAATTAAGAAAAGAAGAAGTGATGAAAAACTTGGATAAAATAGAAGTTTTCCCAGATACGCTACCAACTTTAAAGAAACTTAAGAAAAAGGGCATAAAAATGGGGATAGCAACAGGTTTGGGAAGAGATTTATTGCCAGTTTTTCTTAAAAAGACAGGCATAGATTTATATTTAAGTACTTTTGTAAGCGCAGATGACGTGAAACTAGGAAAGCCATTTCCAGATGTTTTCTTGAGGGCATTTGAGCTTATGAACGTAAAAACACAAGACGGGCTTGTGGTAGGCGATAGCAGAAACGATATCAGAGCAGCAAAGGCAGCGAAAATGCCAAGCGTTTTAATCGCAAGGAACGGGCTTTTTGTCTGCAAGGCAGACTACGTGATAACTAATCTAAAAGAGCTTATTGAACTTTCAAACAGGATTTAAGTTATAGCTTTTTCAAGTAGATTAAATCCCGCGTCTATTTCTTCTTTTTTTATTACAAGCGGGGGCCTAAACCTTATACTTCGCTCACCACATTTTAGTACCAACAACCCTTTTTTGAATACTTCTGCTGTATAGAGATCCCTGGTTTTTGCATCTTTGACATCAATTGCGCACATTAAGCCCCTTCCTCGGGGGTTAGAAAAGAAACTTGGATGCTCTCTGGCCAGATCACCCAGTCGTTTTAGCATATACTCCCCCGATTTATTTACATTATCCATTATATTTTCTTCGTTTATTATTTCAATATATCTTTTTCCGCGCACCATATCGGCGATGTTGCCGCCCCATGTGGAATTTATTCTGCCGCTTACATCAAAAACGTTTTCTTTAACTTCTTCGATTTTCGGGCCCGCCATAATACCACAAACCTGCAATTTTTTACCGAAAATAATAAAGTCAGGTTCTACACCAAAGTTTTGAATCGCCCACCACCTGCCAGTAATCCCCATTCCGCTCTGGACTTCATCAACTATAAACATTATGTCATTTTTACTAGTTATCTCTCTTAGTGATTTAAAGTATTCTTCTCTGAAATGGTTATCACCGCCTTCTCCCTGTATAGGCTCGATTATAAGGGCAGCCAGGTCATCATTGTATCTATCTATTGCGTCTTGTATTTCGTCTAAACTTTTTCTTTCAAGTGCTTTTACCGACTCCAAATGTTGTTTGTTTAGGGGAAAAGTTATCTTAGGATTTGTCACTCTGGGCCAATCAAATTTTGGATAATATTTCGTCTTATTCGCATCAAATGTGTTAGTGAGCGATAGTGTATAGCCGCTTCTCCCATGAAATGCTTCCTTAAGGTGTATAACTTTAGTCCCGATTTCCTTCTTTTGTCCTTTGGAAAGGTTTTTTCTTATCTTCCAGTCAAACGAGGCTTTAAGAGCATTTTCGACTGCGAGCGCGCCGCCCTCGATAAAGAAAAAATGCCGCATATAAGCTGGCGCGGTCTTTATGAATTCTTCGAGAAAACTCGCCATTTCTACCGTGTATACATCACTGTTAGTTACTTTATTTATGGAGGCATATTTCAACTCCTCAAGAAAACTCTTTTCGAACATCTTGGGATGGTTCATACCCAGCGGCGAAGTAGCAAAGAATCCAAAAAAATCCAATAGTTTACGACCATGTTTTGAGTCGTAAAGCCAAAGACCCTGGCTCTTTTTAAGGTCTAGAACAATATCATAACCGTCTTTATTTACGTATTTACATAGGAACTCTCTTGCATTCTTAGAATTTATCATGCATAGGTTAGTCACTACAAATATTTAGCCTTTTATAATGTAGGATTGGCATCAAATTATATGTTGCACAGCCATCGTTCTAAAATGATAGAAACGGCCGAATATAAAACTGTATAAACGTTAAATTTTAAATGGAAGGAAAAATAATCCCGGAAACTAAACATAAGTTTATTAGAAGAGCAATCCAAAGAGTTCTTTTAGTCTCAAAACCGAAAACCCGTGCACGCATATCAGCTTTTGGCATCAGAATAGACAGAGTCTTTGATTCTTTTAGAAAGGAGAACAATAACACTAATTCAAAAAAACTGATTTTAAGTAAAAAATACAAGCTTTCAACTGTAAAAATAAACGATAGGGAATTTCCATATATTAAAGAAAGCACGATGCGGAAAAGAAATTTAGAAGCTTCAGGTTTGCATTACAAGAGAAACCGCAGCTATAAATTATGGCACACTCCAGAGGGGCAATTTGAATTGATGCAAAAAATCAGGGTGGTAGATAAAGCGGTAATAGCGGAGCCAATCGCTTTGGTCGTAGGCGAAGGAAACAGAGTAGTAGGCTACTTACTAGAAAAAGTGCATGGAGATAGCCTCGGTTCACTAATAGAAAATGGAAAGCTTACTCCTGCCGAAACCATTAAAATTGAACGCAAGCTTCGCACGATGATAAGAAAGATGCATCGGCATGGGATCGGCCATGGCGATCTTAATAAGGGCAATATAATAATAAACAAAGGACTTAAAATAAAGTTAATAGACCCCCTAGACGGCAGGCGACACGAACTCAATATAAGGGACGACATTACATGGCTGGAATATCTAAAAAATGAATTAGACAATTATCGACGTAAACAAAAAATGTAAAGTTTATTTATGTAATATTAACTAAAGTAGCGTCTTCTCGAATCGAAACTTCTATTTCCTTTGCGTCTGCCAAATCTGTTTTCTCCTTGGCCAGGCCTTCTCGAGTGGTAGTCGTTCCCAGAGCCATGGGAAGACCCGCCGCCGAACCTCCCGCCGTAGTTGTGGCGTTGGCCACGTGCAGACCCGCCAAAATTTCTGTGGTAAGGCGCTTGATACGAAAAATTCTCTGCTTCTTTATATGGGTCTAGATTGAGTTCTAATCTGTTCATTTTTACATTTGCAGAATTTTCAATCTCACTAACCATATATCTATCTCTAGGGGAAAAAATGCTAAATGCTCGGCCTTCGGCGCCCATTCTCGCAGAGCGCCCGACTCTATGTACATATACCGTGGGATCCTCAGAAGTATCAAAGTTTATGATATCTGACACATCGGTTATGTCTAATCCTCTCGCAGCTACATTTGTGGCTATAAGAAATTGTGCGCCTTTTCTAAAATCAGATAAAGAATATTCTCTTCTTGCTTGGCTTAATCCGCCGTGCATAAGCGTTGCATTAAAATTGTCTTTCTTAAGAAGTTCATAAACCGAGTCAGCCGCCCTCTGTGTTTCTGTAAATATTATAGCCTTTACAGGCCTATATTCGTTTATGTAAGCAAGTAACGTAGAAAACTTTTGTCTACCTACGGCTATTGCATAATAATGTTTTATAGTGCTTACCGTTACTTCTTCTTCTTTGCCTATACTAAGATAAACTGGGTCATGCATATAGCCCTGAGCTATGTGTACTATGGGTTTAGGCATGGTGGCCGAAAAAAGCATCACCTGTTTATTCTTTGGCAATTTAGATATTATATATTTTATATCATCTATAAAACCCATGTCAAACATCGTATCAGCTTCATCAAGTACTAGGATTCTGAATTTATCGGTTTTTAATTCGCCCTGCTTCATTAGATCTATAAGTCTTCCCGGGGTGCCAACTATAATGTTAACACCGTTCCTTAAACTTCTTATCTGCACATTCATAGATGCGCCACCGTAGACCGTGGTTATCTTGAGGCCTACTTCACCAGCGATGTCCTCAGCGACTTTTGCAACTTGCAAGGTCAGCTCCCGCGTGGGCGTTATTATAAGTACAGCATTATTTTCATTTCTTTGGACCATTTGGGTTATTGGAATAAGAAACGCCCCTGTTTTTCCGGTGCCAGTTTTTGCCCGTACTACTACGTCTTTGCCAGAAAGAACAACCGGTATGGCTTCTTTCTGTACATCAGTAGGTTCTGAAAAGTTAACTTTTTTTAATGCAGAAATAAGTTCTGGTTTTAAATTCATTGATTCAAATTCGCTCATAATATATTTAACATTATAGGGCGCAGAGTATTTATGTTTGTTTCCTTAGGATAAGCTTTTATTAGTTTAGCGTAATAGACTAAAATGAATGTGCCCTCTATACAGGCAATCAGCTTAACCAAAAAATACGGATCGTTTACAGCCTTGTCGAATCTTAACATAAAAATAGAAGGTGCAAAATGCGTAGGATTTTTGGGACCAAATGGTGCTGGTAAGACAACTACTTTAAAACTATTTACAGACATGATTAGACCGACAAGCGGGCAGGCGTTCATAAATGGGATAGACGTACATAAAGAAAAGAAAAAAGCATTAGCATCCGTCGGCACGTTGATTGAGACCCCACAAATTTATCCATCGTTAACAGAACGAGAAGCATTGCTGATGGTAGCCGAAATAAAAGGTGTGCCACCCGATTCGTTAGAAAAAAGCGTGAAGGAAGTAGTAGATAAGGTAAAAATGCAAGCATGGCTAGATAAAAAAATAGGTAAAATGTCGAAGGGCATGCAACAGAGAATAAACGTTGCGGCCGCCCTTTTAGGGGACCCAGAAGTGGTACTCCTCGATGAGCCTACCTCTGGGCTGGATCCAAGAGGAATGAGTGAAGTAAGAGACATAATAAAGGACCTAAAGAAGGAAAATAGACTGATATTCATGAGTTCTCACATCTTAAGCGAAGTTTCTGAAATGTGTGATGAAGTCGCTATGATAGACCATGGAAAATTATTAGCGTATGGACCAATCGAGGATGTAGTATCGAGATTTTCAGATAAACATGCGGGCGTAGTCGAAGTCTCGTTAATAAAACCTATCAAAGATAGTGCTCTAAAAAGAATAAGGACGATAAATGGAGTAAGAAGTTTAGAGAAACTCGACACCAGAAGATTTAATTTAAAGTTGTCGGGAGGAATAAAAACACAGCAAGCAGTACTTGCGAAATTGGTAAAACTTAATATTGGTATAATCGGTTTTAAACCCTCTTCATCAGCTTTAGAAGAGACTTATCTTAGCGTTTTTAAGGAAACTGTATAAAATGGAAAAATTAAATCTTGGAAAGAGAAATGTAGTACCGAATGGTGCTAGACAGATATTAATAATGACCAAATATACTTTTTTGGATTATTTTAGATCAAGAAGATTCTTTGTATTGTTGATAATCGCGTTGGCTATAGGCGCACTGCTTACAGGTATAGTGGGATATTTCAGACCAGCCAGTTTTATTACGTCAGTTCTCGCATTCTATTCTAGTTGGTGGGGCACGTCAGTGACATTTATAGTAATACTTTCAGCAGTGTTCTTCGGAGGGGATGCTATTTCTGGGGAATTTCAGAATAAAACGGGGTATTTTTTAGTAGGCAATCCCATAAGAAGATCGTCTATATACATAGGAAAATATTTAGCTGCATTCATCGCGGCAGTTATAATTCTTGCGGTATTTACTGTAATAACCTTAGGAAATGGATTTTATTATTTCGGTTCTAGCAGTATACCATACCAATTTGTTGAATCTTTCATTCTCGCGATTTTATATACGGCATCGGCACTGGGATTAACTTTCTTTTTCAGTTCATTATTCAAAAGCAGTACGATGTCAATACTAACCACAATAATCTTATTGCTTTTTGTCTTTTCTCTAGTTAGCGTTTTAATAGAAAGCCTTGCAAATATCCAACCAACGTTTATTCTTACTTATGGCGCACAGGTTATAACGAACGTGCTTTCAAATCCATACCCGCCCGCAGTTACAACGTCATCCGCTGGCCCAGGCTCACACTTTATTCTAACCGTATATAATGTTGGATTATCCGAAGGTATCGCAATTATGCTTGTCTATTTTGCAGTCGCTTCTGTAGCTGGACTTTTAATATTTGAGAGAAAGGAATTTATCTAAAAATACGTTTATTTATTGTGAATATCTAGATCTGATGTAAATCGGGGGTATTGGCCTTTTATTTTAAAAAACGTTTACTATAACGTTATGCAGGCGGCTTTAGGGCAAAAGAGAAATAAAAATGAGAATATAATCCTAGCCATAGTTGTCCTTGGGCCCATGATGGCTGCGATAGACAGCACAATAGTACTCTTAGCTTTTCCTACGATAGTAAGCGGCTTGAACTCAAATTTTTTAACGATAATTTGGGTCATTCTTATCTATCTTTTGATAATTACGGTTTTCACCACCCAATTAGGCCGGATTGGTGATATATTCGGCCGTGCACGCATATTCAATTTCGGATTCCTTATATTTGCAATAAGTTCTTTTATGTGCGGCCTCGCAAACACGGATATGTTTTTGATAGTTTCTAGAGGTATACAGGCGATCGGTGGTGCGATGATGGCTGCTAATAGCGGTGCAATAATCGCGGACACTTTTGAACCACAAAGAAGAGGTCGCGCGTTTGGATTTACTTCGCTGGGTTGGACGGTAGGTGCTATGTTAGGGATAGTGCTCGGCGGCGTTATAACGACTTTTCTGGGGTGGGGATATATATTTTTTATAAATGTCCCGATAGGCATATTCGCATTCATATTAGGATGGAAGTATCTAGTTGACAATAAAACGTTCCAAAGCAAGTTAGACTTGCGTGGCATGCTGCTTTTTGGTGCAGCAATATCGTTGATATCATATGGGGCTATAAATTCCATAGCTAGCATTTTATCAGTTGCCGACGTATTAATGATTTTGGTCGGGATAATTGCTTTGATATCCTTCATATTTTTAGAGCTGCGGACAGAAAGTCCTATGCTCGATTTACGCCAGTTTAAAAATAGGGTGCTTAGGTCTAGTCTATTAGCGGCATTCTTCCAAAGCTTGGGTTACCTAGTGATAGTTTTTCTCATCATAATGTACATGCAAGGGATTCGGGGTTTGTCGCCATTAGATGCCTCTCTAATTCTTATACCCGGTTATGTTGTAGCCAGTTCATTGGCTCCGATAATGGGGAAACTTTCCGACAAAGTTGGTTCAAGAGAGATAGCTACGATAGGGATAGTCTTTATGTGCGCAGCCATACTAATTTATCTAACTTTGACTCCAACAGTTCCTTCTTTTATTTGGATAATAATCGCCGCTTCCATAGCCTCTGGCATAGGCTCCGCGATGTTTTTCCCAGCGAATAACCGTGCAGTAATGGCAAATGCGCAAACCAGTTCTTATGGCGCAACGAACGGTCTTTTGAGAACCCTAAGTTCTCTTGGCATGATGTTTAGTTTTGTACTAGTAATTTCAATAGCCGCTTACGCAATACCTCACGCAACTGCCTTTGAAGTATTCCTAGGCAGTAAAACACTGATAGGAAACGTTTCCGGCGCATTCATGTCGGGGATATATGCGGCCCTTTATGTTTCTCTGGCGATACTTGTTATAGCAGGGATACTGTCGGTAATTCGTGGAAAGGACAATATACCGCAAAGTTGGTCAAATGGTAATAATGGCTCTAAAAAATAATCACTTTTGATTTGGTCTATTAGAATTTCTAATGTATACATTCCTTAATTTCAAAATATGCTTGCAAGGATTACCAAAAAACTCATAGGCCTCGCAATCGCAATTACCATAAATCAGGTTTTTAGACGACGGTTCGTATTCTGCGCTAACCCTATGAAAGGCCCCAGACCTAGATTCACTTTCGACATAGCCTAAAATATCAAGTTTTCGGCCGATAGAGGTAAGTCCATAGATCTTCACGTCTTTTTCTTTCGACTCTATTATTGGGTCTTCTACTAGTTCTTCAAGTTTTAAAAAATGTCGAGTTTCCATTTATTTACAGACTATTTTTATCCCCCGGCATTTAAAAATCTTATAAATATAGATAAGCACCGTCTAATTACGGTTTTCGTAGATGAGCTTGTGTATTACCTATTCGTTCTCGCCTTTGCCGGGTTTCTTTTAGCTTACATGATGTCTGAGATGTATCTAGCTTATCGGAAGGGCAAGATGGACATTCACGCGCGCTTAGAGTCGTTATCCGTTCCTTTGATATTTTTAGGAGGTTATCTTCTAGTGACTGGCGTTATATCGTAGGTACTATGGTTCTTGCCAGGCTCTTATAATATACTTTACTATGATCCAATCTTAGCATCGGGTTTGTTGTTAGTTGCCTTTTCCGTTTCAATAAGATTAAAAGCAAAAACACAATATGTAGGTTTTCTTGCATTACTTTTTGGAGCGATGACGATATGGTATGGAATCTCAGCTTATAATCTTGGACTATCAACTGCTCCGCCCGAGGTGTTAGGTTTATTTGGGCTTTTTAGCTTAGCCGGCATATTAGCTTATCCAGCTACATGGATAGTCGATAATTTCCTTAAGCCCAATACAAAGATGCCATATTTATGGAACTTTTGGCTTGCGACGCTATGATTCTATTGATACTTGCAAGTATATGCGCATTTTATATGGGGCTTGCGGCGCTACCAAGACACCTTGCAGCACCACCTTAGATGCAATTCTAACTTTTATATTAGATAACTGATATTAAAACTAACATGAAGCGACTAGAGGAAAGTCTTCAAGAGCGATATGCTCCGAATAGCATTTGTTTTGGATGCGGTCCCAAGAATAAAAACGGTTTTAGAATCCAAAGCATAGTAAAAGGCGATATCATAGTAGCAGATTTTAAGCCAAAAAAATATTATCATGCATTCAGAGGATATCTAAGCGGCGGCGCAATATCGGTCGTTATGGACTGCCACAGCAATTGGTCTGCGGCTTACTACATAATGAAAAATCGTGGAGAAGATAAGATTCCTCCAACTGTAACTGCCCAATATACCGTTACTTTCCTTAAGCCTACGCCAATGGGAATAAAACTACAGCTTAAAGCGAAGTGTATAAACGTTTACACCAATAAAGCCGAGATAGAAACAGAACTTATAGCAAATGGCGAAGTAACCGCCAAGGCAATCGGGATTTTTGTTGCTGTTAAAGAGGGACATCCCGCTTATAACAGGTGGAATTAAATTATGCCCGAGAATAAGGCGAATAGACTTAAACTTCTATTGAAGAGCGAGTTCCTTGTAATTCCAGGAGTTTTCAATCCTTTCACAGCCTTGTTAGCCAAGAAAGCAGGATTCAAAGCGATTTATCTATCGGGCGGCGCGCTTACTTCTTCTCTAGGGATACCAGATATAGGACTTCTGACACTTGATGAAGTAGTCGATGCAGTTAAAAAAATAAAAGCAGTAGTCGAGCTTCCGCTAATCGTAGACATAGATACAGGATTTGGTGAACCCATAAATGTCTATAGGGCCGTCAGAGCCCTAGAAGCTGCGGGGGCTGATGCGGTACACATAGAGGATCAGCGTCTACCCAAGAGATGCGGGCATTTAGGCGGTAAAGAAGTTGTAGAACCAGAAGAAATGATCAAGAAAATAAAAGCTGCAATAAAAGCACGTAAAGAGATGTTAATAATCGCAAGAACGGATGCACGTGCTGTGAATGGACTCGAAGATGCAATTAAAAGGGCAAGTTTATACGTAAAAGCTGGCGCAGACATGGTCTTTCCTGAGGCGCTCACATCGGAAAAGGAATTCATAGACTTCTCAAGAAGAATTTCTGTGCCTTTACTTGCTAATATGACGGAATTTGGAAAGACACCCTACATAACTGCAGAATCGTTCAAAAAAATGGGTTATAGTTGTGTAATCTTTCCGGTTACTGCTTTTAGAGCGGGCGCAAAAGCGATGGAAAAAGCATTTAATATAATCGCAAAAGAAGGCACACAAGCAAATATAACAAACGATCTTATGACACGTAGCGAACAATACGATGTTATAAACTATTCTTTTTATCAAGACCTGGACGAAGAATTAAGCGACAAAAAGAAATAATAGAAATTATCTCTAAATAAAAAGTTTATATTTTAGGTTGTATTTACTATATATTATGTTTGGTTCTAAACAAAAGCCATTTGACTTTGTTACTACAAGAAAACCACACGAAAAACCAAGAACAAGCGGGATAACTGAAATCCGCGGTCCGTATTATTCCGCGGTAACCGCAGATTACCTAAAAGCTTTACTCGATGACTGGGGCGAATATGTGGACGGGATGAAGTTCGCTGGTGGATCCTTTAGCTTGCTGAGCGAAACAAAATTAAAGGAATATATAAAGATATGTCATGAGCATGACGTTTTCGTTGACACTGGTGGGTGGATAGAGAGGGTCCTTATAGACGGAAAGATAGCTGTTGATAATTATATATCTAAATGTAAAGAGCTAGGGATCGATGTTGTAGAAGTTTCAAGTGGTATGGCACAAGAGGTGATGAACATGCGGCTAGAAGAGAAAATCGCGCTAGTTAAAAAAATAAGTCAAATGGGCCTTAAACCAAAGCCAGAAGTGTCTATTATGATAGGGGCTGGTGGCGGCACGCATAGAACCGGCTATGAAACGGATATGGCTTATAGAGACTTGGAAGAGTTCATAGGGGAAACCAGGGCCTATTTAGAAGCCGGCGCAAAAATTATAATGGTTGAATCAGAGGGAATAACAGAGGATTTATCACCTGAAAAATGGAGAACAGACGTTATCAACAGGCTACTTGACGAATTTGGCTACGAGAAACTTATGTTTGAGGCTTCAGACCCCCCTGTTTTTAAGTGGTATCTAAAAAACGTAAGCAATAATGTTAATCTTTTTATAGACCATTCACAGATAGTTGAATTTACTGCCTGGAGATATGGCCTTTGGGGTGACAAGGACATCTGGAAAGGTAAGACCGTTTCTTATAAGTAAAATCAGTTTACAGCTAGAAGAGTTACAAGATTACCTAACGTTTTTGCTTTGTCCAGCGCGTAAATAGTGGCTATTATCTTTTTGCGTCTTTCACTTGGAAGGAATCCCAAAGTAAGCGTATTAAATTTTTCCATTATTTCTTCGCGGGTCATAGGATTATAAGGATGCCCTCTCGGGTCCTCTACTTTTTTAGATAATATTTTTCCAGAAGCTAGTTTTACCGTAACCTTATTTGCTACCCTTTTTGGGTATATTGCGGTAATAGACTTATCTTCAAATACCTTTATTTTCTTCATAAATTCAATTATTTTTTTATCCTTTAGCTTGCTAGATTGATACGTGCTATTATCTATTTTACCGTCAAGCAGTGCTCTTCCAACAATGTATGGCAGGCTGTGGTCTGCAGTTTCTTTAGTTGTCGGGTTCCATTTGGCGGGGTCATTGCCTAATATCGTGAAACCGGCTTCTTGGGTGGATACCTCAACGCCAACTATATCATCTAAGTTGCCTATATTTTTTCTTAGATCTAGTGCGGCCCATATTGCACTTTGAGAGTGGTATTCAGCAGGGAAATATTTTATACTTGTTTCATTTATCTTGAAGGCCCCTTCTCTGCCGCCAAATAAGTTTGTGTCAATATCGAATTTCCCAGAAATCTGTTTCCAAAAGCCCATATCTCCCTCGAAGATAGGCGCAGGCCCAGTAATTCCTTCTTTAGCCAACATTACAGAAAAGAGCGCGTTTCTTGCAGCTTCAGCAAATGAGCAACCCTTCCACATTGACAATTCTCCGGACCTGACTTGTCGCATAGTTATGTGCGAATTTAAAGACAGGTTTACTGCCTGAGTAAGCTGGTCCACGTTTAATCCCAAAAGTTTTCCTGTAGAAAGGGCAACAGATACAAGCCCATAACACACATGATCCCAACCCCGGTGTCTTATATCGGCAGCGTCCGCTAGTCGGCACTGTATCTCGTAAGCAAGAGCAATCGCTGTAAGCAATTGTTTTCCGCTTGCTCCGGTGGCTTCGGCAGCAGCTACACAGGTAGGGATATTATCGCTTGGATGTGCAGGTTCTTTTGAGAGATATGTATCGTTATAATCAAAATATCTCACCATTATGCCATTCACAAATGCGGCAAGTGGCGGCGTAGTAGTTTGCTTAGTGCCCCACAATGTTGCGGAGTTCTTAGTTTTTATTTTTTCAGCTATTTTTCGTGTTATAACTGCAGGGACTACTTTATACCCTCCGATAGCGCAACCAAAGGCATCGATTATCCTATCTTTAGTACTGCTTAAAGTTGCATCGTCCAGGTCTTCAAATCTTAAAGAATGAGCATACCTACTAAGTTCTTCTGCTAACGTCATAAGAGTATATTTAATTATTGTTGGGCATACTTAAATATTATTCATCGATAAAGTAATAAAAAGTGTCCTAATTTCATTTTTATTGTAAGAAATTATGATATAATTATGGAAAATAATGAGCATGAAAGCTTGGGCGAAAATGTAATACCCAAAAATTATAAATTATTTTTTGAACCTGACTTCGGCTCATTCAAGTCTAATGGCCATGAGGAGATAAGCGTTTTTGTAAAAGAAGCCACCGATATGATTCGTTTGAATGCAAAAGAACTGCAAATACTTAAAGTCAGTGCACTTGTAGGCGGCCGAGAAATAGCCGGTGCTGTAAAAGACATACCGCAAAAACAAATTATAGAGATAAGTTTTCAGGAAAAAATAAAGGGAGAAATAAAACTAAGAATAGAGTTTATAGCTGATAATAACGATAGGATGTATGGCCTTTCTAGAAGCAAGTACGAAGTAGATAGCAAAGAGGAATATTTACTAAGTTCCCAGTTTGAGGCTACTGATGCAAGAGCAGCATTTCCATGCATAGATGAGCCAGAATTCAAAGCGACATTTGATTTATCACTAAAAATAGACAAAGGATTAGAAGCTATATCCAACATGCCCAAAAAAACTGAGAAAATGGATGGCAAAAAGAAGATAGTTACATTTGATACAACCCCAATAATGTCTACGTATCTCTTATACATTGGCATTGGAAAATACGATGTGCTTAGTGGAAGCTTAGGAAAGCTAAAAATAAACGTGATCACAACACGTGGGAAGAAGAAGTATGCTAATACGGCATTGGAAGACGCAAAGAAAGTCGTCAAATACTTTGAAGATTATTTTGGGATAAAATATCCTCTCCCAAAATTAGACCTTATTGCTGTACCAGATTTTGCGAATGGAGCCATGGAGAACTGGGGAGCGATAACTTTCAGAGAAATCTATCTTCTTTTAGATGAGAAAAGTTCGACAACGATGCGAAGACAAATAGCCGAAATAATAGCGCACGAGCTTGCTCATCAGTGGTTTGGTGACCTAGTTACAATGAAATGGTGGAATGACATTTGGCTTAATGAAAGTTTTGCAACATTCATGAGCTATAAAGCAATGGATGCTATATTCCCCGAGTGGAAGGTCTGGCTAGAATATATGCTCTACGCATTTAACAGCGCCTTTTCGACTGACGGTCTTAAAGTAACACATCCGATAAGCGTTCATGTACAGACTGCGGATGAAATAGAAGAAATATTTGATGTTATAAGTTACCGAAAAGGTGGGAGCGTTCTTCATATGCTTGAGGATTACGTAGGAAAAGAGACTTTCAGAGAGGGCCTTCACATATATCTTGAAAAAAATGCTTATAGAAATGCTACTAAATTTGATTTATGGAACTCTATAGAAAAAGCCGCTGTCAAAGACGGGAAAAAACTCGACGTGCCAGAACTTATGAGTGCATGGGTTGAAAAGATAGGTTACCCAGTAGTGCACGTTTCAGCTAAAAATGATTTATTTACATTAAAGCAAAATAGGTTCTTATTCTCTGGAGAAATGGAGGATACTTGGCCTTTGCCGGTACATTATAAAACACAGAATAATGACAAGATAATTTTAATGAAAGGATATGAGAGTTTAATAAGAGAAAATTCAGATTGGATAAAACTTAATTACGGCCAGCATGGGCTTTATAGAGTAATATACGAGGATTCTATGTTGGAAAAACTCGGTGGCCTGATTAAGAAAGGCGTACTCTCTGCAGAAGATGCATGGGGTATAGAAAATGACTTATTTTCAATTTTAAGAGGAGGAGGTTTGGATACCTCAAAATATCTTGATTTCATAGGCAGATTTTGCACCGGCTTAAAATACCCTTTGAGTGAAGGCGTGATTATGCATCTAGCCTGGCTTTATAGCATAAACTATAATAGACCCCTAGCGGAAAAAGTAAGAGAAACCGGTATAAACTTTGGCGCTGATATATTAAAGAAAATTGGTTGGGACTCAAAGAAAGCTGAAAGTGACATAGTAAAAATGACCAGAATAGACGTGATAGCCCTTCTAAATATACTCAAAGACGTAAACGTAACTAAAAGACTTTTGTTAATGTTTGAAGAAGCGAAGAAAAAACGAAATAAAATAGACCCGGATATGTTAGGTAATGTATACGCTGCGGCAGCTTTAAATGTAGACAAAAAGACGTTTGATGAACTGATTAAACTATATAGAGATGCCACTTCTCCAAATGAAAGAATATTTATCCTTTTAGCATTGGGAAAATTACGTGATCCAGCGATGCTATTAAAGGCATTGGACTTCCAAAAATCGAAAGATGTTAGACCACACGATTCTTGCGTCGTGTCACTTTCCGCAGCCTACAATCAATTTAGTTTCGGTCAATATGCAGCATCAAATCCCATAAGTGAGAAAGTCTTGGTTAAATGGTTAAAAGCGAATTGGAAGGACATAATAAAAAAATTTGATCCAGCTACGAAAATAGCGAATAAACAGCTTATTAGCCTGGTTTGTGTAACTAATCCCACCTTGGCAAAAGATATAGCGAATTTTTTCTCCGCTGAAGGAAACTTCAGGGACGATTTAAAATATCCTTTAGGCCAGACTCTAGAAGCAATAGAGCTTAACATCGGTTATTTAAAAAATAATTAAAGATAAAAGGGATGGCCTTCCTTTAAATATTTGAAATGGAAACCAGCAAACGAATGAAAAGAGAATCTAAAAGACAGAATAATCTGAATATAAGCGATTTCTTGTCAAAAGGCATGGAGAAAATGAGGGCTTCCGATATCAGGGACGCGTTAAAACTAGTCGAAGGTAAAAAAATAATAAGTTTTGCTGGAGGCTTACCGGATCCAGAAACATTCCCGCACAATGAAGTTAAGGAGATAGTAAGGATGCTAGAACATTCAGATTTTTCTTCCTCATTTCAATATGGCGCAACCTTAGGGATGAGAGAATTAAGAAAAGAACTAGCAAAATTTGTTTCAAAACGAGGGATATTAAATGCAAATGAGGATAACGTTTTGATATCCGCAGGCAGTCAAGAAGCGATATATATTTTATGTTTTCTCCTCTTGGACCCGGGGGATGACATAATAGTAGAAGCCCCCACCTATGTTGCTGCATTAAATGCCATGAGGCTAAGAAATCCAGTTTTTCATGGCATACCTATAAAAAATAATGGCATGGATATGGATGACCTAGAAAAAGAAATCAAAGAAATCGAGGCCGTCGGTAGAAAAGTAAAGTTCATTTATACAGTTCCATCGTCCCAGAACCCGGGCGGCGTAACAATGAGCATGGACAACAGAAAACGGCTCTTAGAGCTCGCCGAAGAACACAATATATTAATAATAGAGGACGACGCATATGGCTTTCTAGCCTTTGATGGGAATGCTCCGGATGCTATAAAATCGCTTGACACTACTGGACGGGTTATATATACCTCGACTTTTAGCAAGATACTTGCACCCGGCTTTAGACTTGGATGGGTCATAGCAAGCACAGAGATAATATCAAAAATGGAGCTTATGAAACAAAGTATAGACTTGCATTCCTCTACATTTACACAGCGAATAGCCCTAGAAACCTTAAGACGCGGCGTTATAGAAAGAAATATGCCAAAAGTACGGAAGCTTTATAAAGAAAAGAGAGACGTCATGATAAAAAGTATCGAAGAATGGTTTCCCAAAAACGTGAAATATAGTGTACCAGACGGAGGAATGTTCATTTTCGTCTGGTTAGACCAAAAAATAGATACGCGTAAACTATTGCAGGATGCGATTAAACGTGGTGTAGCATTTGTTCCGGGTTCGGGCTTCTACCATGACGACAGCGGAAACAACACAATGAGACTAAATTTCAGTAGACCGTCCACTGAAGAAATAAGAGATGGCATAAAAATTCTGGGCGCACTTATAAAAGAAGCAACCACCTAGATATCATTATGGGTCTGTCTATGAATAAGATGCCATAATTTATATACTATTGCATTCATATTACGCGTGTGCATAACTCGACCAGTAAACCTTTATTCTAAGCCGAACTATGACTGATATGGCGTCTAATATCGCTAAAAAGGGATCGATAAGAAGTGGAAGTGGGGGCGATCCCGTCTACAACGAGGTATCGTATGAAAAAGGATCGTCGCCTCCAGAAATGTGAGGCAGTGATAGGTAATATAGTCGACTGGAAGCAAAATGAGCGCCCCGCGCTCATCGAGATGAACGAGGACAAGGAAGGGAGGCCTTTCCTTTATTCGGACGAACTCATCACAAAGATAAGCTTCTTGAGGTCCATGTCCTGCGACAAGCTTATCCCGACCGAAGCTCTGGTAAGGAGGCTTTACGGCAGCTCTCCAGACCATACCACGATAAGCAGGAGGCTTTATAGATTGGACGTCAAATGGACTATCGACAGGAAACGCAGGAAAGGAAGGCTTTTGGCGATAGACGCCACGGGGATGTCCGTCTGCCGTACTGGAAGCTACAGGCATTCAAAGTACGGGGGGGCGCCAAGGTTCTACAAACTGCACGCTTTGTTCGACCCAGATACCAAAGAGATCGTGGACTTAAGGGTCACAAAAGACCGCTGCCATGACAATAGGAAGTTCGGTCCTATGATCAGGGAAGCCGCAAGCAGGGGAGATACCATCTACGCCGACGGAGCCTATGATGCAAAGGAGAACTTTGACTATCTCTCAAGGAACGGCATCAGAAGCGGCATAAAGATAAGGAGGAACTTCTCCACCAAGGCTGGAGGGAGCTACGCCAGGCAGAAAGCCGTGATGGAGCAGTTCGGGATATCGACTGTGCGTCTTAAGGGAAGGCTCCATTTCCTGCCTACCGAAGGGGTCGTCTTCGACAAGATAGGATACTACCAGCAAAAATGGAAGGAAAAGGTGGGATACGGGAAAAGATGGCTGGTAGAATCCTTCTTCTCCGCCTTCAAACGCCGCTTCGGAGAGCACGTATGCTCCCGAAGGTGGAAGTCCGTGCAGAACGAGCTCAAGCTGAAGGCGATGCTTTACAATAAGCTTCTCAAAACGTAAGCCGATACGAGAAAGATGAAAGACCGCTAGCCTCAGCTATCGTCTTTTATGCTAGTTATGCACAGGCGTACATTCATATACTCCCATGAAAAGGACCGAAATCGACGACCTTTGGTTAAAAACACTCTATCAATGCAATGAAGTTCAGCGCAGGAGACTCGCAGGAGTCAAAGCACTAGAACTCGGGCGGGGAGGATCATCAAGAGTCTGCGGACTGACAGGGATGTCGCATCATACTGTCATTAAGGGGATCCGAGAGGTCAAAGACGAAAAAAGAAGACCGCTTACAAGATTACGAAAAGAAGGGGGAGGCAGAAAAAAGATCGCCGAGAAAGATCCTGGTATAAAAAACGAAATCCAAAGTATTCTGGAAGAGAATACCGCTGGAGATCCGATGAGCGATATAAAATGGACTAACAAATCTGTGC
>JAKASS010000016.1 GCA_021818905.1 Nanobdellota archaeon
ATAGGCCGGTGGCAAATCCCGTTCCCATTTCGAACACGGAAGATAATCGCCGGTGCGTCTTATCGGTATTCCGTAAAAGGGAGAAAGTAAGTTGATGCTATCACTTTTTTATAACCCGACCTAGGCTTTAAGATTTAAATACTCTTATGTCATCAATATTTTAATCTAATATGCAAGCTAACAAAATAACAATAAAGAACCCAAAAGCCCCCGTTAAAGCGGTTGCGGCCCAAGTAGGTGAGAGAAGAATAATTAGGATTGCAGATACTGACATAGATGGCAACAAGAAGCTAAGAGATGCTTTGAGATTGATAGACGGTATAAGTTTTTCTTACGCTAATGCGATAATAAAAGTTCTAAACATGGATGGCTCAAAAAAGCTTCAGGACCTGGATGAACAGTCCATGGACAAATTGAAAACCATAATGAAAAACCCACACGAAAGCGGCATACCCGCTTGGATGTACAATTGGCGAAGAGACGAGACTACCGGCGCAAATATTCACCTTATAGGAAATGATTTGAAGTCAAAGACTACTCTTCATATACAGACAATCAAAGGAACACGGTCCTATAAAGGATACAGACATTCCTTCAATTACAAACTAAGAGGCCAAAGGGTCAAGTCTAGAGGAGCTAACTTCAAAGGTCGTATCGGAAATACTCTTGGTGTTACAAAGAAGACCGCGGCAGCCCAGCAGGCCGCGGCGACAGCTACAGAGAATAAGAAATAAATATGGGATCAAGCAAGCGACAATCAAAACAGTACAAACCACCACTTAGAATATGGGACAAGACGAGGATAGAAAGAGACAAGGTGCTACGACAGAAATATGGCTTTAAGAATAAAAAAGAGCTTTGGAAAGTAGAATCGGTTCTTAGGAAAGCAAGAAAAAGAGCGAGAGACTTAGTAGGCCTTAAAGCCCTTAACCTTGGGCAGCAGGAAGAAAAGGAATTTGTAAGAAAACTACACTCACTAGGCTTGGTAAAAGAGGATGCAACAGTCGATGACGTTTTAGACTTAAAGCTGGAAGACTTTATGGACAGAAGGCTCCAGACGCTTGTTCTTAAGAAGTCGATGGCTAGGACGATAAGAGAAGCTAGACAAGTAATAACGCACAGGCATATAGAAGTCGATGGCAAGGTGATAGACACGCCAAGTTATATTGTAAGAAGAGACGAAGATGATAAAATAAGTTTCGTACAGAAATCTCCGCTTTCTTCACCGAATCACCCTATTAGGGTGGCAAAGAGCACTGAATAAACATGGAAAGAGGACGAACAGGAATCGCACATATTTACGCTACAATGAATAATACGATAATACATGTAACTGATATAAGCAATGGATATACGTTTGCGATAAAAAGTGGCGGCGCGCAAGTAAAGGCGGACAGATTAGGCTCCTCACCACGTGCAGCTATGGATGCTGCAAAAAAAGTAGCAGAAGAAATAGTAGCAAAAGGGGTAACTGGAGTTCATGTTAAGATACGCGCAGCCGGCGGAATAAAATCTAAGACTACCGGACCAGGCGCAAGGTCTTCGGTAAAAGCGTTGGAACGAGCAGGCATAAAGATTTTAAGCATAGAAAACGTTACACCAGTGCCGCATGACGGATGTAAAAGAAAAGGGGGCAGGAAAGGAAGAAGAATGTAAAATGGAAGCGTCTATTATAAAATCAGAAGGGAAAACATCTACTTTACTCTTGAGCGACTTTAGATTATCTTTAGTAAATGCATTGAGGCGCGCCGTAATAAACAGCGTGCATACGATGGCGATAGACGACCTAACCATATATAAGAACACTAGCGGCATGTATGATGAGATACTTGCTTCTAGGTTGGGTCTAGTTCCGCTTAAGACTATACCGGCGCTTGCGAAAAGCAGGAAGGAGATCGTGTTCAAATTGAAAGAGACCGGCCCCAAAGCTGTGCACGCTTCCGATTTTATATGTGAAGACAAGGACATTTCACCCGTTTATCCCGATACTTTGATAATAAACTTGAAGGAAGGTGAAACTATAGACTTGGAAGCGAAAGCCGTCTTTGGAAATGGACAGGAACACATAAAGTTCTCACCAGCACATGTGTTTTATCATTTTTATCCATCTATAACTATAAAGAAAGGAGACGTTAAGGGCGCAGCCAAAATAGCATCGTTATGTCCAGTTGACATACTGGATGGGCAGGGCGATAAGCTTTCAGTCAAAAAAGGAAAACTTCAGGACTGTATACTCTGCAAAGCTTGTGAAGACTTCGCAGGTCCAGAGAACATAAAGATATCTTCCGATCAGGACAGGATAGTTTTCGAAATTGAAAATTGGGGCCAGATGGACACAAAGGATATTTTTGAGCAGGCTTTTGAAAGCTTAGAGGATGAAGTAAAAGAGATAGGGAAGAAGGTTTAAAAAAGATTTTAATTAACAAAAAACATACCACTCTATGGCACGAAGGGGAGTCGTCGATTATAGACTTAGTCACGCTTCATCAGTTCTTTTTTTGGCGTTGATATTCGTTCTAATCGGAGTTATAGCAATATTAGGCACGCTCTATGTTTCAGGCGTACTTAACGTAAACAATAGCGTAGTGCATACCTTTTCGATATCGAGCGCTTCATGCAATGTAAGCGGCACCTTTATAGAGATAACCAATAATCTAAACGAGAATGTAGTAGTGTCAGAAGCACTTTTAGAAACTGCCAACCAGAGCATTTTATTGTTACCGGTTAGAGGCAATGATGTATTATCAGCAAGAGGTACAGCGTACTTTTATTCGAATTCTTACTATTGCCCTTCCTTTGATACATTGTCGACAGTAGATGTAAAAGTAAGTTTTAGCTCTTCTAGTACGGTAGTTTATACATTCGGCCCGGCTTATTGGGACACTTTATTAACCAACTCAGGTACTGTAACTGCAGCCACTAAGGATCCTAAATAATTGATTATAAAACGTGTTTGGTATACTAGTATTTACTCTTGTATCAAATTGTCTTTAAGATACCCCTTGGCTTTTAAGTCCCCCCAAGAATTCTTATCGTATTTGTAGAGAACATCCGCCTTTTTTTCGTGTTCGACAGCCCAAGGCTTTACTATGACAAGATCGCCTTCTCCGACCCACAAATATCTGCTAAGACTCCCTTTTATCTGGCAGAGCCTTATCTTGCCGTCAGAACATTTGACATACATCCTTCCAAAGCCGAGCAATTGAGTAACATAACCAAGTAATTCGTCCTTTTTTGGATATCTGAACGTTGGTGCTTCCGTCATAAAATTACTTATTACACCATGCTTTATTAAAGCTTTAAATAAAGATTTTGCTTACGCACAGAAATGAGCCAAAAACTTACAGACATCCTAAAAGAAGCTAAAGAAATCGGTTTTATGAACTACGAGAAATTACGCGATAATAAGTCTGCAAAGTACGTAAGGCTGCGTGAGTTGCGCTATCTTTTTCCCAAGAACTTTTCAAGTCCAGTCGATATAAAAAAATCCACGGTCTGGCACGAAATAACGATAGTATTTATAAGACTCCACTTTTGCGGGCTTTGCTCTCCGCTTATAAAATCAAATAGAATATATTTGTGCGTGCTTTATTCCAGCGATCATTATAACTTTTTTAGCGTCTATTATTTTTTCTTCTATCAGGGTTTCGACTATCTTATTTCCTACAACATTTACATTATCCGAATGCAATATGAACTGCATAATCTCTTTTATGTCAAATTCATGGCCGCCATAGAATTCTTTTGATACAGTTATCTCTATCCCTTTATCCAGGTCTTCTATGTGTTTACCCAATATCTCTGGATCACTGATGGCGACTACCTTTCGCCCTATGTAGTTTTCATGGACTTTCATTATGAATCTAGGCATATTATTTTATTTTTCCGACGGGATACTCAGCGCCGCAGGCAAGGCATTTTACAACGAAATTTTCATCTATTTTATTCATCTGCGTATCTGGAGAAGAACATTGTTTGCATATTACATAGTCCTTTATGTAGGCATTCAATTTTTCCTGTACGACCCTTCTAGAGAATCTTCCGCCTATTATTATATTGTTTTTTTCGTCAATCTGGCCGGGTGCGGTAAGTTCATGCATTAGATATCTTGCTATGTGTTTGATGGGTCTTTTGATATAATTTGCAAACTTCTCTGCGTTTATCACCGTTTTTTGTCCGGATTGGTTTACTTCAGCTTCTGGCGGTATAAATCTTTCGCCGCTGCTTGCTTTCTTTTCTTTTAGTACGTTTTTTAATAGTTCTTCGTATTCCATTATTTTGATAGCTCCTTGAGATTCTTAATGCTTTCAAGTTTGTTGTATGTATATCTAACCATATCAACCTTCTTTATGTTGTTAAGTTCAAGTGTGGCGCTCTCATTATAGACATCTATCGTACCCAAAACTTCTACAAGACTTCCTTTTTGTATTTCTTTGAATAGATTGAAAAGCGGCTTCTGAAAATGCACTAGCATAGTAGAGAACGTATCATCTAGTATTATATAACCGCTTCCGCTTTCCTCGTTTAATTCCAATGCGGCAACAGTCCCTACAAGATGTAAACGATATATTTTAACCCCATTTAGCATGACAAAGTTGCCGCTTTCGTCTGAACCGCGTTCGGCGTTTCCCATTATAGACAATGGGAGCATAAAGAAGGTGTAATTCATATTATGTTATAAGTTTTATGAAGCCAGATTTTGGTTCAAATATGTCTCCCTCCCTTTTTAGTACCGATATTGCTTGGTCAACGACGTCTATGTTCATCCCGCTTTTTGACGCATCTTCATATATTTTTGTCATTGACAGGGCAGAACCTTTTGGAAGCTGTTCGGTTTCCGATCTTATTATTGATTTTATTGTTAATACCGTACTTCTTTGAGAAGAGGAAATGCCGGTTATCACGCGGTCGATGTCAAGTTCGCCGGTGTTCTTGTCTATGCCTACTTCACCTAAATAGGCCATCATAAGATCTATGGCTCGTCTCGCGTCTTCTATTGTTGCGTATTCTGATAGTCTTACTTTTGCGCTTGCCTCCGAAAGCCTTACTATTGCTTCTAATTGCCTGGCGGATATAGGCACAGGCTTAACTTCTTCGCCCTCGGTAGAGTATTGGCTTCTTAATTTTAGGTAGAACTCCTGGATTGCGTTCATTGCATCGTTTGAAAGCATTGGTCGGCAGTTTTGTTTTGCGTAAGCAATGTACTTCTTGAGCAGAGGGGTAGGGATTGCTGGTTTGTTCTTGTTTATGTCTTTGTTCGCTTCTAATATCCTGCTAGCAATTAACTTATCCGTGTCCTTGTTGGGCTTATCTTTCATTATGAAGATTAAATCGAAACGATTTATCAAAGTTGAAGGAAGTTCTATTTGGGAAGATATTACATCGAAAGGGTTGAATCTACCAAGTTTTGGATTTGCGGCGGCAAGTACGCTAGTCTGCGCCGAAAGAGTTGCGTGGATGTTGGCTTTTGATATACTTATTGTCTGCTGTTCAAGTGCTTCGTGCATAGCGACTCTATCATCTTTGTTCATCTTGTCAATCTCATCTATCGCGAGTATACCTTTGTTAGTTAATGGAAGCGCGCCGGCTTCGAGTATGTAGCTTCTTGTCGCTTCATCTTTTATTATCGTAGCCGTAAGACCGGCTGCACTTGAACCCATACCAGTAACATATCTCGCCTTTGGCGCAATGCCACTTACATATTTTAATGTAGCGCTCTTGGCGGTGTTATGGGAGATTATCCCATTTGCTATAAACCTGTGCCCTTTTGGGACTTCTATATCGTATACGTCTTTTACACCAAGTGGTCGTATAGAAACGATTTTTTCAAAACGATGTCGGTGGTGTCTTTTCTCTATTGAAGCGGCCACTCTCGCAATCTTTTTTAAATCATCCTGTTTCTTCTTGATCGCAAAACCTATATATTTATAATATTTTTCTATGCCATCGGCGCTTCTTATAAAAAGGTTGTAACCATTCTCATTTTTATAGTGGATAATCCTAGAAGCGATACCGAATCTCAAAAGTAGTATCTGCAAGTCTCTTACTAGTTCTATGTAGGCCGATTTAAATGAAACGAACCCCAAGCTTTCTCTTCCCGGGTTTTGATAATTTACTACGTAGCCGTCTGCGGTGAAAAGCCATTTTAAAAATTGTGCGGCAACTTTATTACCGGATGCGAGTACTGAATCCGGTACTCTTTTTTCAGCTAGGAACGCGAGGTTTTTCGCTATGTCTTCGCTGTCTATCAAGATAGTATACATTTTCTCTGTCCGATTGATAATCCTATTTTTGTAAATGGACGGTGAAGGCGTTCTTGAGCTAACTTTTGGAGATAGAGAAAATGTCTTTTTCACTAAAGAAACTAGGAGCTCTAATAATTCAATTTCTTTATTCGAAACTATTAATCCACATTTGTGTTTGTCGCTATTTACCCGGCCATCTCCTAGTATATATCCAAATAACGCTGCTACGTCTTCGGTTACCAAACTCGGAAGGCTGCCTTTAAATTTCGGTCCAAACTTGCGTGGGTTTAATTTAAATCCGGTGGGTTTTAAGGAAGTTATCGTGCAGGGTATCCAACTTATTACCTGCACTTCATCGCCTACTTTCATCCTATCCAGTCTTTTCCATGTTCTAGTCACTTTTTTACTCAATCTTACAGTTTCTCCGGTTTTTGGATTTTTTCCGTCTATTATGTTTTCTCTGTCCGCGATTTTTTTTATTAGAAGAGGATGGTTATAGGTACCAACTATGCTTTTGCCAGATTCGGTAACGATCTCCATCACCGGTTGATTTGGATAATAGTGAAAAGTAGTTGCGGTATCTCTAGTATATCCTTGGCCAGTTAAAATCTGTTGGCTTAATGGCTGGAGATGTCGCTCGCCTAGGTTTTCTAGTTTTATGATCGCCCCATTCCCAAGTACTATTCTTTCGTCCCCGATTAGACAGCCCGGGTCCCCGCATAAAAGTAAATGGATATCTCCACGGATTACGCTGTTGCCATCAGCGCCGACTTTTCTCACACCGCCGAACAGTTGTAATACGACAGCATCTTTGATTGCATCATGACCGAATACATTTGGCGTTATAGAGTCCCTGAATTTATTGTAGATGGTCTTGTCTTGTGCCATCTCTCTTATGGTCGCTTCCTCTTCTTTTGTTATTATTATCTCTTCAAAACCCTGTTCGACGGCTTCTAGATAAGAAGCTTCTATAGATATTTCAGAGGTTCTAGATTTTTTGCCGCTGGGAAATATAACAGGCGCCTCATTTACTATGCCGGTTACAACTACTTTATTACCCGGGATAATGTTCTTTTCAAATTTAGGGTCGACAAGGTCGCCCTTTAGCATAACGTCTATGTGTTCTGGTTGCGCCCCGCCTTCTAGATCTTCCGGAGCCTCTTCAAGTATTATCTTTTGCGAGTCTATCAGTTCTTTTTTGAAGGTATTAAATCGACCTTTTTTGCCGCAGTTTGTACAGATGGATGGCATCTTTATGGTTTTTTCTTTTTGTTCTACTTTTATCACATGACCACAGCTTTGGCATTCAAATTCTATCGCAGTGACCATTGGCCTTACGCTTACCGCTACTTTTATAAGGCCGCCGACCTGCAATATTTTGCCGATGTGTCGGCTTCTTATATCCCTTATTTTAATTTCGGATGTAGTTGGAAGATTTCTTATCCTTACCTCAAGATTTAGTTCCTTGTATACAGCGCCGAGCTCGCTAATGAAATGTTTTATGTCAGCTATAGCTTCAACTGGGGATCTTATTATATAGTCGCCAAGTTCTGGGGAAAAATTGTCTATATCAGCAAAGTCGATCAAGACAGAAGATTTGTTTGTAGCGATTATAGCTTTAAGTTGGTCGTTAAGTTGTCTGTTTACAAACGAAGAAATTAAATCATCTGGATCCGATTTCATATTCTGATTAATATAGAATAGGTCTGCAACTCTATTAAAACGTTATTAAAGAATATTTCATGGTCGATTTTTTAATTATTTTGCATTGCCAAGTAGTGCATCAAATGAATGTTATTAATATGTAACCTATAATGAAGCCTATCGCGCCGCCTGCAATTATATCGTGCCAGTAATGGTCTTTGATGTAGACTCTGCTGTAAGCCATGATTAAGCCGAAGACGAAAACCGGGAAGAAAATAAATGAGTGTGCGAGCAAACCGGCAAATGCCATCGCTATAGCGGCGTGAGTCGAAGGAAAACTTCTAAGGTTTAATTTGAAACTCCTCTTATAAAATTTCCTTTCCAACGCGGGAGCAGGTCGACTTTCTCTTACGAAGATTTTTATGCCTTCAGAAACTACCACAGTTATTATAATCGCTAGTATAAGGCGTTCAAGTAGTCTTACCGAAGGTATAGCCAGGATTATTAGGAGTGCCTCAAACGTAAATATCTCTATGTAATACTGTTCTACCAACAGAGAGAACTTGTAAAGGGGGTCTTTCATTTCTTTCTTTCCCTTTGTGATAAATAGACCATCCTGTCGGCACCTACAATCTCTGGCAGGATTACCTCATTTGCGCCAAGCTGTATAAATTTCTTTATGTTCTTTATAGAATTGCACCTTGTAAATATCTTTGCGTTCTTGTTTGATTCTCTTGCATTTAGCACGACAAGGAAATTGTCCACGTCTTGCCCTAGACAAGCGAACACCGCTACCGCTTTCTTGGCATTTGCAAGCTTGAACGATTTTTCATCAAGTGCGCTTTCTCTCAGTACTTTAAAGCCCAATTTCTTAAGCTCGACTGCCCTTGCTTCTTCACTCTCCAATATTATAGTAAGCTTGTGCTGTTCCCTGAGAAGGAAAGCTATCCTCTCACCAATCCTACCGCCACCACAGACTATGTAATGGTTCTTAAGTCTCAATGTTTGAGCCATATATATCACACCTCCAAATTCATTTCTTAATACTGCTACTAAAAACTCGAGAAAGTAAACTGCGAATACCCCAATGAAAAGGGAAAGAAACAGTAGTAACACGCCAAAGCTAGAACTGAAGTTGAACGTTTCTATCGCTTTCAGTACATCGCTGAGAGCACTTACATAGCTGACTTTATTCTGGTTGGATATAAGCACGATCAACACAACTAGTATTAGAAGAAGGACGACGACTACTACCAACAGTTTTTGCCCGTTATCCTTGATACTGTCCATAAAGGTTAGTGTTTTCTAGAGTTTAAAAATATCGTTCGATTGCTTAAAAAAGAAATTATGGGGGTATCTTGGTCTAGGCGCCAATTAATTCCATCTCTATATTTACTTCCTTAGGGACACTGGTCTTCATTATAAGATGAAGCGCCTTAGGGTCGGCCTGCATATCAATTATCCGCTTATGCAATCTCATCTCCCATGTTTCATAGGTTTCTCGGCCAGAGCCAGCCGGTGCGCGTCTGGTTGTCACCTTTATCTTTTTAGTAGGTATTGGGATTGGACCAGATATGGCAGTGCCGAGTTTACTGGATATCTCTAATATGTCATCGCATACTTTCTTCAGCTTTACTGCGTCAGTCGACGTCAATTTTATTCTGGCTTTTTGCATAACGTATTTTTAATAAAGTAGACTACAAGTATTTAAATCTTTTATATCAGCTTTTGTAAGAAAAGTCTCGCCATACTTTGTGCATGATCACCACATACGACCTTCTTTTTTTGCCGTCTAGTTCGGTAGCCGTGGTAAAATCGAGTTCGTAATCGCCAGATAAATCATTAGACTTAGAGAGATCAGCCAAACGCATATTTACTCTTTCCTTGTTTTTGTGCACAAGCCCTATCTTTCCGCCATGCAGGCCGACTGGTGGATTTTTATCATAAAGCGAACCTAGCTGCGGTCTAAAATATCCAGATAACGATTTCTCCACCGGTGTGGCATCGTACATTATTTCTCTTATTGATACGTTACCTTGGACTTTATCCTTCGTGAAAAGATCGTAGAACAATAGTTTTACCCGTCCGCCGTTCTTCAGGTTTTCAGACCATTCGGAATCGGTTATTTCAGCGGTAAATTGCGCTTCTTCGTTAAGCAATATCTTTAACAGGGTCCTTTTCTGTTCTTGGTAGGCCATGACAGAAAATTCGGTTTCTTGCGCATAGTCAGTCGAAGCAAGAACGGAATCTTTAGTGGGCTCAGAAGGACACATCGCGTTTATGAACTTTTCCAGTCCTTCATTTGTCATCTTATATTAAGAATTAAATGGTATAAAAACTTTGCAAACTATATCATTGCCACACCGGTATTGTCAAGGCGCTTACAATGTGTTCATATATCATTCGTTAAACGATGTGTCACCCTCATATAAAGCTTTATTAATGGTAAGATTCTTATTAGTAAATTAAGAAAATTGAAGGAGGTAGCAGATTATGGCAGATGAAGCTGGAAAAAAGGACATAGACAGCCAAGTCTATTCGGTTTTGGAAAAGGTAAGAGCCAAATCCGGTTCTATAAGGAAAGGCGTGAACGAAGTAACTAAAGCGCTCGAAAGATCTCAAGCAAAGCTAGTCGTGTACGCATCAGACGTTTCTCCTAAAGAGATAGTAATGCATCTTCCCCTTTTATCAAAAGACAGAGGAGTACCGTGCGTAGCTGTAAGGAGCAGAGCAGAGCTTGGAAAAGCGGTCGGTGTGGTAGTACCGACTTCTGCAGTAGCTATATTGAGTGCAGGAGAAGAAACGCACGCCTTAGAGGACCTTCTAGGCAGACTTAAGACGCTATGAAAGCAAATCCAGGCAAAGACAATCAAAATAAACCTGTTCAGAATAAACCTACACAGAAACAGACCCAGGACTTTACTTTTGAAGGATATCCTTCGGAGGTTGTTGAGATTGTCGGTAGGCACGGAGTGGCCGGAGAAGTTACACAGGTAAAATGCAAGATACTTACAGGAATGGATAAAGATAAGATAATCAGAAGAAATGTAAGGGGGCCGGTTATTTTAGGGGATATTTTGATGCTAAAAGAAACAGAAATGGAGGCACTCCCGATAAGATAGATTATGAAATGCAGTTTCTGCGGAAGTGAGATAAGGAAAGGTACCGGAACGACTTATGTGAAGATGGACGGTTCGGTTTACTATTTCTGCAGCAGACGGTGCATGAAGTTCTCCATAGAAAAGAAAGACCCCAGAAAATTCAAATGGGCTTCAAAACCAATAAATAATGCAAAAGCCAATTAATTAAATGGAGAATAAACGCGGTCTAAGTTCGTTTACTTCGTTTATAATCGCTATAATTGTCCTTATCCCGGTTCTTTTTGTAATCCTTATAGTTATAACCGCAGGCAGTTCGAGTATAAAAGCCGCAGTGCAGTCCGTTTCGGCTTATGTCAGTGAGACTACCGCGGCGTTGAATACGGGAGAATCTGTGATCGTTGGGGGGCTTTCCCCAGTACTACAAAGCGACCAGTTCATGGCGCAGTTCTATGGCAGTGCAAGTTGCATATCCTTTCTGAATCAGCTTTCCAGAGTAGGCGTATTGACGACGCCATCGGATCCGTCTACTCTCGATGGGACTTATTTTATCTGTTTTGGTACCTACAATTCAAATGGCATAGGGTCGTCGACGATGTCAAGCTCTTATTCTGATTGGTCAAGTTTGCCAACACAACAGAATAACGCAACGTTTCCAAACTGGTTGGATATATCTAAATACATCACAGGATTTACGGCTTCGGATGCGGCGGGGATAAGCGGCTCAGAAGGCGCACTTAGTTATTTTGTAAACACAAATCCGATTGCGGCTCTTAGCAGTTCGTGCACAGCATTCTTCAATGCAACTACGCCGGTCGGCACAGATACGCCAGCACAGTACGTAACTAACCTTGAATGCGTTACTTTGGGTGCGAAGAATGGCGGGCAAATCTATCTTGCGGCCGGCGCGGCTTCGGTCCCGGCATTGGCACCAGTGGCCTTCTTGCATGGTAACCCTGCTACGATAAACCTTCAAACATGTACATACGCCGGTGGAAACTTCTTAAGCTGCCAATTTGATATAGCTTGATATGGACATCGTCTGGGAAGGAATTTTAATGGTTCTGCTTATAGCGATAATACTTATATTCGTGATTCTAAGTTTGCTTAATTTCTTCCAGCCGAAGAGTTCGGTATATTATTATGATAACTTCGTTTCAATGGCACAAAGTGCTTGTAGATCGCCCCAGCTTTCTTCAAATCAACAGTTTAACTCTCCAAACGCATTGGTTTTCCAGGTTTATGACGAGCCGGCTTGTAACAGCCTTCTCTTAGAAAATACAGGGATCTTCAATGCTAGCACGCCTTACGATAGCAGCACTATGGAAAATTCGTACCTACTTTGCTATGCTCTCCCGGGTTCAAGTGGGAATATACCGACCGGCAGTCAGTATTATTTCGCGTACACAAGTTTAGGTAGCCCGACTTATAGTCTCATAGTCAATGCTGCTGCAAGCGAAGAAACTGGCCAAACCTTTGCGTATTTGAGTGAATATGGCGAGCAGAACGTTCTGTTCGTTCCTGACATACAGGTTAATTCCAGTGCGACATCTTCTAGTTCTATTGTTTTATTTGCAAATGCAAGCGGAAAGCCGAAGACATTTTATTCTAATTATACTTTTGGCATAACATTATACACAAACGTATCCTCTGATTTGTACTTAAGTTTTGGATCTTGCACAAAAGGGCCGTACAGTTCGCCCGCCGGGCAAGTTTCAATCTATAACATAAGCGGTCCTTGTACATCGAGTTTCTCTTCTGTCGGAGTAGCAATACAAACAGCATCCGGTAGCACGGTTCCCATGACATATCAGGTGAACATAACAGCGACCGAGAGCACGACTTCCGGCCCGCAGACCGCCAGAGGTGCCTTAGCGCAACAGTGTCTTAACCTTCCTAGTGCAGTAAAGCAAAATTACATAGTAAACCATAGCATAACTTGTAAACCAATAGAATGCGGTACAAACTCTTTCGCTCTTACAGATACGGCCAACAAAGCTTTCCTGGGCCTTTATAGCGGAACTTACAGCACTTTAGGCGTCGAGTCGGGGGTAGGCGACCTGCAGATAATAAACCCAAATACCGAAATAGTCCAGAATACGACATTAATACCGCCATAAATAGTTGTCGTTGGACGGAGGCTGTTGCATAATTACCCGATCCGTTTACAGATCATGCCATCGCCCTATGCTTTTTGCCGTGGCCGATCCGGTCCTTTACCTTATCTCGAGAAGCTTATTGTACGTCAGGCACTTGATAAGCATCTCCTTTCTCAGGCTCTTCCATTTTCTAGAAGAGGCATATCCTCCGAACAATGCCTTGAAGGTAGAATAGGACCTCTCCACGGAAGTCCTTCTCCCGTATCCTACCTTATCCTTCCATCTCTGCTGCCAGTACTTCATCCTTTCCGTCTCGCTGAAGAACATCCTTCCTTTCTCCGCCAGAGGATGCTTCCTCTCAAGATGACCGTGGGGAAGCAGGCTGAACTGCTCCATCACTGCTTTCTTCCTCGGAAGACAGCCTGGAGCAGTGGGAGAAGCGGTCTGTCTTATCTTTATCCCAGACCTTATCCCTCTCTTTTCCAGGAAAGAGAAGTTATCCTTCGCATCGTAGGCTCCGTCGGCGTAGACGGTATCGCCCCTTCTTGCGGCTTCCCTGACAATGGCAAGGAACTTCCCGTTGTCGCCTATGCGATCGGAGGTGAGCCTGTAGTTCACCAGCTCCCCGGTCTCCGCGTCCTCCAGCGCATGGAACTTGTAGAACGGCTGTCTTATGCTATATTTGCCGCTTCTGTAGTCCCCTCGGTAGTGTGTAGATATCCCAGTGCCGTCGATGGCCAGATACCTTCCCTTTCTCTTAGTCCTGTTTATGAGCCATTTTATCCCTGCAGAAGCAAGCCTTCTGCAAAGCTGCGAATAAGAAGCGCAGCTTCCGGCTAGGCCCTTTATCAGGACTGCCGTCTGCCTGAATCCCTGTCTCATAAGGGACTTGAAAGCGCTTGCATTGACGATCTCCGTCTCAGAATATCTATACGGCCTTCCTATCTTTCCCTTGTTCATCTTTAAGAGTTCTATGGCGCCGTTTCCGACTACTTTCTTCAGTTCGTCCACTACGAACTGAAGTTTCCTCTGTACTAAGTCTTTAAATCCTGTCGATGCTTGTTTATCCATAAATGCCTCCTTTTTTGTTTCTTCAATAAAAAACAGGAGGCATTTGTCTGATTTATCGCTTATCCTGGGCTTTCTGCAATCGAATTATGCAACAGCCTCGTTGGACGGATAGTGTTAAATAGCAATAATTACACATTAGTAGTATAGGAAAATGACGTTGGCATAGCGTTTAAGCCCTTTACTGGGTATTTATGCCGCAGGTGTTTATGGCAAAAGTTACAGTTACTATATGTGACATGTGCAAGCAGCGAATCGCTACTAAGACTTGTCCGGTATGTGCCAAAGACCTTTGTGAGGCAGATACAAAAGCTTTCTCAGTAGATGTTGGTCTTAGGTTTGGCCCAAGACTCGAAATCTACCACGGCTATATGTGCGACGAAGACTACAAGAGACTTGAAGGCAATCTCGGTAAGACTCTAGGAAAAGTCGGGGAAAAGATAAGATCCGAAATCGACGGCGTAGTCAAAGATAGCGTAAGTTAATTTGCGGCAATCGATAATTTAAAAATGAGAAGGCCGGCTGAATCTGACAAGAATCTAATTTTTACTTTACATGATAAAGGATATAGCCTTAATCCTTCATCAAAGCAGTTAAATTTACCAAAAAACGACGATATATTACTACATCAGGAAAAAATATGGCAGAAAGATTCGGCCAATAAAGACAGACCAGAAATTCAATAGAGACCTTGGAGAATTTTTAGGAGCATTCATCGGCGATGGTCTACATTTAAAGTAAGAAATAGATATGCGTACATGATCCGCTTCTATCTTAGCAATGAAGAAATCCAATATGCGCAATGTCTTTCCGATTTATCAGCGAAACTTTTTGGCAGACAATCATATTTGCGGGACGGAAAACATAAGGTCGGGGATAGTTGCCGTAGAGCAAAAATGGATAGCAAATACGTGCACAATTTCTTAAAAAATATATTAACGTTTACAAACGACAAATCCCATACAGTAAAAATAAACCGTTCAATATTAAAAAAGGGCAAAGAATCTTTGAAAGGCATAGTAAGCGGTATGATTGCTACAGACGGGTCCGTTTACTGTGGAAAGTACGGTGTGCATATAAACTTTTCAACCATCTCCAAAACATTAGCTAGACAATACAGCAGAATCTTAAAATTGTTTGGAGTCGAGCATTCAATTTATAAAAATCCAAGAAAAGGTTTAGAGAGATTAGTTTATAGAATTATAGCAATCCTCGAAAGTAATCCTACACTCCGTCCTTTAATGTCTTTCTGAGAGGAGCCAGAGAGCACACGCTCATCACTTCTTCCGGAGGCACGGAGTTTACGAACCTTGCCATAGCAAAGGCCATCTGCCTTGCGGATCGGAAGAAGCGGTTGTCAAGCAGCTTCCTGCGGATATGGTTCCACCAGTATTCCTGGGGGTCGAGCCATGGAGAATAAGGGGGAAAGAACCTTACTTTGAGGTCGGGATGCCGCTTTAGGAAGCGCTTTACCTTCTTCGAACTATGCACGCGGAAATCGTCCACGTACAGCAGTATCCTCTTGCCAGCGAACCTGTCCGCTATCTTCCCGAGGAACTTCATGAAAGCTGGAGTCTTGGCGCTCGAGGACGAGGACTGTACGATCTCTCCAGTGAGAGGGGAGACGGCTCCGAAGACGTTAGTCCTCTTCATGTGGTAAGCTGGAGCCTTTATTATCAGTCTTTCGTCGAAAGTCCATCCGTATCCTTTCCTGAGCGAGCCTCCAGCGGACATCTCGTCCTCGAAAAGCGCGACCGTGTCCTTATCCAGCGATCTTAGCGTTTTAAGTGTCCTCTTGGCGAATGCAAGCTGTTTCTTTAAGTCTGCTTCGGCGTACTCGTGGACGGCTTTGACGTAGTGTCCTCCCATGCCCAATAACGTCCTGCGTATGGTCTCCCTTGAGACCTTGGCACCCTTCTCCTCGAAGTAAAGCTGCAGGCTTTTCGTGTCCCACATCGTGACATCGTGACCGTGCTTTGAAGGATCGTTCTCCTCTACCAGCTTCTTTATCTCTTTCTTCTCCTTCTCCCCAAAGGATGGCGGTCTTCCCCCCTTGGGCTTGTCCGACAGCGTCTTCTCGTGTTTCCACTGCAGCATCCAGTCGTACACTGTAGACCGGTCGACCATAAACGCCTTCGAAACCTCGCCTATCGATCTGCCGATGCTCAAGAAATGGAGCGCGAAGTATCTAATGCTCTCTTTCTTGTCCTCGCACTTCTTCGCTTTTTTCCTTAAAACTTCTTCGTCTTCTTCTAACATCTGGAAAACCCCCCTCCATCCAACTTCGGCTTTCCCCCACCCGCTTATGCTATTATTAAGAACGCTACTTCCCGAAATACTTTTTGGTCCCCTATTTTGGTGTCGGATCACTTATGTGGAGAGATATAATATAAACAAAAAGGACGCGATTAATAAGTTTTATAAAACGTTTAAGATAAATGAACAAAATCGGGAGCGAAAATTAGAGCAAATAATAAGTTCCTATTAATAATAAACAATAAATACTAAATAAGGTTGTCTATTACTATATCCACCCATAGCTCAATGGCAGAGCGACCGGCTGTAGAAATAAACTAAGTGCTATTATCATAGTGCGATGAAGATAATCAGCGGTCACCGGTAGGTTGGGGGTTCAAGTCCGCCTGGGTGGAGGTTTTTTTATCGCTCATCTGCTTATGTAAATGAAAGAATTTTTCTCTTTGTTGTCTAGTCTGCAGAAGCCAAACCTCTCAAATTGTATTATGTCTCCTTCGTTGAGGAGTCCGACGGCCCTTTCTGCTAGACCGTTTACTACTTTAAGACTATCTTTGTTAAAAGTACCGTCTTCATTCAGCATCTGGCCAACTATCGAGACTTCAGTTTTTAAATTTTCATCGGTCACCCACTGGACTATCTTCTCACCGCCAAGCATACTTTCTGATATCATTTCGGCATTTGCAATTCCGTCCTTTAACTCGTTTATCTGGATAGTGTACAGATCTTTCAACCTAACTTTATCGCCGACTTTCAAATCGCTGAAATCTTTTTCGTCTATAAGGAAGTTTCCATTCGTCTTTATCAATCTAAAGCCAGAATTTTTTAATGGATGAAATTGCAGCTTGGCGTCTCTTTTTCCGCCATTGCTTACATAAAGTTTTGCCGGCCGTGAGACAAAGAAAAATCGTTTGGCCTTTTCATCTATTATTCGCCTGTTTAATGTGAAAAGCAGATCCCAAGAATATTCGTGTTGTGAACCAGAATAACCTACGGTAATTACAAAGTCTCTTATTGCTTCAGGCTGTATGCCCCTTCGTCTAATAGCGGATACAGTTGGACATCGTATGTCGTTCCAATCTTCTAAAAGACCGTCTTTTATAAATTGCCTTATAAGTCTCTTTGATAAGGTTGTGCCCTTTAGGTTATATCTTCCATACTGCAGCACGGTTGGATTGCGCAGCCCCAAAGCGGTCCTTATCTTTTCCTGTTCATCAGTGTTGAATTCATTGCTTCTCAAGATATGGGTAACTCCGCACATCTGGTCTTCTATAACGTTTGCAAAATGGTATAACGGCCACAACGAATATCGGCTTTTTTCGCTTTTTATTATCCGAAATATATTTGGATCCCTAAGCGAACTATTTTTGTTTTTCATGTCTAATTTAAGCCTTAATACGGCGCCGCCCTCTCCGATTTCGCCGTTTTTAGCAGAATTCCACAGTTTTAGATTTTCTACTTGCGCATTTTGTCTGTGTACACATTCCTCTCCGGAGAGTCGCTTGTCTTTTATCTCTTCTGCGCTGCAGAGACACATGTAGGCTTTTGATTCTTTTATCAGCTTCTCCGCATAAGAATACATTGTTTCTATGTCAGAACTAATAAACTTCTCTTCGTCCCACTTTATGCCAAGCCAAGCTATCCCATCCTCAAAAGCCTTTACAAACTCCTTGACCCTATCTAGTAGCTTAGGGTTAGTATCCTCAAATCTAAGCCATAGTTTTCCATTATATTTTTCCTTATAGAGATAATTTATCATGAACGAAAACGCATGGCCTAAGTGCATGTACCCAGATGGCTCGGGCGGCAATCTTAAAATAACTTGGCGGTCTACATTTGGGAGTGCTTTAAGCTCTAGCTTTTGCTCTTTAGGTTTTTCGTTCAATTCAATCCCAAGATCTTCAGCCATGTTCGCTACATCTTCCGGAGTCTTTGAATTTACTTCTGACACGACTTTTTCAATAAGCGCTTTCGCGGATTTTAGATCTTTAAGTATAGATTTATCGCTTCCAGCGACTTTAGAGAAAACGGCGCCCGAATTGGCTCTTCCACCGTGTTCGATGGCATTCTTTACAGTGATTTTAAGTATCTCACTCTCTTCCACAGTAAATAATAACAACCTGTATTTTAATACAATTTTCTGGAAATACTATCACGACCTAAACATGCATAAAATGGCACCAAAACGCTCTATCCTGCTAAAGACAGCACCTTTTTAAATACGGGCGTTGTAAAGGTGAATATATGGCAGCAGACTTCGTAAGGAAAAATGCAGTAAAAGCAGAAGTCAAGAAGGTAGGAAAGGACATGAGATGTCCTGACGCTACAATCGAAGGCCTCGACAAGGTTGTAAAGGCGAAGATCGCCAGAGCAGTCGAGAGGGCAAAAGCTGACGGAAGAAAGACCGTTAGACCACACGACTTCTGAGCAGGTGTTTTTAATTTTATTTTTTTCTTTTTTATTTTTATATAAACACGGCGAAAAGAGATAAAATAAGTCTTTTATTTGGCAAGAGCCTCTTATTCTGATGGTCGATGTAGCTTTGATTGCGGGTATCATAATCATAATAGTCGCGATAGTGACTTTGATCAGGATAATCAAACAGCTTTTGGAAGCGGCGATAATAATAGTGCTTGTAATAGTCGGCGCGGCGCTCATATTCCATTCTTCACCGATAGTAGGTGTCCCTAATTTTACGTTGCCGATAAGTATCGGCCCAAACATAGTCGGAGCAAACCCAGGCAACGCAAATACGACGGACGTAGTGATCTTTAATGCTTATGCATTCAGCGTCGGAGCGTTTACGGCGACTCTCAATGGGAATCCTGTCGCCATACTCGACGGCGGAATCCCCATAAGCGCGGTAAAATTCGGAGTCCTAGTGCTCAATTCTAGCCAATCCGGCGAAATAAAAATAAGCGGGGCCACTCAGCTATTCGGTTTTAACTTAGGCAGTATGTCTTCTAGTTACAACTATACTAGTTAATCCTAACGGACTAAATAAAGAAAAACAATATGTCAGATAATATTCCATTTTGTTATAGCCTTTACAGTAAGATAGAGTTTGGCGACATGAAACCGATTTATCGGATGTATGAATGCTGGGCGGAATCTGCCGATAAGACAATAAAAAAAGGATTAGAATATATCCTTTCGGATTCTTTCAAAGATTTCAACCTTAGGAAAACCCACCCAGATAAAAAACCAAAGAGAACAGAAAGATACACTGTAACAATAGTAATACCGAAAGATTCAGACCCAGAGCGAATATCCAAGATGTTAAATAACCAATATTACTCGCCGCCAAAAAGCCTTTTGACTAAGTTCAAGGAAGGGCTTTATTTCGGGACTGTGGCAGCGTGTGCGGGATATGTAGTAGGCCACGAAGCCGGCTTATTGCACTCGTCTGCACTGCCGTTCATAGGTATAGTCGGTGCTCTTTTGGTAGGCTTTGTTTTTGACAAGCTCTATACAGACAAGAAAGTATCGAATTGGAAAGACTTTTTGGATAATGAAGTAAATATAGAGTATTTAGATTCGGAAACCTTCAGGGAGGCCGATAGTTGAGTGGCCGTTCACAAAATGAACGTTAATATCAACTCAATTACCCCAAAAGCTATCGTAAAATAAGCCTGGAAAAACCCCAATTTTCTTGGCCCCGCCGCGTCTTTGCCGGTGTTGCAGGCCCGGAATTGATATAACAAGGAATGCAACTAATATTAGCAAGAATGCGACTGGAGCAAACCCTACCGCGTCTAAGACAACAGGTAAAGAGGCTAAAATCTTCAGGCCGCTTTTTTAAGCTATTTATTCTGTTACGACACTTTATTACTTGACAGGCTAGCCGGGGAGTCAGTCCCTCCCTGCAACGCAAATGGACTTTAGGCGTGGCGAAAGCACGACCGAGGGGCGGTAATTTCATATACGCTAGCAAAGCTATCTGAGAGTCACAGCCCTGTGGGATGCTTTTGTTTGAAAACCCAGCCAGGCCCGGAAGGGAGCAACTGTAATTAAATGAGGGCGTGCTTGCAGGTAACCTGCGAGGAGAAAATGTTGCTATCCTCTGTATGGATAGCCGTTTCGAAGTCGTGGCCTGTCATTTAATCAATACAGTAGAGTTCTTAGGCTCTGTAGAAATCCTATGATAACAATATAAGCAAGCTGTATGCATCGCCGGATGTCGTAGACTACGTCGATCACCTTCATCTCCTTCAGCTTGCTCAAATGCAGCTTGCTGCCCAAGGTGGAGCTAAACTTCCTCTTCTCCACGGAATTCACGGTCTCCACAAGGCTTCGTTTATGGTATTCCAACAACGGGAAGTCCGTCTTCATCAGCTTCCTCCATCTGCCTTTCGTTTTCCATATGGGAACGTCTTCATTCCTTGCAGGAATGATCGATCCTGCGTGAAGACGCTCTCTTGCGGATCTGTGATTTCTCTCCGAATCGTATCCTTTATCGGCCAGTATCTTATCGATCTTCACTATCTCGGCGGCTTTCTTCATGAGCGGTATGAAAGTCTTATTGTCGCTTTCATACCTCCGATTGGAAGAAGAAGCGGCTATCGCTTCCGTCTTCGGGTCTACGACGATGGAATGCTTGGCAGATCTCCTTCTACGCCGTTCTTCGCCTATCCTTCGCAGGTAGTGATAGGAAGCGTTTCGCTCTTCGTATCCGGTGGAGTCTATGGCGGCGTCCATCTTCTTGAGACCGAACAGTCCGAACGCGAAGGATAGC
>JAKASS010000017.1 GCA_021818905.1 Nanobdellota archaeon
TATGTCTTCCTCAGGTTCTTCTTTTTCTTTTTTTACAGATTTCTTTGCCATTCAAAACCTCCCCGTTAAGATGTCCACTAGCAGGAATTTCATCTTATTCTGTAAGAGAAAAGACTTCTTTATAAAGATTTCTATGCCCCGGAATTTGGAAAATATTACAAATTATCATATTTTTAAAAGTCAGGCTATTAACATCTGTATGATCAAAAGAAAAGACAAAACCGCGTTCAAGAGAGACTTTGATTTTCTTGTGAACGAAGCGAAAGCACTTTACGATTCGGATAGGGAACTTTCTGAAAGATACGCGTACATCGCATATAAGATATACCTGTCAAAAAAGCTCGCTTTATCCAAACAGGAAAAAGTTTTAATATGCAAACGCTGTAATAAAATACTTATACCCGGCAAGACGGCAGTCGTGCGCCTCGCAAAAAAGGCGATAACCTACAAATGTTTAAATTGCGGTAATGTTAGGAAATTAGGATATGATAAGAGCATCGGACGTTAACCAAATCGAACTTGTGAATGTATTAGCACAGGAGCTTAAGAAGGATAGATTATTGAACCCCCCGAACTGGTCTAAATTCGCAAAGACCGGTTCATCTAAGGACCGCATTCCGTCACAGGACGACTGGTGGTACTTGAGGGGCGCAAGTATATTGAGAAGACTTTACACTGACAGAAGACCGATAGGCGTCAGTCGATTAAGAAGAATGTATGGCGACAAGGAGAAGAACAGATACAGCGGTAGACACTTTAGACCTGCGGGCGGCGCAGCCATAAGGAAGCTTTTGCAGCAGTTGGAACAAGCAGGATTAGTAAAAAAAGTAAAGATAAAGGATAGGCCTGGCAGGAGGATAGCACCCAAAGGGATTTCTTTAGCCGACAGGACAGCGAAAGCTATTTCCAGCAAATAATATGCAATTACCTAATCAGCTAGATAGAGAAGAATTGGAGCAAAGGAAGAGGATGGAAAAATTAAAGCAGGAACTATTCGCAAAATACCTTACAAAGGAGGCTCGTGAAAGATTAGGTAATCTTAGATATGCGCACCCAGAACTCGCCGAGAGCGTAGAAAATATGCTGCTCCAATCTGCATTAGCCAATAGGATAAAGGGAATAATAGACGATGAAAAACTGAAAGAACTTCTAAATGCCATTTCGCAGCCAAAGAACGAAAAGAAAATAGTTTTCAACAGGAAAATATGAGTAGGAACAAATCCGCTAAAAATAAAAGAGCATTGATAAAGCAGGCTAGGAAAACCAGCAGACCGCCGGTCTTCGCGCAATTAAGGAAATTCGGCACGAGAAGGATAGATAGGTCGCGGCTCAACCAAAACGTAGGCAGGTAAAATGGCAGAACAAAGAATAATGACGATAAACCTTAGAAAAGCCATATCGGCCGTTCCTAGATACAAAAGAGCCTCGGCCGCGGCGAAATTCATGTCACAATTTGTTGGCAGGCATATGAAGGCGGACCGGGTCCGTATCGATATTCCAGTTAACAACGAACTGTTCAAGAATAGCATACAAAATCCCCCGATTAGAATGAGGGTAATCTGCTCAAAAGACGATAAAAAAGTAGTTACCGTAAGCCTGATAAAGACAGAAACCGCAGGGAAGAAATAAAATGGAAATAAACGAGGAAGACCTCAGCAAGCGTCTTCTAGAGATCGAATACATAAGGCGGGAAGTAGAAAACTACATCAATGCGCTGAACGCATTGCAGATGACACAAGAGTCTTTAACTCATTCCCTTCTTGGGCTAAGCGGACTAAAGGGCGGGCAGAACAAAGAAATAATGGTCCCTTACAGCCAGGATATATTTTTTAGAGGCGTCCTCTCCGATACGTCTTTAGCATTGGTAAATATAGGAAGCAATATATTCAGAAATTTATCGATGCAGGACTTAAAAGCAAAATTAGAGAAGGACCTAGAGGAAGTAGAAAAGAATGTGGAGCAGATAGCCGAAATAATCCAGAAATTACAGGAGGAAGGTTCTAAATTAGAGCGCGAAGCAAACGAGATGTATAGGCAATATAACACGGCCCTCAAATAGGTATGTTTGATTTTATAAAGAAAAAAATAAAAGATTCTATAAATTCTATACAGAAAAAGCTTGTAAAAGAGGAAGAATCCGAAGAGAAGAAGCTTGAGGAACATGGACAAGTAGCAGAAAATAAAAGCCAAGAGAGGATGGCCGAAGCGCCAGTCAAAAACGAACATGCAGACGCGGTCGCCATAAAAGAGAAGCAAGCAGAGACACTGGAGAGTAAAGGAACCGAAAGGCAGACAGCAGTCGGGGAAAGCGAGCAGAAACCTACAGAAAAGAAAAAAGAAACAAGCGAAGAATCAGGCAAGAAACATCGCATATTCTCCCACAAGATAAATGAGGACGATATCGCTGGGATATACAGCGGGATAAGAGATGCCTTGCTAGAGAACAATGTAGCACTCGTGGTCCTTGAAGCGATACACAATGACCTTAGAGAAAACCTAGTAGGCAAGGAAGTCTCATTTTTAAGCAACAAGAAAGAGATAGAGGCAGCGATTAAAAAAAGCATATCCGATGTAATGCTAGAATACCCTGTAGAGAAGCTCCTCTCAGAAATCAAACAAAAGAAGCCATATACGATTTTATTTGTCGGAGTTAACGGTGCCGGCAAGACAACTACGCTGGCAAAGCTGATAAGGTTCTTTTTAAAGCGGGGCCTGAAGATCATTGTATCTGCTAGCGACACGTTCAGGGCCGCCTCGATAGAGCAATTGGAGATACATACAAGTAAATTAGGAGTTAAAATAATAAAGCACAATTACGGTGCGGACCCGGCTGCCGTGGCTTTCGACGCAATAAAATACGCTAAATCTTATGGAGCGGATTTAGTTTTAGTTGATACCGCAGGAAGGAGTGACATAAACAAGAACCTGATAGATGAACTTAAAAAAGTAAAAAGAGTCAGCAAACCGGATTTAACCATCTTCATAGGCGATGCTCTTACCGGTAACGATGCCGTAAACCAGGCCAAGATATTCGATAAGGAAATAGGCATAGACGCCACAATCCTGTCTAAAGCCGATGTAGACAAGAAAGGCGGTGCCGTAATCTCTATCTCTTATGTCACCAAAAAACCTATAATGTTCTTAGGGACAGGCCAAGGTTATGACGACTTGGTTCCTTTCGATAAGGAGAAAACCGCGGGGTTCCTTTTAGATTAAATATTATCTCACAGGTTCGTAAAAATCTAGAGGAAGAACTTTATTCTTCAGGACTTTTAAAGTAAAAGCGTATGTAGCCGTCATGCAGTACGAAAACAGTCCGAAATTCTGCACGCGACGATCTGACGTATAACACTTTGCATTAGTGAGAAGTTTTAGTTTGCCGGATTTAAGTACTTCCTTATTCAAATCAAAATTGCTGAAGATAGGGGTTCGTTCGTCAAATCCGTTTGTGTTTAAGAACGCTTCCTTCTCATAAAAACAACAGCAGGGATATGAAAGACCCGAGTTAAGCATGGCCCCCAGATAGTATATCGGATTTATTATGTACGCTCTAAACATTTCATAAAATTTATTTTTCGTTGCCCATTCTATCAATGGGAAACCTGCGATGGTGCCTATTTCCGTTTCTCTTTTGAATACGGATAAGCAATCCGGCCACATTGTCGTGTCGGCGTCTAGGAAAACTAGAAATTTCCCCTTTGAACCCAATGCGCCGAAATTCCTAGCGTAAGATGCGCCGGCTTTAGTCGAATTCAAAACGGTAGCACCGTATTCTTTGGCTATCTGGATAGTCCCGTCTACGGAATTAAAGTCAGATACTATTATCTCATAATCTTGGAATTTCTGTCGCTTTATGCTTTCTAAAGTCTCACGCAGATAACTACCTTCAGAAAACGTCGGTATTATTATACTGAAAAAAGGTCCGGTGTCCGCCATAATAGGTTTTGTATCTACACAAATTTAAGTGTGATTTTTATTGTACGCCTTCGAATAAAACGGATGGCATAATATCGTTTGGTGGTAATGACCTAATATTAAACCACTGTATAAACGCCATAACATTAGAATCTGATCTGAGTGATGCAAAATCATATCCAGAATACGCATAACTAACGGTATAAAGTTCGTTTGTATTAATGTTTTCTCCATATGCCGTCGTCGCCGTATCCCAACCACTATAATATGTAAGAGAATTCAGAGCGCCGCCGGCTGGCGTACTAGCCCCGCTTCCAACGAGTAATGAATTTGGATTACCCCCGCCCCCGAATCGTGAATGGTTTTCTGTTCCGAGAGCCATATTTACAGTACCAGTCGCATTTAGATAGTAGGCTAGATCATATGCGTCTACCGTAAAATTATACAGGGTCTTGCTTAATAACCCAGACCAATTGCCGTTATACAGTTTAAGGCCGTTGTCTATCGAATAAACTAGATGGCTGCCCGTGTTATTAAATGTCTGCCAAATAGCCAAGTTTAACGTCGTTCCTTTGAAATTGTCATATAGGATTGGAAATACTGTATTCCCGTCGTCATATTCTGCATATGTGGGCGAAAGTCCGGGTGCTTCGCCCGTATTATAATTGTTTAACATGCTTTCTTGTTTGGGATAAAAACCCATCTGTACTTCTAATTCAGAATCTGCAGGTATCTTAGCCGTTTTTAACCAGTATATGGTCTGCGTACTGGCTGAGCCAGGGGTTAAAAAATTAACATTATTATTTGTTCCGTCATATTTAGAATTAATCGCATCAGCCAGGTTCCCAGCCATCGGCCACCACCCGCTAAGTAATAACGTGCCTTCGAATGGTGCGCCCCCGGCGCCCCCAGTGTATAATTTATTCGCTATGTTCTGATTTAATTCTATATCGTATATCTGGATATTTGCTATACTTCCATTGAAATATTTCCCTGAATTACCTGTGCCAATCAATAAATTATATGGAGAATTTCCACTCCAAGGGGTAGCAAGCAGTCCGCTGTCTAGCCTGCCGCTGAAATTCCAAAGTTGACCGTTAAGATAAGCGCTGAACGAACCGTTTATTGCATTATAAGATACGACTAAGTCATACCATTGGTATGTCGTGGTTATATTTCCTATTATAGTAGTGTCATAATTACCCGTTCCATTGTATATGCCAAAAACCGTTGAACCATTTTGAGCCCATTCTATCTCGAAACCATTAGTAGAAGAACCATGGGGCGCCGCAGAGGCCAAAAGATCTACCGTGCCGGCCGAAGGCCTGCCGATTGGATAAAACCAAAAGCTTATCGTAATGGGGCCCTTCTCGGTTTTAAATGTAGAATTTGCGTAGCCATCAATGCCATTGAACGTGGCGATATTCCCACCCTCTAGCCAAGACGGGATGATAGTCCCATTTGGGTACGAGAATTGCACGTTCTGCAGGTTTGAATCTTCATAATCCAAATAAATAGATGAATTTACGGCAACCCTCTGCTGGAAAGGTGATGGGGTGGGGGTGTCTTGTCCATTTGCTAAATATATTACGACCGATGGTATTGACGCGATGCTTGCGTGACTCCCGCTTACGCTAATCCCATAGCTGAAGTTTATGTTGTAAGAGCTTGTAAACTCTTTTACTATGGAAGTTAAAGAAGAAGTTACCAGTGAATCTGCCGCTGAAGAAGGCCCCAGACTTTGCAGGAAAGAATACTGGTTCAATAAGTTATAAGCTACGGCGTCAGAAGAGGCCAAGTTGCTTTGCTGCAGGTTTAAGTTCTGGTCTGACGTCAAGTTATCGTATTCTAATGTGAAGATGGCTATTATGACGGTTATTAAAAGCACTGCGAAGAAGATAGTAACGAACTGGCCTTTTGAGTTCATAAAATTTAATATCCTCCCGCATATTTAATCTTATATCGCTTAGAATGTAAAATTGGGTGTAAAATGGAAAATTCGATGGGGGCTTTTTTGCCTTTATTCAAATCCTCTCTAGAAGAAGGCAGGATAAAAGACAAAAGGACCTTATTATCAGAAAAGAGAAGGATATGCGAATCTCTCAACACGGCGGAAATACCGAAGAATGGCGAGATACTGTCGATGTTGGAAAAGAAGTACATATCAAAGTTCTCAGACGTATTGAAATCAAAGCCGATAAGGACACTTTCGGGGGTTACAGTTGTAGCGCTTATGACCAAGCCTTTTGATTGTCCGCACGGAGTATGTCTTTTCTGCCCCGGGGGTACCCGTGTAAACACCCCCCAGGCGTATACGGGCTTTGAACCCGCGGCTAGGAGAGCGAAAGGCAATAATTATGATCCATACGCCCAAGTCCAAGCAAGGTTGAAGCATTATCTTTTTATGGGCTATGAACCCCAGAAAGTAGAGATAATCGCGATAGGCGGGACGTTTACCACGCTGCCAAAGTCTTATAGGGACGATTTTGTAACAAATGTTTATCGCGCGCTTAACGACTTTCCTAAAAATCTAAGAGACGAGCATGTCTCTCTGCAGGAGCAGAAAGAGATAAATGAGACTGCCGAAACAAGATGCGTCGCTTTAGCCATAGAAACAAAACCGGAAAGATGTGGCATTGCAGATGTAAATCAGCTTTTAGAATATGGCGTGACCCGCGTAGAAATGGGGGTCCAAAGCGTCTATGACGATGTACTAAAGAAAAATAACAGGGGGCATACCATCGCAGACGTAAAGGCGTCGTCCAGATTATTGAGAGACAATGCGTACAAGGTAGATTACCACGTGATGCTTAATCTCCCGTTCTCAGATATAGACAAAGACAGGCAGACGATAAAAGAGGTCTATGAAGACGACGGCTTAAAGCCCGATGCCATAAAAATATACCCTACGCTCGTGATAAAAGGCACTGGCCTATACAATTTATGGGAAAAGGGAATGCACACGATCTATCCAATAGACGATATTATAGATTTGATAGTGCAAGCAGAAGTTTCTGCCCCAAGATGGCTGCGCATAATGAGAGTGGAAAGAGACATCCCGTCCAATCTAATAGAGGATGGCGTTAAGGTTACAAACTTAAGGCAGCTAGTTTCGGAAAGGATAAGAGAGATGGGTAAACAAGCGAATGACATAAGGAGCAGGGAGATAGGGCACGTACAGCTTTTAAATGACACGATAATAAAAATGAAAAGAGAAAATTACAGGGCGTCTGGAGGTGACGAGATCTTTCTTAGCATCGACGACGTAGCCAATGATGCGATAATAGGCTTTATTCGGCTGAGGATACCAGATGGTTCGCCAGAAAGCTTAGTTAGAGAACTTCATGTCTACGGCGAACAGAAGACCATAGCTTCAGAAAATCTAGGCGGCTTCCAGCACAAGGGATTTGGCAGACAATTGCTAGAAGAAGCTGAGCGGATAACGAAAAGTGAATATTCGCTCAATAAAATCAAAATAATATCGGGGGTAGGCGTGAGAGAATACTACCGGAAAGAAGGATATAGGCTCGAAGCGCCGTATATGGTAAAGGAAATATAACGTGGAAGACCAGATAACAATAACAGTCAAAAGGGCAAAAGACCTGCTAGGCCAGAAGAAATTTTTGGCAAAAATAGCAGAACTTGGGGTAGAGATAAAGCTAGAAAACAACAATGTCAATCTCACTTCAGAAAATGCTATGAACATGTCGCTAGTGAAGAATGCGATAATGGCTTTCAATCGCGGATTTGACCCGAAGACCTCGCTTTTGTTGCTTGACGATGATTATGATCTGTCTATAATAAACGTAGGAGACTACGCCAGCTCTCAAAAAAGACAAATAGAATTAATAGGCAGGGTCATAGGCAGCAGAGGGATGATAAAAAAGAGACTTAGTGTGGCGACTTCGTGTTACATAAAAATATCCGGAAAAACTATAAGTATAATAGGCGCTTATGAAAATATTGAGCTTGCAGTCTCTGCAGTCGAAATGCTTTTAAATGGCGCAAAACACGATAGTGTGTTCTTGTCGATCGACAGAAGAAAGCTCGAAAAGTACGAAAATGGAAGATATAGCTGAAGAACTGGCGAAGAAGCAGCGCGCTATAAGTGTCACAGAATTCTTCGAAAAGAATAGGCATCTTCTTGGTTTTGATAATAAACAAAAAGCGCTTCTTACTTGTGTAAAAGAGGCCGTTGATAATTCTCTAGATGCTTGTGAAGAGCTTGGTTATTTGGAGGAAAGACAAAAAGAGAAAGTAATTCTCCCGGAGATAACTGTAGAAGTCAAGGCGATGAGCGAAAATTACCAGATGATGAACGAGAAACAGAACATCGCCCAGATGATGGTGCAGAAGAACATTTATAGCGTTTTGTACAAAGGCAAGACCGACACAAAACAAATGCGAGGCGGTAAAGCCGTATTCAAGTTTGGAGACCAGGAATTCACAGTATCAGAGGACAACAATAAAATAGAAGCGACTGTAAATGGCTCGCCGTTAAGTTTAAAGAAAACAGCGCCCATATTCAGCATAAAAGTACGAGATAACGGTCCAGGGATTCCAGTCTCTAAAATGCCGGACATATTCGGCAGGATGCTTTACGGCAGCAAATTCCAGTCTATGAAGCAAGGCAGAGGTCAGCAAGGAATAGGTATACATTCTGCAGTTCTTTATTCGCAATTGACTACCGGCAAACCTACTACGGTCATCTCCAAGATAAAGAGCGCTAAGAAAGCTACAATGATGAAGATACAGATAAACATAACTAAGAATGAGCCAGAGGTCGTTGAAAAAGGAGAAGCCGATTTTCCTTATGAGCATGGGACGGAAGTCGAGCTGGAGATAGAGGGACTATATGTCGCCGGCAGCAAGGGAATAGACGAGTATATACGAAGGACTTCACTTGTTAATCCGTCTGCAGTAATACATTACACAAATCCGAACGGGGAAAAAGTAAATTACAAGAGGGTTTCTGAAGAACTACCTAAAGAAGCCACGTCCATAAAGCCGCACCCACAAGGCCTAGAACTTGGAATCTTTATGCGGATACTTAAGAATTCAACGGAGAGAACTTTAAAAGGAACATTAGAAAATGAACTTTCTCGGGTAAGCGGCGCGGTCGCGGAGTCTACATTAAAAGGAGTAGGGCTTGATCCAAAGATGAAAGCCTCAGATACGGATAGGGCACAGGCGAATTCTCTGCTGAAAGCGTTACAGTCTCTAGATCTAATGAGACCACCGACCGATTGCCTTTCTCCGATAGGGGTGGTCGAGCTAGAGAAGAGATTAAAATTGGAGTTCAAACCAGACTTCGTAAAGGCAGTCGAAAGAAAACCAGAAGTTTATAGGGGCATGCCATTCCAGATAGAAGCAGCCGTTGCGTACGGCGGAAATATGACAAATGAGAAAGCGGTACTTTTGAGATACGCAAATAAAATACCGCTGCTTTTTGACTCGTCAGCATGCGCTATAACCCAGAGTTTTCTTGGCGTAGATTATGCAAGATACGGCATAAAAGTAGAAAACCGCGTGCCTGTCGGCAATATGGTTTTTATGGTCCATCTCGCGTCTGTCTGGGTGCCCTATACAAACGAGGGAAAGGTCGCCGTAGCGAGTTATCCCGTAATAGTCAAAGAAATAAAGCTAGCCTTGCAGGAAATAGTCAGAAACTTATCGCAATTCTTAAGCAAGAAACACAAAAGTAATCTTTTTCAAGAAAGAATAAACCTGTTTGATACATATGGGATCGAGCTTGCGTATTCCCTGTCGAAACTCACTAAATTAGAAGAGAAAAAAATAAAGGCAAAGATAGAAGGCCTTCTTGAAAAGAAGAGAGGAGAGGTAGAGGCTAACGTGAAAGAGAGCCTAAGCACGAACGAAGTAGTCTCAAGCAAGATAGCTTCGGACGCCGACTCTGTAGAAGGAGGGCCGGGAGAAACTGAATAGACATGGCAGAAACTAAAAGTTCAAAGAAAAAAAGCATCGAGGTCCTTACTGACCTTGGCGAAGGGATATACAGTCAGATAATAAAAGGCGAAAATCCTTACTTTACCTTGCCGACAAGGGGGATATCTAATATAAAGTACAGCGAAGAAAAGAGGATGGTCACCTTAGGCGAAGGACTTTCAAGAAGATACTTTCTAAACGTAGGACACGTTAGAAAATTCATACAGACCGTCGCGATGGCCGCGCTAAGTAAGGAACTGATAGAAAGCGGGAAGCACACGAGCTTAAGGTCCGCGTTTTATCAGATAAGGCGGACGATACCGGGGACCAAGATAGACGTCGTAGACGATCAGATAGAGACCAATAAAGCGATAGAAGACCTTGAGGTCATAACAGACCTTACAAGAGAGCAGCTTAACATAAACGCGAACAAGGCGGGGGCAGTCGCTGGCGAAGTCATAGTAGAAGACAGGAACGACATCATAGATTGGTCAAAGATGGGGAGCGGCGGTTGGGCGATCCCTAGCAATGTGGAAGACCTCGCCTTTAAAAAAGTGGACGCAAAATTCGTGATATACATGGAAAAACAGACGATCTGGGACAGGCTTAACGAAGATAAAGCTTGGAAAAAACTAGGTTGCGTGATCATTGCAAGCCAGGGTCAGGCTACGAGAGGGATAAGACGTTTGCTCCAGAGACTTTATCAAGAGCACGATTTACCGGTATACATACTAACGGACTTCGATCCATGGGGATTCTATATCTATTCCGCCATAAAGTTCGGGTCAATAGCACTCGCCCACGCAGCAGAAAAGTTAGCGCTGCCAGAGGCAAGATTCATGGGGTTACTGGCGGATGACATAGAGCGATACGGACTTAAAAGGCACCTGATAAAATTCAAGGAAGTAGACCAATCTAGACTGCAGCAGATGAAAAAATACGACTGGTTCAAGAATAATAAGGACTGGACTGCAGAGTTTGAGAAGATGGAGAAGTTAAACGCTAAGGTAGAACTAGATGCATTTACGGCAAAAGGACTTTCATTTATGACCGAACAATATTTACCAGACAAAATAAAAGAGAAAAAGTTCTTAGATTGATATCCCGCGCTTCTATATAGATTATTACGTTTATGATCAAACATGTAAAAAGCGAATAAATCCAATCTGAAGTTTCTTGTCCATACTGGCATTTCTTATGCTGCCTAGTCCAAGAAGAGAAGGCCCGCACGTCGATTGTGTCAATCAGAGGATCAAAAGATCTTCTTATAGCTCCACAGAATAGGTCCAAAAGACGTAGGGGGCCTATACGGGACCGAAAAGGAAAATTTTCTTGGGTCAATCTAATGGCGCTTTGTAGCGAGCATCGACTCTTCTTTAAAGCCCGAGTTGCGCTTTAGCTTCGTCCGACATCATGCTCTGGTTCCAAGGCGGTTCAAAGACTATGTCTAGGTCTACTTTCTCGGCGCCAGCCATCTCCTGTACCTTTTTCTTGATGTCATCTACCATATAATCTGTGACTGGGCAGAATGGCGATGTTAGGCTCATTATTATCTCCACTTTCCTGACGTCTATTTTTATTTCGTAGATAAGACCCAAGTCGTATATGTTTACCGGGATCTCGGGGTCAAAGCAGAGTTTCAATGCAGCTATGACGTCCTCCCTTTTTACCAGTATTTCCATATAAGTCCTAAATGATCCTGACCAAAAGACACGTAGCAAACGCCAATATCTGCAATGGGGCGATCACCGCCATGGCTGGATAAGCCTTGCCTTTTTTACCGAAGAAAAGGATTAAAGAAAGACCGAGCACGGCGGCCGCGAATACCGAAGCCGTAACAATCGTTGGATAGCCCAATGCAACGGCATTTATGAATATCGCGGGAAAAACTATATCACCGCCGCCGAGGAGAGCCATCCGTCTAACGCGCTTCTTCGCAGCCAATGTTATCCCCGCAAGAAAAGAACCTTGCGTCAAACCCTTTGCCAAAGTTATCATGTGCTTTGTAACGAATACAGCAATGTAGTCATAGATTCCTATCACGCCGATCAAGATAAGGGCCGGTATTGGACCCAATGCTAGAGAAACTATCGCGCCTATAGTTATGAATATCATTACGTTTACGACGTTTCTGCCCATATTATCTGCGTACCTAAAGTAATACAGCGTCAACAGTATAGATGCCGCTAGCGAGATGAGTATCACATTTGTACCGACCACGTTTAAAAGTGGCGACAGCAGTATGTCAAAGAATTCTAATAACACAAGAAACGAGACGAATACAAAGAACACCGTGATTATCTGCGTCAAGTGGAATTTTATCAGCAGAAGAACTATTCCTGTAAAAACAAGTATGCTGGCTACTATGTATAACAATTCTAGATAAGGTGGGAAATACGAGACTTTTACACCAGTAGTCGAGCTTAATAGACTGTAATAATTTACAGTGCCAAGCGTAAAAAGAAGAGAACCGATAAGGCTAAGGGCGAATATCAAAAGCATCAGTATAGTGGTCTGTAATTCAAGTTTCATAGAGTTATTAAGAGTTTAAGAAGGAGATATATCCTAAACCAAGTTTCCCTGTTTCTGATCATAAAGTGCGGAGCAGATCAAAAGAGCGATTCTTGGGTTTCCTCCGGATTTTTTGAATATCTTGTTATATTCATCCTCTGTAAAAGGTCCTAGACTAACCTGCGGTATCGGTCTTACCATGTTCAGCCTGTCTATTATGATCTGCCGGAGGTCGTCATGTGTAAGCCCGGTTATCTCATGCTTTTCGAACTTTTTGCCCAGTCTTTTGAAGTCTTTCTCTACGCCTTCATCTCTGCTTTCAATAAGGAGGATAGCCATTCGCTGTGCTAGTTCATCCATAAGGTTTAGTACCTTTATTTGGCTGTTTTTGTCTAGAAGTTCGACATTGTTAAAGTCGTCTAATACTATAAGCGCCCTTTTTGCCGGGTTTATCGTCAGCATTCTAAGTTTATTGTATATCGAAGGCGTAAAATCTTCTTTCACTACACTGATATTGTTAGATCTAGCCAAGTCTTTTATTATGGAATTTATAAGAGTGCTCTTGCCAACCCCCTGCTGGCCCTTTAACACTATCAATTTACCATAGTACAGGGCGTCGTTTAGACTAACCTGAAGTTCTATGCGCTCCTTAACTCGGTCTATTACCTTCTCATTCCCGGAGGAGGTTATGTTTATAAATGGGTTATTGGCTAGCATATACAAAATACGATAATATCCTATTAATCTCGGCTCTATTTATACATTTCTTAAAATTACATGCTACAGAGAAAACTTATTTAGCATGGGGCCCATATAATAATTAATGCTCCTGTAGTTTAGCTTGGACAGAACGTTGGTTTCCTAAACCAAATATCGGAGGTTCAAATCCTCCCAGGGGCAATAAACCTGTGGGATAATGCTATCTCCCGAAAAGTGTACGCTCTGATATAGAATTTCACTTGGCGTAAGCAGTAAAAATCATAAGTAAATTTAGATAGGGTTTAAATTTAGGATATTTGCTGAAAAGTGTACGGTCAGTTACTCTTGTAGGAATAAGGCAAGAAAAAGGTCGTTATCTACTCTGAAAAAAGAGGCGCTTTTTACATAGCTTTGTGGTAGGTTTTTAGAAAAGTATTTGAGTAAAAAAAGTTTTAAGACCCGGTTGTAAACTCCCCATTAGGTAAATAACTGAGCTGTGCAGCATTTGAATCAAGGGCATAACTGGGATAAACATAGCTACTAGTAGAATTAAAGAAAAGGCTTATCCTATCAGAAGCTGGGCAAGTCGCCGAACCTTCATAACAGAAAAACTCGTCTAGCCACATCCAAGCTGGCGAACTAATTGTACCAAAGGGATTATATGTAACTAAGTTACCAGGACCGTACCACGCTGTAGTATGGTACCATTCTGTCATCAAGCCTGTGAAAAACCCATTTGAATTTGATGTAGATGAAGTGTCCCCTACAAATTCGGCCGCTCTGTCCATAGCGTAGCTTAACCGTAACCCGGCAGGGAATCGTATCTTTTCTTTTTATGGTTTTCTTCTATCTTTTTGGAGATATCCGTAACCTCACACGAAGTTTCGGTCATTTCTGAATCATGTATCTGATCTATCGCGTTCATAAATAGGACCAGTGAGCCGTTTTTTGATTGGTCTAGCATGTATCTCTTTCCGTCCTTTAATTTCTGCACGTAAAGCCTTGAGCCTATCATCTCGCTTCCGCTAAAAGTCATTCTGTAGACGACCAGGAAGTTTTCTCTCCCCTTGAAAAGCGCCGAAACGCTAGTCTGATTAAATGTAGATCCGTAGTCTAGACCGGCGTCTCTTGCACCTTGGTCAGTAAAACCGTAAAATTCTCTAGACCTCCCAGATTGCTTGACTTCGTAATCCCCCAGGTCTATTTCGCTGCCGTCTTTGTCCGAAAGTTTAATGTTCTTTGCAGTTATTCTTTTGCCTGCCCCCTTCAACTTTATCCCGCCTTTCAAAAAATATGCAGGCCCAAGCTTTCCAAGCTTATCTAAATGGACTTGGTAAATGTCTAAAGTATCGTTCATGTAAGATACTGCCGGCTTGTCGAAGTTCTTCTCCGCCGCTATCTCGTAATAGGCCCCGTTGCCGGTAGACCAATCAAAATCTTCCCCTGTTTCGACTACGGTAAGCTGAGGATTTATCTGGGTAAGTTTCAGCAGCTCTTTATCTGAAATCGTTATTTTTTCTTCTTCGTTAAGCCCGTCAAGTATATTGTCAAGGCCCCCCGGTCGTATACGTCTGCTTTCCATTCAGGTTTTCTCCCCCTTTATCGAATAATCGTTTATTTCCGGGGTACCTTGTTTAAGCTTTGAGCGGCAAAAGTCAACCGATAGCATAAGACTAAGCAGGTCTTTATTTCCTAGAAATCCAACGGGGCCGGCCAATTTAGAGCTTCTCATATCTATTATTTTAGAATAAAGCTAATATAAATACTTTACTTTTTTACTATTTTAACGTGATAATAAAATATTATATAAACGGTGGACGATCTTAGCGATAAAAGTGGCCATAAATTATAGTAATGGACTAATTTTGTTACCGATACAGATCAAGAAGACACGGTAACGTTTATGCCATCGGCAGAGAACCCGAGGCCCCAGACTGCAATGGTATAGTTTCCGGCGGGAAAAGTGATATTCAGATGGGCCGCGGTAGTATTAGCTAATAAAATTATATTATCCGTTATGGAACTTAAGTTATAGTTTGAAAATGGTAGAAAAGAACCCGTATCTGTACCCGGGCTTGCAAGCCAAGCGTAAATCAGAGTGGATGGCCCAGCTATCCAAGTCGTAGTTATATTGGATCGAAATGTGCCGGAAACGGTTACGGCCACGCTGGAAAGATTGGAGTACATGAACGTGTAATGGCCGCCAGGTAGGCATACGTCAGATGCGCACGTGCTCGAAACCGTCACTGTAGACATCAAATAGAATATTACGACAGCAATTATCGGTATCAGTAGGATCCACCATCTGTTCTTTTGCATGCCAAAGCCGCGATTCCTCCCGTTACTTCGTGCTATGTTTTGCGCGTCCAGGGCAGTACTGCACTTTTCACAGTATTTTGCCCCCGATTTATTTTCAGTCCCGCAAGCCGGGCATATCTGTTGTTTATTATTTGAAACATCATTAGAAACCGCATTTAACTCAGCACCACAATTTTCACAGAACCGTGCATTTGGACTATTTTTTGCGTTACACTTAGGGCAGATTTTGGTTTTTCTTTCCATTACGATTATTGTAATATCTATCGTTTCGCTTTAAATAGTTTAATCGAAGGTCGATAAATGTAGACGCCTAAAAAAGGACTGCCTACGTTTGGTTATTAAGGTTCGCTATCACGCCGCCGTTATATTCGCGGTCCGTATACACATAGTCATCGTAAATATCGTCTAATTTTTCTACAAATATATCGCCAGTTTTTATAAAGTTCATCCCCGATTCTTTTGCATATTTGCGCAACGCAGAATCTACTTTTCTTTCGCTTACTTTTACATCTGATCTTATTTCGCTGATGCGGCATAGACTATAATCCGCCGAAATCTTGGGGATCGCGTAGGAATTAATCGCTTTCTTGCATATCGAGATCGTCATACGACCAACGACCTTGCCATTTGCTTTTATCACGCCCCAAAAGACGTATGGATTTTTAAGATAGTCTCTTGTGTGCTTGAAGAAATCTCCCCCGGGCGATAAACAGGAAGTTATGTTCTGCAGAGCTTCCATCTGCGTTTCCAAATCCGACGGTTTTAAGCACAAAACTACATCGTCTCTTTTCGATAATACATATGAACGTCCACGCCCTTTTTTGTATATCTTTTTGCCGGCGAATATCGAGGCAGTCTGCGCGTCAAATTCCCTTAGCCAGTACGAAAGTCTTTCTATTTTGGTCTGGTCCTTTATAGCATACTTCCTAGAAAAATGTCTTTTGATCGCTTCAAGCGTCGTGTCATAAGCTGCGTTCAGGTCGGTTTCTTGCCTTACTTCTATATCGTGCATTTCTGCGATCCCTAGGAAATAAGCTAAGTTAATAAGTCGTTCCGCTTTTTTTACTCCGAAGTTTTGTAGGTCTATCTTATCAAGCGCGTTTCTAATTTTATTATCTCCTTCGGATCCATTATCTTCTAACGTCTTTATTTTTCTTATCGCCGTCTTGTCTCTCCTTTTAGCTAGATATCCAAATATTCCCGCGCTTTTATCCGGACCGAATAATCTATACGTTTTATCATTTATGTCACTTAGCATGTCTACCCCATCGTCGTCTCTGTCGGCAAAGGCATCCAACGCTAGAATGAAATTTGTGTATGTCGAAACAGTCTTTTCATCTGAAAAATCTAGATAGTAGGATAGCGCAAAACAATTGCGGTAAAGGGAGTCTTCTCTAGCCAATTTGTTTACGCACCTTACCATCTCTGGGTTTGATAGGAAACCGATAAGGTTTTTGGCCTGCCGCTCGTCAGGATCTATGGCTAGGACAGCATCTAGCTTATCGTCCGTTGCCAAGTAAGAAATTGCAGGTTCGTTATAGTTGTTTAATGCCGATAACACGGATCCTAAGTTTTTACGGCATCGTTCGCTTATTCTCTTATTATCGGAGCTGGCGACGTTTTCGAGTATCCTGGAGCCAAGTTTTTCGCGCGTGTAATGGGAGGCGAATTTTTCAAGCTGACCGGATATCTCATCGGATGATAAACCATCAAGTAGCGGCTCTAAATCCGAAACGTGGTTATAATTAAATCTGTTAGAGTTCACCCTGCGCCAAAAAGCCTTCCTAGCCTCGTAGTTGTAGGAATCCTCGCCCGCCATCTAAAAATAATGGCCCATCGACTTATAAACGTTAGCCGGTAACGATCGCGTTAAGAATGACTGATGCAATTTGAAGCGGACGCTGGGCCCAGAATATCGTTTGTTTATATTTTTAAGAGCGATTTTTTAATTGCAAGGTTAACCGCGATTATGTGGGAACACGTCTTACTTTGTAATGTATACCATTTGCAATCGCACTGCCATCTCTTTTCGCCGGTCTTTTCGACAAAATACATGACATTATGTTTGCTATCTTCTCCATCTACGATAAAAGATATGTGTTTTCCGGTCACGTAATCTACTTTTACTGAACCGACCAAGCTGATACCTTTTACGTATACCTTATTGTCCGTCTCGAGATCATCTAGCGGAATCAGATCTATCTGCATATATCAATCATTTAGGTCGGTGTTAAAATATTAATACTCGGTTTGCCAATGATTGTTACGGTGTTGTATATAACAGACCATCAAAGGAGGAAGTCCGTTCACGACAAAACCCGCACTATAGTAATATAGTACATGAAAATGTAGGCTATTGAGCAGAAACGGACCGCAGCAGCGATAAAAGATGATGCTAGACTGATTGTCGCGGCTTACGGATGAAACGGCAAACCTGCGGCGTGCAAACCGGTATTCCGGCGCTTAGTCGAATGTTATAGCGCATCATCAAGAAGCTGCGAACGCGGCCGAAATGCGACAGAAAACGGGCTATTCAACACCGTATTTTATTTATGGCGGGCGTCTACGTGCTTGAGAGCTTGGTACGCTTGTACATAGGTCAAGAGATATTCTAATGCTGATTGCGGCTTATGATCGTGGGGCATAATAAAGGGCTCTGTAGAAATCCTCTAAAGTAAGCACCTCTTTAATTATTATAAGAAATAAACAAAAAAAGAGGTGCTTATGAATAAAAATGGGAGTCCTTACTATAAAAGATTTGCGTCCATCGTATCGGGCATAGCGAGGAGGGCGTTGTCGCCCTTCTCAAGCAGATTCTCGAAGAAGACGTACACGCAGCCACAGCTTGCCGCGTGCATCTGCCTGATGAAACACGAGAGAAAGCCTTATCGGGACGTCGTAGACGAGCTGGAAGAGCTCAAGGGGTTGTTTGACTTCGATAAAGTCCCTCATTATACGACACTGCAGAAATTCTTCAAACGGATACCGCTGCGAGTATGGGACGCGATGCTGTCCTTCGCGTTTAGACTGTTCGGGATAAGAAGAATGGATGCAGCGATAGACTCCACCGGATACGATGAACGAAACGCTTCCTATCACTACCTGTGGAGGATAGGAGAAGAACTGCGTAGAAAGGTGTTTACCAAGCATTCCATCGTCGTAGACCCGAAGA
>JAKASS010000018.1 GCA_021818905.1 Nanobdellota archaeon
CTTCCAGCTCGTCTACGACGTCCCGATAAGGCTTTCTCTCGTGTTTCATCAGGCAGATGCACGCGGCAAGCTGTGGCTGCGTGTACGTCTTCTTCGAGAATCTGCTTGAGAAGGGCGACAACGCCCTTCTCGCTATGCCCAATACGATGGACGCAAATCTTTTATAGTAAGAACTCCCATTTTTATCCATAACTACCTCCTTTTTTGTTTGTTTTATATAATAATCAAGGAGGTAGTTACTTTAGAGGATTTCTACAGAGCCTGCCTAAAAGAAACATTTAAATATCACAAAAAGGTCATATTAATATGAACATGTCAAAAAGAGCACAGGGACTTCCTATTAATACTATAATACTAATCGCAATAGGTCTGCTGATTCTTGTACTTTTCATAACTTTTGTTTTAGGCGGATTCAAAGGAGTCGGTGGCGCTACAAATCCAAACGCAGCTGCGGAACAAGCATTCGCAGGTCAATGTTCTACTGCATGTTCAGAAGCAACTACGGGCGGTACTCTAGCAACGTGGTGTGCGTATCCTAATAGTTCAATAACTAATTCAGCCGGTGCGCCGTATAGTTGCGGTACCGTACCAGGTGGAACTTCATCATGTACTGTCGGCGGAGTAGCTTATACGTGGACGTCCGCAAGTTGCATAGCCGATAGATAAAATTGTTCTAAGATATGAACAGTTCAAAGAGTAATAACTTTGCTTTAAGCATAGCTAGTTTAATTTTTATCGTTCTAGTCGCGATTGGCGTTTTCTATGTATTCAGTAAACACATAGTTATCGTAAACGTCTGCTCTGACAATAAGACACTCATAGTATTGGATTCGGGGCCTTCTTGCTTTCCGGGCGTCTCTGGCGTTATAGCCGGAGGAGTTCCTTATTTTATAAATTCTTCGACTGTCGCATCCAGCGTGCAATTGACTCCATTGAGTTTTAGGTTTATCGGCGATGATCCTTTACTATATATATGGAATCAAAATATGTCGGTATCCGCACGTCAATACGATTTTCTTACGATCCCAGACACATTTAAAGTGCATATGCAATATACATCTTCGATTCCGACAGAGTTCATGATAATGAACAGTACAGAATTTGCACGATTTGAAACAGGGAAAGTTTATAGCTATATTAATTCTACGACTGGTGCATCAATATCCCTATGGTTTAATGAAAGTGCCGGCTGCGCAGGTTATGTAGCAGTGATAAAATCGGTTTCCGGCGCGGCTTTCATAATACAGCCGAACGAAACAGCGTTATATGCGCCGGCATCAGAAGCTACTGGGGTCTGCGCTTAAAACCTAATACGAGAGTCAGTTTTAAATTCTTGCAGATGCATTAACTCCTATGGAAATGAACGTTTTTGAAGCGATAAATGAAATCAAAAAGTTCTATGATGGCAGCGGTTCTTTGTCAAATCTCGGGGGTCTAATGTCAGCAAAAAAACTTGACGTTAGCTTGGAATACCTGGACGGCGCCGTTAAGATAAAGGCCCTGCACCCTCTAAGAATATACGCAGATGAGATATACAAAATACTGTTAAGACTTTACATGGTGAATTCTACAGAACTTACGGTCGAGTTCATAACAAACGGCAAACACAAAAGTGTATCTAAGCGGTTTGGCGCGGATGAAGACATAAAAGAAACGATAGCAGATTTACTTGAGTTACCGCATGAACAACTGCTTGATGTTATAATAGATACAGAATATTTCAAGTTAGTAGAAGTGAAAGACCTCAGCGACACGGTTTCTATCATCATGAAAAGAGGCGACCAGAAGGCGCTTTTTAGGAGCCTACTAAATTATCTTTTCCCCTTTATCAATGTTACAGTCGAAAAATACGCAAAAGAGGAGATAACGTTCAATCAACAGAACGATGAAGTAGTTGTCGACGTAGCGCTAACGGTGGACGGCGCTTCTATAGGAGTAAAATCAAAGAAGGTAAAACTCCTCAGAGTATGACAGGCATAATGACAAGCTTCCCGTCCTTTGACACCGCAGCAGGTGGCCTAGATATGAGAAAGACATATCTTGTAACCGGCAACAAGGAAAGCGGAAAAGAGGACTTTAGTTATCGTCTTGCTGCGTCTGCACTTAATGGAAAGCTTTCTGTCGTTTATGTAACGACAAACAAATCTAATACGGACCTTTTGTCAGAGTTTACTTCTAGGAGCCTAAATGTAGCACAGTACTTAGGCGTTAGTATGAAAATAGTCGATGACTATATAAGAAGTATATCCCCACAAGCAATAGACAACAATTATACAAAGGTTCTTAACGGCCCTCTAGATCTTACCGGGCTTTCAGTCGCAATGTCCGCTATAAACAGCGACCTGCTAAAAGATGGAAGGACGGTAGTAAACATCTTTGATTCTATATCGTCCCTTCTTTTGTACAACAGTCCCGTAACTATGTTCAGATTCCTCCAATTTGTTTGCGGGCGTGCGAAGATGTCTGGGGTTACAACGATTTTTCTCTTAGACGAACAAATGCACACGCCAGATGTGAATGAAAGCATTAGGTCGCTTGTAGATGGAGTAATATCACTCAAGCTAGACAATGGAAAAAGGTATTTCACCGTTTCAGGGGTCGCAAAGGAAGTGCTTGGCTGGACTCCGTTAGGTTGATGCTGGATGGAACGAAGAAAAGTTAAATTGTTTAGAGGGCATCGATAGTTATGAATGATCCGATATTTGGCATAGGCAAGCTGGACGATGACTTAGAGGGAATCCCTTTCAAGAAAACGGTACTTCTTTCGGCATCACCAGCCGTTGGTAACGAGGTGTTTGGTTACCAAATAATCTATAATAACGTCATACACAAAAACAAGGTTTTGCTTTTCCTTAATAGGACTTCTCCGCAGGTTTACCTTACGGAGATGAAGGAATACGATTTTAAGATATACTCGAATCTGGTAATAATAGATTCTTATAGCAACTTGACCGGCATAAAATCAACCGAGACTGCCACAAACAGGGTAATAAACAACCCTTCTGATAAGGAGGAGATAAGGAAAAAGCTTTCAGAAGAACTCGAAAAAGGCTACGACCTTGTAGTATTCGATTCTCTTTCTCTGCTTATAGACTCGTTTGATTTTGACTTTGCCGTTTCCATAGTCGATTTAGTGAAACAGACTCTCCAGAACAAAGATAGCTCGGCGGTCATGCTTTTCACGGACTGGGAATATGGCGAGAACGACATAAATAAACTTTCCAATAAAGCGAATGCACAGATTGAGATTAAAGGAATAGAAAAGAGAGTCATCTTCGGTCAATATTTCGCCGTGATAAAATGTGATTGGGTAAAAGGAAAACAATTTTCTTCCGTTCTTTTCAAGGCTGTAAAGCCGGGGGGAATAAAAATATATTTCCCTAAAATATTGGTAACCGGCCCCACTGACGCAGGAAAGACATCCTTTATACATAGTGCTTCAAAGGATGCCGTAAGTGTAGACAGGTTGGGTGGGACAATAGCTCTTGATCACGGTAATCTAGATTTCGAGGGTTATAAGGCGGACCTGTTCGGTACACCCGGCCAGGAAAGATTTGACCCACTCCTCAGGCTTTTAGGGGGAGAAGCGATAGGCGTTATATTAGTAGTCGATTCTACCAAATCGGATCAATTCCCCCGCGCGGTAGAGATGTTGCGAAAGACAGAGACATACGGGTTGCCGATAGTGGTCGTTGCAAACAAGGCAAATCTACCGGACGCGTTGCCTTTGGACGATATAAGAGAAAGACTGCACCTAGGGAAGGATGCGCCATTGTTCCAAACAGTTGCGGAAGACTTGTCACATATAGATCCAAATGAACCAACTAAACTGAAAAAAGAGGGGGTTGAAGGAGCACTTCGGGCTTTGTTTAAAGAACTTACATAATCTTTAAATTAAAGGCACACAACTAATAGTTATGGCTACTAAATCCGAATCATTAAGAATAGCATTAGAGAATCTCGGCAATGTTGGAGGAATAAAAGCTTCTGCAGTGATATCTGCCGATGGGCTTCCTATGGTTTCTTTAATGCCACAGGATGTAGATCCAAATAACTTCGCCGCGATGTTGGCATCTATGGTCGGTGCTGCAGAAACCGCATTGAAATCTTTGGGGTCAAAAAATATACTCGACAGGGTCACAGCGGAATCTAGAGATATCAGGGTAGTCGCAGTAAAAGCAGGGGAAGACGCGATACTTACTATAATGATAGACCCAACTACGAATTATGGTCTAATACTTTTGGAAGCAAAGAGAACTTCTGACCAGATAGCTAAGATAATGAAGGAGTGATAGCGAAAAAATCTAGTAAGTGCTAAGTAAATCGTCTGCCAAAGAAATAGCTCATGACTTAACGCTTTAGAGACTGTAGGAGGTCGTGCATCTTATCGATGTTGTCTACCTTCATTTCTTCGATAAGCGCAAGCTTTTCCTTTTTCCTCAGCTTTACCTTAACGCCGCCCTTAACTACCTTTATCGATTCTTTATTAACGTCGACAGGGGCAGCACCTTCTCGCCTTTCTTTTTGCTCTTTCTTCACGTATTTCACGTGATAGTCGCCAAAGCTTAGTTCTTTGTTGACTTTCAAAAACCTGTAACTACTTTCCATATAAGGCTAATCGTAATGCTTATTTTTAAAGGTTTTGGCGTTTAAAGACATAAATAGCTTTAAATCCGCCCAGCGGATAATATAAAAATTGCCTGGGTGACACAACCTGGCACTGTGTACGATTGGAACTCGTATTGGGGAAACCCTTTGCCGGTTCAAATCCGGCCCCAGGCGCTTATTATAAATTATAAGCTACGGGTACGAGTGTTTTCTGAAAGCTCATTTATGAAAGTCTCAGTGTTAATGTTGTATTTTGTTTTTCCGTCCTTGCTTCTAACAGCTATTGTATTTGCAGCTTCTTCTTTGTCGCCCAAAACTATTAAGTATGGGATTTTCTTTAGCTGGCCTTCGCGTATTTTATAATCCAATGTAGAGTTACTTTCGTCAAGTTCAGCTCTTATTCCGTTTTCTATAAATTTAGAAAGCAATTTTTTACCATAATCATTGTTTCTTTCGGTTATCGTAACTATCCTAGCCTGCACAGGCGAAAGCCACACTGGTAATTCGCCGCCACTATTGGAAAGAATTATTCCCATGAATCTGCCTATCGAGCCCATTATAGATCTATGCAAAACTACTGGAACGTGTTCCTTATTGTCCGAACCGATATATTTTGCATCAAAACGGTTTGCTAGGTTGAAATCAACCTGAATTGTTGAAGCAGTGTAGGTCGGATTGGGTTTTCCAGTGAAATCTAACACGTACGCGTCTATTTTTGGGCCATAAAATGCACCGTCGCCTTCCTTTACTTCATATTTATAACCGCTTTTTTCAAGAGCATTCCTTAATACATTTTCAGCTTTGTTCCAGGCTTCTTCCGAACCTATTCGCTGCTCTGGTCTTGTAGCTAGGGTCATAAATGGCGTCAGTTTAAATGGCTTGTATATCTCTTTCAGCATTTCAAATATCATTCTAATCTCACTTTCGAGTTGCTCTTCTGTTACATAGATATGTGCATCATTCTGCTCAAGTATTCTAGTCCTAAAGAGCCCATCAAGAGTGCCTTCAAGTTCATATCTGTGCAAAAAGCCGTAATCAGAAAGTCTTAAAGGCAAGTCCCTGTAACTACGGGTCTTAGAATTGAATACGATAGTAGAGAAAGGGCAGTTCATCGGTTTTAATGCATATTCCTCGTCTTCCAATGCGAATGGAGTTACTCTATACATGCTTTCATGATATTTTTCATAGTGTCCGCTAGTTTTCCATACTTCTGATTTTGCGATTATAGGGGTTATTATCTCTTTATAGCCAAACTTTCTATCGACTTCTCTCGCAAATCTTAATAATTCATTGTATACTATCGCTCCATTTGGCAAGAAAACGGGAGACCCGGGAGACATAGGGGATGTCTCAAATAGTTCAAGTTCTTTACCTATTTTTTTATGGTCGTGCTTTGATCGCTCGCCTTCGAATTTTGTATATTCTTCAAGCAAAGCCTTTGACGGAAATGATATTCCGTAAATCCTTGTCAATACTTCCCTTTTGCTGTCGCCTCGCCAATATGCCCCAGCGACTTTAAGCAGTTTGAAAGCTTTTAGATATCTAGTCGATGGGACATGTGGACCCCTGCAAATGTCGACAAAATCCCCGGTTTCGTAGACTGTTATAGGCGCTTCAGCTTCGTCAAGTATCTCTGTTTTGAACTTGTTTCCTTTGAATAAAGCTAGAGCTTCTTCCTTCGAGACTTCTTTTCTTGTGAACTTGCTGTCTTCTTCGACTATTTTTTTCATTTCTTTCTCTAGTTTCTCTAAGTCATTGTCACCTAGCTTTAGGTTATAAAAATCATAGTAAAATCCTTCGCTTATCGCAGGTCCTAAAGTGAGTTGCGCTGCAGGATAAATACGTTTGACGGCAGCGGCCATAAGGTGGGCGCCCGAATGCCAAAACACTTCTTTTCCTTCTTTCGATTCAAACGTAAGAAATTCTATTTTTGTGTCTTTGTTTATTTTTCTCATCAAGTCGATCGGTCCAGAATCTATTTTAGCTGCAATGACACCGCTTAATTGCGCGCCCAAAGCTTTTGCTATCTCTATCGGCGTTGCGCCGGTTTCAAATTTTTGCTTTTTGTCTCCGTAAACTATCTGCATAAATTATATGTTATATCTTTAGAATAAAAAGCTTAATTTGTAAAATTAGATTTTGTATACGACTTGTAAAAATAAAATATTAATTGTTATATACTATGAATCTTTCTTATAAATATGATTTTATGAGAACACCAGACGAAAAAACAGCGCTTAGATTATCCTGTGGAAGAGATTTTAGTCTAGAGGACATACTTTACAACCACACCGAATTGGATTCTAGGAATACGATACCGAAGGAAGGTGATATAATACCAGTTTTAGATGGGATATATCATATCGAAGTCGGCGAAAATTTAGAGAAAATTTGCACGGAAATGGCAAATTATGCCGACGGAACATTTGGCGTGCATAGGGTTCAGCATTTTATTAAGTTTATATCGAAATACATAATAGCAGACTATTCAGATAGATTTAATTTTGAACTTTACAATGGCATAATTTTGGACCTTGGGAAACTTCTGGAGAGAGATGCAGTAAATTCGATGGATGCAGCCGTTTTGCTGACTTTTATGATAAACAAGGATAAAACGCTAAAAGACGAGGGATTAACGGCGAGATTCGTCTCTGGCCACGCCATAAACTGGTTCGGAGAGATTAAACACAGTGTAACGGGAGTAAAATTAGATTATGCCGGTTGCACATCGTATCTAGCGATTCCAAACCTAAAAAAGTTTAAAGAAATTTTGGTTTCTCCACTCACTGCGAATATGGATTTTAAATTTGTTGAGGCTTACGAAACAGGGACTCACAAGTTACTTATGTTTGGCGAATACAACCCGATCTTCAGAAAGACAGTTTGATGATGGAAATCGCCTATATCACCGGAAATGAGATGAAGTTTAATGAAGCAAAACAGATTCTTAGTAACATAAACTGGGTCAAAGCCGATTTGCCCGAGATACAGTCTCTTGATCCAAAAGAAGTTATAATGGCCAAGGTAAAAGAGGCCATGGAATACAGAAGGACATTTATAGTTGAAGATATCTCGCTGCATCTAAATTGCATTAAGGGACTTCCAGGTCCGCTTATAAAATGGTTTCTTTCCTCTATAGGGACGGAAGGAATATACGAACTTGTAGATAGATATGGAGATTTTAAAGCCAAAGCTATCTGTAGCGTATGTTATGCAAAAGACGAAAACGAACTTTTCTTTTTCGAAGGCGAAGTTGATGGCGAGATAGTAAAACCAGATTTAAATTCCAATTTTTCTTGGAATTCACTTTTTAAACCGATCTGTTCTGAAAAGTCATTGTCATCTTTAAGTGCGGAAGAAAGGAACAAGATAAGTCCACGAGGTATAGCTTTAAAGAAGCTTTCGGGATTTCTAAGAAGTCAAGCTAAATAAATTATTTTAGATTTTTAGTTAACTCTTTATATTCATTATACATCTTATCAACAGCGGCATTTAGTAGACGAAGATCCTCTTCTGATAAGGATTTTTCCAATGAAGGGCCTATCTTATTTCCCACTATTGTCGGTCTGCTTACGTGTAGGGTCTCGTCTTTATACTTGATGGGCGCAGCAATGCTCATTACACGATTCTCGTTTGCAGCTACGGCCACGATTATGTCCCTCATTGATGTTGCTGGACCCCAAGACGTGCCGCCGAGGACCGCGATGACCTGGGCAGCGACATCTTTTACATAATTAGTAACTTCGTCTCTTGTAAGTTTACCTTTTGCGGCTTCATCAAAAGGTACATTGTTAATGGTTACCGTGTCCCAAAAGATTGAGAGACCTTCACCATGTTCTCCGCCAGCAAAGCCATCTACGACATCAACAGGAACACCTAGTCTTTCGGCTATAAATGATCTCAGCCGCATGTTTTCCACCTGAGCGCCAGAGCTTATAGTAAATCGATTAGAATATTTCATGAACACGGATGCCATCTGATCAACTGGATTAGTTACTATAATAAAAAGAGCTTTCGGGTTGTTTCGCGGCAAAGTTTTTGCGAATTCTATCATTATTTTGGCATTGTCATTGAAAACATCAGTCCTGTTCTGATTCGCTTGCCTTGGCTTTCCTGCGCTGATTAACACTATATCGGCGTCTTTTACTTCGTCTATCGAATTCGTCGCCAGTATTTTTGTATTTATTTTTGCGCTTGCGAGAGCGTGCATCAATTCGTCTTTGAACCTTTGTGGTAAGTCGGGAACTATATCGAATACTATCGCTTTGTCGATGGCTCCAGATAAAAGTGTAGAATATATTATCGTCTGGCCTATCCTCCCGGCCCCGATAAAAGCAACCTTGGTCATACTTATGTAAGTTCCACAAGCTATTAATATTTTTTTAAAGCGCAAGCAAAAACAAAGAATTATAAGTAATACAAGTAAATTATAGTATATCCTAAAAATAAAGAAATCTTATTTTAGATACATGGAAGAACACGATTTAGGGATAATTGGCGCGGGGCCGACAGGTCTTTTTGCGACTTTTTGTGCCGGGCTAAGAGAGATCAATAGTATAACCTTAGAGGGGCTAGAGACTACGGGGGGTCAAATACTTAAATTTTATCCTGTGAAAAATGTACTGGATGTAGAAGGCATACCTGAAATAAAAGGGATAGACTTAGCGAATGCCCTCCTTAAACAGGCACAACTTTTCAAAAATAAAATAGTTTTGAATTCCAAGGTTACTGATATAAAAAAGAACCAAGATGGAAGGTTCATTTTAGAAGTAAATGGACAAGATATGTACCGGGTAAGAGCCATATTAATGTGCAGCGGCATAGGTTCCTTAGTCCCGACAAAGCTTAACATAGACGGGGAGACAAAATACGACGAGCGCGGAGTTTATTATACCGTAAGCAAAACCGAACCATTTGCTAATAAAACGGTTGCTGTAATTGGGGGCGGAGATTCAGGTTTCGATTGGGCCAACCAGATAGTGTCCGTATCAAAGAAGATATACATCGTCGAGTACATGCCGGTCCTTAAAGCGTTGGAGAGGTCTGTTAGCGACCTGATGAACACTGGAAAAGGCGAAATAGTACTTAATACTGCAATAAAAGAAGTAATCGGAGATGGCGATAAGGTCACCGGCATAAAAATAATGGACAGGAAAGACGATTCGGTCCGAACCCTTCCGATAGATGCGCTAATAGTTGCTATAGGGCACAAAGCGGAAACAAATTCTTTCAAGTCGACTAAATTTGACGTATTGATGAATAAATTAAAGGTTGATGATGGATATCAAACCAGCGTATCGGGGGTATACGCTAGCGGAGACGTATCGATTTCTGGTAACAAGCCTAAAGTCGGTCTTCTCGCAGTCGGCGGGGCAGAAGCTTACGAGGCAATAAACAACATAAAAAAATTCTTAAATCCGGAAGCCTCAACTTTTGGTGAACATAGCACAAACATAAAGCTATAAAATTTTCTTAGCCGCTATTTTTACGCTAATAATCTTAAGTGGGGCAGCTGGGATTTGAACCCAGGACATCGAGAGCCCTAGTCTCGCATCATAACCAAGCTAGATCACCGCCCCACACCATAAAGAAACTCAAGGGACTGTAATGTTAGGGGTCTTTGTCACATTGGTTAAACTACCTATTGGAGTGATTATCCCGCTTTTTATTAGAAAGAGTATTACAACAAGCAGTGCAAGTGCTATTACTATCAGGATTATTATCTCCAAACCAAGTGAAATCGCACCTTTTTTCTCAGATCTTAAACCGGGCATATAAAATTTTGTTTTGTGTATAATTTATACTTTTAGCGTCTCCGCCGAGAAGCAGATATGCGTATAAGATAAAAGGCTTAGATATTTAGTTCTCTTAAAACTCATATGCCAAAGAGAAATTCGAAGCATCCGCACAAGTATTTGCCTTCTAGGAAATTAGCGGAAGCCAGGCATCTAGCAGCGATTAAGAAATCCTCATCAGAAAAAGACTTGCATCACATGATAAGACTTATAGGTGCGCTTTTCCCATTGCATCAAGATAAGAATACTAAACAAGCTTTAGAACTGCTCTCCGAGCTTTCTCAAAGAAAAGGCTTCAAGAGCCTTTATGGCCTTCTGCAGGGCCTCCTTGCGGAGGATATAAGTCCAAGCAGATTAGAAAAGGCCTCTGAGACGGTCGTAAAGATGTTTAAGGCCGAATCTGGCGTAGATCTGTTTGCTAAATTGCCTGGAAAGTCTAATAGAAAACACAAGCAAAATGCCGGTGGATTTTTTCAGGGGCTATAATTCTAATTTTTAAGTGCAACTAAAGTAGTATATGATTTTAGTTTCGCTTGTCTCCGCATATGCTGATCCGTTGATGCGTGTAGGGCCGTGCCCGGAAGATACATTAGAACAAAGAAAACCGCTCCCATTTTCGTCTACGTCATAAGCAGTATATGAATAATTGCCCGGGATATCGCTGAATGTTAGCGTTGTGGTCGCAGAGCCGGAGAGGTTTTGGCCGTTATAATCGATTGCCCACGTATACCCTCCATTCGTCGATGTGAACGGCGCACATTTGGAAGTTAAACAGGAGTATGCTATGAAGTTGGTAGTAGCAGTTCCACCTATGCCACTTGTACTGCCGCTTGCACCGCTTATCAATTTAGCGAAGTAATCAAAACCTCCTACGATGTAAGTTCTTAATGCATTTGACAGCACTATCAATACGACTAAGGCGATCACTATTAGTATAAGAACGGTGAGGCCTAAGCTTATCGCACCGCGCTTTGAATCCAAGACCATAATATTGATTATCCAACGATATATTAAAATGCGATTCATCTGTAAACTACGCAAATCGGCAACATCAACTTTTCTTTTCTGTGGAATCTAGCGGTTTTGGCCAGCGCTATATCTCCTAGTCGTTGCACCGAAAGTGAGTTTTTGTCGGCTATCTGCCTTATCTTTTTGTTGTCCTTATAAAGGAAGAAAAATGAATCGGAGGAGTCATTTATTTTTTCTATGAATGCTTCTATATCGAATGTGCTCTGGAAACCGAATGGGGGATTGGATATTATAGTTTCATAGTGTTTTGTTGAATCGAACAAGTCTTTTTTGCATACATTAACCCGATTTAGACCTAATTTTTTGATGTTTTCTTGGCATATTTGTACCATCATTTCGTCTATGTCATACATATCGACAGATTTAGCGCACAGAATAGCTGCGCCTATGCCAAGTATCCCATTGCCACATCCAAAATCAGCGATCTTTTTATCCCTTATCCTATCCAAAGAATCGACGAGTAAAAGGAAATCAACCGCAGTCGATATGTCCGTTGTATATTGTTCAAGCCTTATTTTTTTATTCGGCGCATCCTCAAGTTCTTTGAGTTTAGTAGCTAATCTTATCTTATCCATTTTTCAAGAGCTTCGACGCAATTTCGTAAGCTTCACTGGCGTCAAAAGAAAATCCAAATTTATCGCGTAGATTCGTTACTAGAGTGTCATATCTGTCGAATTTACCGGAAGAAACCAACCTTTTTATCTCGGCCTCTAGCGTTTTTTTGTCTTTTTTCTGCAGGTCGAATTTTTTTATTACGTCTTCCGCGTTTTTGCCCTTGCCAATGGCGATATTTTTGAATATAAATTGAGACGCGTCTTTTGCTATTTTACCTTGTGATATTTCGGCCACTACAGCTTCAAGGTCTTCATCACTCAATTCCAGGTCGAAGTGCCTTTTCGTGTATCTGAAATCATCTACAAGAACGGTTATCAATGTCTTTGGAGCGGCGTTAAATTTGCTTCTAAGCTTTATCGCGAGGTTAAGTTTCTTTGCGCCGATCAAAAGATCAAGGAATTCTTCGGTTATGCCATATTTTTCTACCAAGGAATCTACGCTAAAACCAGCATATTCCAAAGCACGGTCTAGTATATGCTTTTCAACGCTTATGATAGGAAGATCAGTTTCTACGTACATCCTATCTTTGCCCCCCAGCGGCCTTAAAAAACTGTTTGTATTGTCTTCCTCTACGACCCTTACTTCTGCGGGTACTGAAATAAGCAGCTCTTTTATTCTGCTGATTATGTCGGCGCCTACTTTGCCAGAAGTCCCATTTTCACATATAGAAAAAAGGAAGGCATCGCCATTTACGCAGCCCAATGAATAGGAAAGTTCATCCTTTTCTTCCTTTGTTATTCCATAAGCAGGCAGCTCATCTGAGTGTACAATCCCGCTAGAGTCTTTTATCTTGAGATAATCGCTTATTTCCGTACCAAAACGCTTACCCGGTATAAGCTCGGTCCCTAGAACCCCGTCAAAGCCCCTTAATCTTAGACCGATTATCTCTTTGCCCTTTGCCAGAGCGTTTTTTATTAAATTTGAGCTCGAATTTTTCAACTTTTCACTTATAACGACAGCAGAAGCACCTTCTAGATTCTCAACTAGATATCGCTTGGTTTTTTGTAGCTCTATCAAAGCCAACTGTCTTCTTGCCTCATTTATTATTGCTTTGTCCATTTCTCTTATGTTCTGGAAGCCCTTAAGTTCTACCCTGCTGCCGCCATCTATCGAAAGGTTTACATCCTGTCTTATGGTCCCTATGCCGCGCCTAACGTTAAAAAGTCTGGTAAATTTGCCGAATGCTAAAGCAATTTCCTTTGCATTATTTTCATCAGTTTCTATTATGTCAGTTGCTATCTCGACCAATGGGACCCCTAGTCTATCAAGTTTATATGTAACCGTATTACGGTCCTCTTTCTCTTTTCTTGCCGAATCCTCCTCAAGCGAAATGGAAGATATGCCAATTTCCTTTTTGCCGACCGTAAATTTACCGTTTAAACCTATTATCGCGGTTCTTTGGAATCCGCTGGTATTGGATCCGTCGACTATTATTTTTCTCATGAATACAATGTCCTTGAATAAAACAGCGTTGAGCGCACCGGCCATGATAAACGCAGTTTCAAGCGCGTTCTTGTCCGGCGCATGCGGAGGCTCTTCATCTAAGTCTACAAGACAGTCGGAATCAGAAAAAACTTTGTAGATGGTCTTTTTCATCGCTTCGCCTTCAAATGATGCACTTTTGTCTACCTTGCCGCCTTCTCCGAAAGAAGGGTGCAGGAGGCGAGTCACTTCAAGGTCGCATACTGGTTCTTCGTGCATCATCGAATTGCAGCGGCAGAAAAGCTTGCCACTGTTTATCTGAATATGCCATTCGAACCCGCAGCGTATCTTCATATTAAAAACTCGCCAAAATTGTCCTTATCATTTATTTCTCCGGCCAAAGGCGTGCACATAATATTCCTTATCTCACCCATTTTCTCCGTCTGGCCCATAGCAAACATAAGTTTTACAAAAGCGGTTTCAGTAAGCATGTTTTCAACATATATTATATTATCGAATCCAGAAAGTTCCCTTAATGTACTATATACAAATCGATTTGTAGCGCCATATATCGTCTGAGAAGTTATAACTATTGGAACCCCCTCTTTGTGTGCATATCCCAATGCTTCATATACGCTCTTCTCTTTGAGTGGCAGATTTCCGAAGCCCGTGCCAGCAATTACTAAACCATGTGCGCCCCTTTTTATTGAATCTTTTATGGCGTCGCCGGTCATTCCAGGGTAGCCTACAAGTAACTTTGCTTTACTGTCTATTCTAGTATTAAGCACCGTCTCTTTGCCCCTGTCAAAATGGTCTGAGATATTCTCTATTTTTCCGTCTAGATATACCTTGGCTAAAGGCGTAGAGTTTACGGGCCTAAAAGCATCCCTTCTCTCAGAATGCATTTTTCTAACCCGATTGCCCCTTATTATGAAATTATAATCATCATTCAGCGTAGCGTGCATGCACACAACAGATTCGGCGCCGGCCCATTTTGAAGCGGTTATAGCAGAAAGCAAGAGATTTGTCGATGCGTCGGAGGACCCTCTGTCGGTGCTTCTTTGTGCGCCTGTAAAAACTATCGGTACGGACAGAGGATTTAACATGAATGATATGGCAGCAGATGCGAAATGCATCGTGTCGGTCCCGGTTGTAACTATTACACCTTTGGACCCCTTTTTTATCGCGTCGTACGCAGCTTTTGCTATTTTTACCCAATCATCGGGTTTCATGTCCTCAGAAAAAATGCTCATTAAACTGTTTATTTCTATATTACCGTAGTTTTTTAGTCCGGGCGCTATCTGGAGATAGTATTCCGGCGGCACGGATGGCGAGACGCCGCCGGTTTTGTAATCTATTTTGGAGGATATCGTACCTCCGGTCGTTATTATACTCAGATCCGGATTGGGAATCGGCAAAGCGCCCTTCACTGCAACCGTCTTCTTATTCACGGATAGAGCTTTTTGTATAATGCTAATTTTTGAGATGTCTTTTTCCGCTATCGCAATATCGTAGCCAGATTTTAGCTTTATTACTACTAATTTTCGTTCGTCATCGAATCTTATAAATTCGCCATGGAAATCACGCTTGCTGAAATTTACTTCGACGACATCGCCGAACTTAAGTGATTTTAGAACGTTGTTTTTAGATAGCGTCATGTCTAGATTATGACTTAGTCATATTTTAACTTTTTTAGGCGACACAATCAAAAATTTTATTTTGAGCGCTTAACTTATAAAAATTTATTATGAAACTCTAGTTCAATAAGGCTTTTAAATATAAAAGTAGTACAATCATTATAAAAGAATAAATTAAAATTCGAACGTTGGGGAACGTTCAAATTTTTAAACATGATTTTGTAAGTATTGGGAAACACTTACTTTTCTTTATAAATAAATAAGCCAAGATGAGAATATAAAGCTTTAGGTTTTGTATTTTTGTCGGCGAGGAGGGAAAAAATGGTAATGGATCTGTTGGTGGAGAGCGCGCTCAAAGCCAGCAAAGAAAGTGGAGCAGACGAACCGCTTTTCAACCAAGCCCTTATAAAAGTTGTAGGGATAGGTGGCGGGGGCAACAACATGGCCAGTTGGCTATACAAAAAAGGCGTTAAAGGCGCCGAAGTCGTGATAGCGAACACCGACCAGGTACAGCTAAATGCAAGACACGGAGATAAGAAAATCCTTATTGGAAAAGAATTGACACGTGGACTTGGTGCGGGCGGATTTCCTGCTAAGGGAAAGGCTGCAGCAGAGGAGTCGGCAAGAGAACTCAAGGATTCGCTTAGGGGGGCGGATCTAGTATTTGTATGCGCTGGATTGGGTGGCGGTACAGGTACTGGTGCGGCGCCAGTAGTCGCTAAATTAGCAAAAGAGGCGGGTGCAATCGTGATCAGTACTGTGACTATGCCATTCAAGACAGAAAGAAAACGCGTAGAAAACGCCGAAACCGGCCTCGGGGAATTGCGAGCCAATTCCGACACCGTAATCGTCATCGACAACAACAGGCTCGTGTCATTGGCGGGTAATTTGCCACTTGACCAGGCTTTCAACGTAGCAAACGAAGTCGTAGCTACGATGATAAAAGGCATCGTCGAAACGATATCAGACGCAGCAGCTTTGGTACACCTTGACTTCGCAGACATTAAAGCGATAATGAACCAGGGCGGTGTCTCCGTCATAGGGATCGGAGAGACAGACGCATCCGATTCAAGGGTGAATGAAGTCGTGAGAAGAGCCCTTAACAACCCATTGCTTGACGTCAGCTACAAGGGTGCGAAAGGCGCTTTGATACACATAACGGGCGGTCCGGACCTTACTCTCTCCGAAGTAAACGCGATAGGAGAATTAGCGACGCAATCGCTAGACCCAGATGCAGTAGTCATATGGGGCGCTAGGGTCGACGAAGGTCTATCCGGAAAGCTAAGGGTAATGACCATAATAACGGGCGTAAGCTCGCCGTATCTGTTAGGTCAGGAAGAGTTAACGACTCTTTCAAAGACGGCCGGTGCGATAAGCCAGGAACTCGGTATAGAGGTACTGAGATAAGTTTTTAATTTGCCGGGTCGGTATTTTGGCCCGGCGCATTAAATTTATCAAACCACATCACGCTTTTCAACAAAACCTCCCTAAACTCTAATGGGGCTTCCAATAGCCCCATTATTTTTATTTCTAGCATGCACATAATCCCGGAGTCTCTCCCTCGAAAACCTGTGGTTTCTCTCCGAATCGTATCCTTTATCAGCCAGTATCTTATCGATCTTTAC
>JAKASS010000025.1 GCA_021818905.1 Nanobdellota archaeon
ATGGTTCGCGAAACAGGTTATGGAAGTACTGTCTTTGGAAATTTGCCGTGAGCAATGACCTGAGAATCACCGTTTTGCATTATCCGCCAGGAACGAGCAAATGGAATAAGATAGAGCACAAAATGTTCTCGTTCATAAGTATGAACTGGAAGGGAAAACCCTTGATAAGTTATGAAGTGATAATAAATCTGATAAAGGGGACAAAAACAAAAAGTGGATTAAGGATATCAGCAAAAATGGATGAGCAAAAATATGAAAAAGGTAGAAAAATCTCAGAGGAAGAATTTGGCAGGATAGCGATCACTTTGCACGACATTAATCCTGACTGGAACTACTCGATAAACTAGGAATATGGCAATTTATTATCAGACAGTCCCTTAGAGGATTTCTACAGAGCCACTATTTTACAAAAGCTTTTATACTTGCGGCATCTTATCTATTACATATTCTGGTAACACATGGAAACCACGGCATCGAGTGAAAGTAATGAGAACGCGTCGCACTTCTTGATAATACGCGTGACTGTGGGCAGAGAAGCACAGGTTATGGAGAGACTTGAATCGCAGCTTGTGAGAGTGCCTGGAGTACATGCGATAATAAAGCCCTATTCACTGAAAGGTTACATAGTAGTGGAAGCTGATTCGTACGAAAGCGTTTCGCAGTTGATTTATAACATAAAACACATTCGGGGAATAATAAAAAGGGAGCTTACTATCACAGAAGCTTTGAAAACCATCGAGAAGAAAAAACAGAATATAGAAATAAACATAGGTGACGTAGTAAAGGTTCTTTCCGGTCCATTCAAGGGTGAGACTGCCACTGTCAAGGGCGTAAACAAGGATCGGGGGGAGATAACGGTCATGTTCTTGGAATCTGCCGTTCCAATAAACGTAAATATAAAAATATCCGATGTTTCGACAATAAAAAGCGAGAGTGAAAGATGAAAACCACTGTAAGAGTCGTAGTTGACGGAGGAAAGGCAACGCCGGCGCCGCCACTTGGTCCGCAGATAACTATGCTGGGCCTTAAAGCGCCAGAAGTGATTAAAAAAATAAACGACCAGACAAAAGGCTTTGAAGGCATGAAGGTTCCGGTAGAGATAGAAGTAGACAAAACGACAAAAGAATACAAATTAAACGTCCTAATGCCTTCCGTTTCGCAACTATTGATAAAGGCCGCTAAAGTCGAAAAGGGTCTCGGGGACAGAAAAGCCTCGGCTTCGGTTTCTCTCGCCGATGTCAGAAAAATCGCAATGGATCATTCAAAATATTCTTTGGGTAAGACGGAAGACAAACTTGTAAACGAAGTACTAGGCAGTTGCGTTAGCCTTGGCCTAAAGGTCGATGATAAAGATCCGCGCGAGTTCATCAAAAAGTAAATCGATCCCGATATGAACTTATATCGTCACGGCAATAATATAAACTATGATTTTCGGTCTTGACCAGCTGATAGCTTTCATGTCCCAATATGGCTACCTCGCCTTTTTCGTATTGGCGTTCTTTGAAACCACTCTCCTGCCCATACCGAGCGAAGTCGTACTACCTTTCGCCGGTGCACTTGTCGCGATAGGGACGCTTAATCCATTTTTTATATTCGCCGATGTCGTAACGGGAAATCTGGCTGGTAATTTGTTCGGATACTTTGTATCCTATTTTCTAGGGATAGATGTAGTCCTAAAATACGGGAAAAAAATCGGCTTCAAAATGGACAGCTATACAAAGGCTGAGGCGTGGGTTAAAAAATATGGCGTGATGTTTGCATTTATAACGGAGATCCTGCCTGTAGTGCGTTCTGGCACTTCGATTGTTTGTGGCGCGTTCAAGATGGACCTAAAGAAATTCATAATATACACTTTTGCCGGTTTCACTATCTGGGCCGGCATGCTTATGTACATCGGATTCGCCGTAGCTGGCAACTGGCAAACGATAGCTAATTTGTTTTCTGTTTACGGGGTTTACATCGGCGCAATAATTGTGGTCATCGGGGTAGTCATGTTTAGAAACTGGATTTATAGCGTACTAAAGGGGCTGTATAGGGGACCAAAGAAAGACTCGCGCCGTCGACGATAAATCCAAGACTACAAAGCTCGTCTTGTGTCGTGCCTTTTTAATCGGCTCAAAATGGCTCAGTGTCGTCGAGTTCATGATTGCACTTGAGACAAAACCTCTCATAGTTAAAACACTGACTGCAATTGCAAATCCCCCAGTGTCCATAGACGCCAATACAAAGTGTGCACATAATTATGTCAGACCCGATACCAAATAAATAGGTTTATTTTTACCTCTTTTTTACAAATTTCGGGCTTCTGCCCTCGTCTTATGTCGTACCTTTTTGATTGGCTCAAAACGGCCTAGGTGAGATAATGCTGGCACTTGGAGCAAAACATCACGGAATTCTTTGGAATTTTTGTTATATCCTCTTCGGAGTTAGAACAATCGCTGCAATTGCAGAACCCTTGCCGCCCCACGTCGTTCTTACAATCTTTGCACATAACTATAGTTAGAGAAGATAGAGTATATAAAACTTTCTTTTCCCAGTATTCGGTTGCATAACTCATTAATAGAATAGCCGTATCTACAAGGATATGGCTTCTAACAAGCTAAAAAAAGGATCTTTGTGGAGGAGATCCTTCAAACCAGGTGATAGACATGGAAAAGAAGGACA
>JAKASS010000019.1 GCA_021818905.1 Nanobdellota archaeon
GATCTACATCGAAATATTTATGGATCACGACGTCGCGTAAACCTATAAAATCTTTTATTATTTTATCATCCGAAAACTCCGGAAAATGTAGGGCCATCTGCTTAAGAGCTTCGCCTATCTTTTCTAGGTTAAACACAATGATGTCTTCTCGATTTTTAGAAGCTAAGAATTGTGCTTCGGAGCCCAGATTATTTTCTATTTGTTGTATGAAACTTAGGATTTCTGATACGTATAGTTTTACATCTCTCATAACGCCCCTACTCCTTCTTTGTCGACACTGTCTTTTAATAATGGATTAAGGTAATCCCATGAAACTAAATCGACCTTGATCCCTAGTTTTCCTTCCAATTCTTTCCAAAGACGCATATAATCCAAACCATCCATTTTGTCGTAATCAAACTCCACCAATATATCTAGATCGCTGTCTTTATGCTGTTCTCCCCTTGCGAAGGAACCAAAAATGACCGCTCTTTTGATGTGATACTTGGAGAGTATGGGCCCGATTATTTCCTTTATTTCTTTTAGACTGTCTTTTCCTTTTACATTTTGTGCCCAGGCAGGATTTTTTAGATTTGCCCTGCACACCGGACAAACTATATATTTTCGTTTGACCTCGTTTCTCGCGGTGTATTTCCACTCATATCCACAAGATCCACATTTCATATTTTTATAATACTCATACTCATTTAAATACTTTTAAATTTGAATTTTTTCATTATGCTAAAAATAGTCCGCACTAAAAACTTTTCTGTCGTTTCAGGCCTTTCCATAGAATCTATTCGATGCGCCAAAATCAATACAAACGTTTAGCTTTTAAAGTTTTCGAAATATCGAACATATATTCGATTTATAGAACGATAGCTGAGGTGGTCGAGTTATGCACATGCCTATTGCAATTATACGCTTGTGCATAAGTCCCTTAAACAAGCCCAGATATGTCCGACTCGTTTGGATCTTCTCTTTGCTGACGCTTCAGCCGATCAGCTGGTCGTGAAGCATCGCCTTCAGCTCGGGCTCGTCCTGCACGGACTTCCATCTTTAATTTACGATCTTTACAGGCCTACGCCCGATGCCTTTAGAAACGTCGGTTTTATCCGCAGTCTCGCTTATCATCTTATTGATAGAATACTCGATCAACCCATCGTAGGTTCTCATCAAAACTTTGACCAGCGGGCTATCCCTGTTTGCTTTGAACATGTCTTGTTTCCCCACGCGTCTAGTCTTTATTATGATCTCTGACTCCAACAACCATGTCCATATCGAAGCGAGGGTGTTCCAGGACACCTCTGAATTTTCTGCGATGTCCTTCTTTGAGTAATCGAAGTCCCTCGAGGTAAAAAGAAAGTCAAGTACTTTTACAGTAGGCGATCCACCGAGTACTTTAACGAATATCGATCCTTCCATTCTTTTGCTCTTATTATTACTGGTCTGGCAATATTTAAATACTTTAAATGTTACATGATAATATATGAAAGTTTCAATTAATGATTACAACTTTATAAAAGCGAAGATTTTACGTAAATTGACGATACAAGACATTTGGGGCGCAAAACATACGGCGTACGATAATATTCCGAAGGGATTGCCGAAAGACAAGCGCGGTTTTGCAAAAGACGTCGCAGACGATCTTATAAAAGAAGGTATTATCCTCGAAAAGCCGACCAATTATGGCCTGCACGTTTCGCTGAATCCCGAGAAGGCGCTGGAAATAAGAGACTTCTTATTGGCCTATGATAAAAGCCAGACATAAGCCCGGCTTTACTAAGCTGCACTTAGTAACTCTGGGGATACTATAAAACAGTGTAAAGAATAAATTGATTTATAGGCTTTTTTGTTATTTATATGCGTGTGCATAAGTCCCTTAAATAAGCCTAGGTCCGTCTGGATTTTCTCTTTGCTGGCTTCCTTGCAGAAGCAGTGATCCTATAAAGCACTTATGCACACGCCTAAACAAAACCGGCTCTGTAGAAATCCTAAGCCATAAATAAAAAATGGCGCCTTTAAGGACGACGTACCTATGGATATCGTACACGATGTCGACCAGACAAATGAGGCCCACGTTATTTTGTATTGTCATTATTATCAAAAAAGATAATTATAAATATACGAATATACATAAATTCCTATGAAAAGTCAAGAACTGCTCGAAATTCTAAAGGAAAATGTTCTTAATGTATTCTCTCCTCTAGACGTTTATAGAATAACCAGAAAAACAAAACATTATGTAAATCTGCTCCTATATAGGATGACAAAAAAGGGGCTGATAATGAGAATAGAACGGGATAAATATGCACTTAAAATCGCGCTCTACATAATCGCATCCAACATAATCCGCCCGTCTTACGTTAGCTCAATGTTTGCATTTTCTTATTATGGCTTGACTACCCAATTGCCCGCCAAAATAGATGTGATATGTACAAAGCAACACAAAACACTGGATTTGGAAGGCATCAAGATAAGATTCATTAAGACTGACAAAACGCGTGTTTTTGCATTCCTTAAGGATTCAAACAATGCATTTGTAGCCGAACCAGAAAAGGCAGTCATAGATTCACTTTATTTTAATACCCTTTCTTTTGGTTCAATAAGCGAAGCGGTTTCTATCGGTCTCAACAAGAACGTGCTAAACGTCAATAAATTGAACGATTATGCGCTGCGAATGAAAAATACAGCTCTTATGAATAAACTTGGCTTTTTACTGGCAGATAATGGCATAGATGATAAAAATATATATCCCGATATCTCCAAAAATTATGTAAAATTATCAAAGAGCGGCGCAAAAATAGACAAAAGGTGGAAGATCATATATGGCTGAAATAGACAAGTGGCGGAATTATTCTTCGATGCTTAACTTCCCAAGGCCCGAGAACGCAGAAAAAGATTTTTTACAGGAACTCTTACTTAAGGAAATATATGCGAAAACCGAAGGCATAGTATTTAGAGGCGGCACGGCACTGTCAAAATTTTATGGTTCGGGCAGATTCTCAGAAGACTTAGATTTTGTAATGGCCGATGAAAGCTATACTAAACGTGTAGAAAACGTGCTCTCTAAAATAGAGGCCGGCATAAAAAATGTTGGGAACTATTTCAAAGCAAATTTTTGCAAGACCGCATATAAAGACATGTTCGAATATTCAATAAGAATAGAAGGACCTCTCTTTGTCAGCTCTGGGAATCCCGCTGCACTACAGAAAGTATCAATAGACTTGAACTCCAGAGAAATCGTATCTTTGAAACCTAGACTGGTGTTCCGTAACCCAATGTATGAAAATATGAGAAACTACACCATATTAGTTGAAGAATTGGAAGAGTTGCTTGCGGACAAGGTAAAAGCATTGATAGAAAGGCACGCAAAAAGAAAGGGGAGCTACGTAAGGGATTTGTACGACATATGGTCTGTTTTGAAGAAATATGACACAAAGATAAATCTCGATTTAGTAAGGGAGAAAATGCAGAGGTATGGAAAAAAGGAGTTTTCGTTGCTTGACTTTAAAACGGCTTTAAAGGACGCCAAAGACACATGGGAAGTGGAAATCAGTGCGGTCATGAGGACCTATCCGACATACGATGACGTAAAGAGCACAATAGAAAAGAAAGCCCACCTCTAATAATAAATAGGTCCAGGAAATCGTATAAGACCTTCATACCGCTCATGAAGAAAGCCGCCGAAATGGTAAAGATCGGTAAGATACTGGCTGATAAAGGCTACGATCCGTAGAGAGACCACAGGTTTTCAAGGGAGAGACTTCACGCAGGATCCATCATCCCTGCAAGGAACGAAGGCGTTCCGATATGGAGGACTCACGGCAGGTGGAGGAAGCTGATGAAAGCGTCTTTTCCACTTGACGAGTACCACAAACGAAGCATCGTGGAGACCGTCAACTCCGTGGAGAAGAGGAAGTTCGGCTCCACCTTGGGCAGCCGGCTGCATCCGGACAAGCTGAAGGAGGTGAAGGTGATTGACGTAGTCTACGACATCCGGCGATTCATACAGCTTGCTTATATTATTATCATAGGATTTCTACAGAGCCTAATCCTTAGGCTCTGTATACGCTTGTGCATAAGTCCCTTAAACAAGCCCAGATATGTCCGACTCGTTTGGATCTTCTCTTTGCTGACGCTTCAGCCGATCAGCTGGTTGTAAAGCATCGCCTTCAGCTCGGGCTCGTCCTGCACGGACTCCGTTTTTCTTGGCTTTGTTTATAAAGTCAAAATCTGTTTAAAAAGTGCTGCTTATCAAACAAAGCCTGTCATTTCAGGTCGTTCCTTAGGATCTCTTCTATCTTTGTAAGCAGAGAAGGGGAGAAAGCTATGTTCAGTTCCCTCGTCCTGCCGTAACGACCGTTGCTTTTTACCCTAGACATTATCAATGAATTGTAATCCATGTCCGCTATAAGATCGGAGATCCTCCTGAACGTAAGCGCTTTCAATCCGTATCTTTCAGCTATCTTTATGTAAGCATCGTATACTTCGCCGCTATAGACCTTTCCTAATCTTTTACTCCTGGCGACCACTATTATCGAATAAAGTATCGACTTGCTTTGTTTTGTCATCGACTTTATAATCTCTTCGGTTATGTTCTGTTCAAGAATTGCTGAAGCTTTATCGAGGTCTTCTTCTGTCAACCTGCTTCTTCCGCTTTGCTGCGCGTTCTCTCCGGCGACCCTCAAAAGGTTCAGGGCTTTCCTGATATCGCCATGTTCCTGTGCCGCAAGCGCCGCACATTTCTTGACGACACCCTCATCCATGGCGTTTTCGTAGAAAGATTCGCCGACTCGGACGTTTAGTATGTCCTCTATTTCTATCGCATTGTAAGGTTTGAACACAAGTTCGACGGGGCTCAAAGAGCTTTTTACCCTCTGGTCCAGCGAGGCCTTAAGATCCGTATTGTTGGATATGCCTATTATCGATATCTTTGCATGCTTCATTGATTCGTTCAGCCTAAGCAGGCTGTAAAGCACGCCATCACCTGCGTTTTGTATGAGTTTCTCTATCTCATCTAATATGATTATTATATATTTGTCCTCAATGTCCACTGCCGACACCATCTTCTTGTAAAGCTGGTTCACAGAAAGGCCGCTCGTAGGTACCTTGACGCCGAAAAACGTACACAGATTGGAGATAAGCCTGTACTCTGTGTTGTTGTTCTCAAGTCTGCAGTTTATATATATAGGAAGTATGTTTACGTTCTTGTCCATCGCAGTGGAAGCCAGGTTCTGTGCGATGTATCTAGTAACAAGGGATTTTCCTGTGCCTGAAAATCCATAGATCAGCATGTTCGACACTCTCTCCATCAAAAGGCTCGGCGCGAGGATGTTTGATATTTCTTCTATCTCCGTATCACGGTGCGAAATAGCCCCAGGCACGAACGATGATGAAAGGACCTCTTTATTTTTGAATATCCTTTTCTTGAGAAGGAATTGATTGAATATCTCTTTCGGATTTATTTTTGCTTTTTCGTTATCAGATGAAGTTTTGGAAGACGCGATTTTTAGATTGCCATCAAAAACTTCTTTAGTCATATGATTTTTGATTAATATCTAATAGATTTTCCTATTTAAATAGATAATATAACTAAAAGATATATAACTTTGATTATATAACTGTATTTCTATGATTCCATAGAGACACCTACGTTTCCTATGGAGATTATTTAAACTTCAAAAATCGCTTTCTAACCTTTTCTATCTTCTATTATTCTATATAGAATAATATAAATATATAAAATATGCCTTCCACAGGAAATATAGGTGTGTTCCATAGGAAACATCTAAAATCTCTTAAAACCAGTCGAAAGGAGATATCAAACAAAAAATTAATTTTTGCAAACATTTTGAAAGGGGATCTTTCCACAGGAAATTTTTCTTGGCCGATTTTTGAGAGCCATGTTTCTACTGGAAAAAATCTTTAGCTTTTCACCGCTCAGACTATACAATATATTTGTTTGCTACTTTTTTGGAGTTAAATATAGAAAAATTTAAATACAACCGTCTCCTATTACTTAGAATAATTTATGGAAAAAGAAAAAAGCGGAGAAAAATTCTCCACAGGAAATGCAGGACTCGACTTTGAGATGATCGATAATAAAATTTACAGGGACGAAATGTTTTTCATCGAAACAGAAACACGTTCCAGAGGAAACGGTGGTGTAGGTGTCATCTCGATTAATTTGTTATCAATATTATTGCTTTCATATAATCTGGGGTCTTTATGCTGAAAGAATTTAAACTATCGATTTTTGTCAGCATCGCGTTCCTCTTGCTACTGTCGATGGCGGGGACAGCAAAAGCTGAGCAGATAACCGGTAACTTCACGGTATCTTCCCACTATACTATGATGTCAAACCTTAACTATTCGGGATGGATAATCATAGAGAACGGAGGCAGCCTTAACCTAAGCAGCTACGAAGCACAGGCTAAAGGGATAATATTGGAGAATGGCTCTTCGCTTTATGTAATGAAAGCCTCGGGTCTTTTTGGTCTTTCTTATATCTACAATAACGGGACTATTTACTATCACAGGAATATCCTCAACGTAACTTTCTTGTCGAATTATGGGAAGATAATCCACCAAAGCTGGCTTCATTTCTACAACAGTCTTCCTATGTCATATGGAGGTTCTGGGGGCGGCGGAGGCACAAACGGCGATGCCAGCGCCACGGAAGGCCTTAACACTAGGGTAAGTGGCGGTGCGGCGGGCGATAACCCGGCAGGCGCCGGTGCAGAAGCTCCTCTTCTTGGGGATCTATCTTCGCCGATATTTAATGAGTCTATTTTGAGCGGGGCTTCGGGAGGCAACTCTTCATGTGAAGCTGGTTCCGAAGGGGCGTATGGTCTTATAATCAACACCTCTACATTTGAGAATTTTGGCTCTATCTTTAACCAAGGGGGATCTGCCGGGACTCCCTGCTATAGTCCGGAGTACAATGGCGGCGGGGGAGGGGCGGGAGGAGGCGGCGTGCTAGAAATAGTGTTTTCTTCCATGTATCTAAACAAAGGAGTATACAACCTGAGCGGAGGAAGCCTAAACTCATATTATTTTAGCGATCCAGATGCCTTTTACAAAGGATGGGGCGGCGAAGGAGGCGCTGGGCAACTCGTCATCGTAAGGGTCGCGCATGACCCGGCCAGCGGGCAAAACACGACCGTAGCAAACGCCGCTTCAAACGCCTCGGTTTCGATCCCGATCTCAGCGCTTAGCTACATAAACAAGACCCTCGTCGACCTGACTTCCGAAATATCAGGTTATCAGGAGGCGATATCGGGTTACCAAGGTGAGATATATGCGCTGAACAAAAGTTATCATGACGTCGAAGCTACGCTGTCTGGGGTCAACGACACGCTTTCCGGGTTGGTATCCAAGGACAGCGGTTATCAGGCGGAGATATCCGGCCTCGGCACCCGTTACGGCGAGATACAATCGTCACTTTCTGACATTTACGACGAGGAAAGTCTGATCCAGAACCAGACGGCGCTTATCCAAGCCAAGGCCGCGGGCTATAATTACACCGCAGGATTTTCTGGGCTGGAAGCGAGTGACAAGGCCATACTTTCCGGGTTGGCGTCTGTCGAAGACCAGGAGTACTGGATCCAGAGTGGACCATCGAGCGATTATTACCGGTACACTTCAAACCTTTCGAATGGCACGATCTTTCTTGCAAATATATCGGGGCACGAAGACTACAGCGAAGCGCCTTATCTGCATGAGGATCTTGCGCCGGTCACGGTCGTAAGCAGCCCAAATTACTCGTTGTTCGGCAGGCAGCAACCGGCAGCAGACCAGCCGAGCATCCTTTCCGAGATATATTCCGGGTTCGTGCAGGTCGTCACGTTCATACCCGACATGGTGGCTAGGGACGTTTGATCATGGAAGAAGATATCAGCAAGCTGTACGAAGCGCTGCTTAAGCTGAACAAGAAAGTCTCCGAGCTCGACCAGCGCAACACGGAGATACAGGCAGCGATCTCCTCGATGAGTCCGCCGGCAATCGGAGAGGAGAAACCTGTAATAGATCAGGAGACTACTATGCTCGATGCCTATAACATAAGCGGCTATAAGAGCCTGTCTTTGCCGGACGGCGGCTTCGTAAGATTAAAGTCCAGGTCTCTTTGCGTCAACGGAAGACACGTAGTAGACAGCACCGACAAGATGCTTTTTTGTTCGAAATGCGATGCGATAATCTGCACGGACCACCGCTATGACCTTGACGAGACCGTCTGCGCCGGCTGTCTGGAGAAAAGGATAAGCGATTTCGACAGCATGAGCCTATATGTCCTTTTTGCGCTGGAGAACGGCATCTCGATAAGGAAGCTCAGGAAGCGGCTGAACATCCCATGGAAAGAAATCGAAGCGGCGCTAGACAAGCTGCAGAAATCAAATTGCATCTTCAGGGACCTGCTCTTCAGGTACCGGATAAACATATACGGCGAGAGCGCGGTGGACACGGCCAAGCTGATAATGGACTTTTCTTTCCTGGAGCCGCCGGCAAAGGACTGAGCATGGAAACAGCCGACGATCTTCTGGCAGGGGTGATCCAGGCCATCGACAAGTACGGGAAATCTACGGACGTTTCCGGCATCGTGCGTCTTTTGGAGCGATATTCCAAGACGCCGAGCGACAACGGACGGGCGTTCCTTTTGCGCAGCATGCTGCTGAAGGTAGAAGCGATGCAAAGAAGGTCCCCCATGGCCTGTCCGGTCCAGGCGCCGGTCCCGGAAAGCATGGCGGACGGCGTGATTGCGGGCAGAGTGGTCCCCGGCGGGGCCGAGTTCAAGCTGTCAAAGACGGACCTGAACAGGAATATTTTGGTGGCGGCTTCCGTCGGTCACGGGAAGACCTCGTTGGTATATAACATACTAAGCAGACTCGGGGACGAAGGCCTCACCTACATGCTTTTTGATCTCAAGCGGGATTACCGCGCCCTCGCTTACGGCGACGACACTTTTTATTTCGATGAAAAGAACCTGAGGATAAACCCGCTCGAGCCCCCGCCCGGCGTGTCCAAGACGGAATGGGCAGTCCACTTCGCGGACGCCTTCTCGCATTCGTTCGCCCTTTTGATAGGGAGCAGAGATTTCCTTCTGGAGAAAGTCCTTGAACTCTATGAGAGCTGGACGGGTCCGGAAACGCCGTCTCTCATGGACCTGCTTTTGCTGCTGGAGACGACTACGGCAAGGAACGAATACCTAAAGGTCGTGAGAGGCAGGATAAAGGCTTTGGTCTCCTCCACGAAGGCTTTCAGTAGCAGGACCGGCATCTCTCTGCAGGGACTCGACAAAAGCAACGCCATATTCGGGATAGACACTTTTGGTTTCGCCGAGCAGGGCTTCATAGTCTCGATAATGCTGTCGTATCTTTTTTACATGAACCTTTCCCAGGCGGAAAAGCGGGGCAAAGTCTACAAGATAATCTGCATAGACGATGCTCATACGATACTCGACGTAAGAAAGGAAAAGGATTACGCACTCGGCATACCGCTGCTGCACCAAGTGATATCCAAGATGCGCGAACTCGGCGTCGGCTTTATCTTTTCCGACCAACAGGCATCGTCGCTTTTGTCCAGCGTGATACAAAATTCCAACACAAAATTCATAGGACGGATAAACCTGGCCGAAGACATCCCAAGGATATTCGGAGACAGGGCCGCGCCGGAAATAGGATCCGCCATCCAGAACCTAAAAGTCGGGGAGTTTTTGGCGCTGTCTCCGAGCGTCTCGCCTTATTGCGTGATAAAAGCGGATGCGGTGTCCATAGACAAAGACATCGATGCCGGGCTGATAAGCCTTAGGTCGAGGAGACTGGAAAAGACTTCTCTTCGCAGGGCAAAGACGCCAGCACCGGACGGCGTCGTCGCGCTGAAGAAAAAGATGACCTCCGTCCTGTCTGGAAAAGGTCTTGATTTCGATGACGACGGCTTCGGCCTCCTTGTAAGACGGGCGGGCGAATGTAAAAAGATCTACATGATATTTATGGCCACGATCGAAGACCTGTTCAGGCTTCTCGACACCAAATTCGACTTGCTCATAGACGTGGTAGAAGAAGGCACGGACAAGGAGGAGATGATCAAAAGACTGGGCTCCGCAGGGACCCTTAAGCCGTTTTTCAACCTGGACACCTTAAAGGTATGTTATCCAAGCGATTTTTCTTTGGGTGTCTTGGGTGAATGTTGATCTGCACGGGCAAGTACCCTATCAAATAAACGCTTTTGGCAGGATTGGCTGAGCATGGGAACGATGGTGCGGCCACGAATGCGAACAGGTCTCGCCTTAACGTCTCCTTTCTACAATGCGATCAGAAAGAAGGAAACAATTATAAATTCTTTCCTTATTTAAAGGAAAAGCCTAAATAAGTGGTTTCTAGACGAAAAATGCAAATGACCACAGTGGAAACGGTAATATGGCATAGCCAGCTTTAAGTAATATTCTGCTCTAACAGAGCAAACATTTAAATAAACTAGGCCCCATAGAAAATCATGGCCTCGATGTCTGACATAAAGTCTGCAATAATAGAAAGGGAGCGCGAGATATCGGATATATTCGATAAGGAGAACATAATAAATCGCGAATTGAAGCTAAACAGAAAGGACATCGGGTTCGGTGCCGCAAATATAATCACGGGACCAAGGAGATCAGGCAAGTCGATTTTCGCTTTTCAGCTATTCAAAGGAGAAAAATTTGGATATGTAAATTTTGAGGACGAAAGACTGAAAATAGACGGTCAAGAACTTAATAATGTCTTAGAGGCGATATACTCTATAAAAGGGAAAACCAAAAATCTGGTCTTTGACGAAATCCAAAATGTGAACGGCTGGGAGCGATTCGTTTCTAGGCTAGCGCCTTCCAACCGCGTCGTCATAACCGGGAGCAATTCTAAATTAATGAGCAAAGAACTAGGAACCTTCCTTACGGGACGGCACATAGATCATCTACTTATGCCTTTTAGCTTCCGGGAATTGCTTGAATATAAGGGGCTAAGATTCAGCGAAGAAGAATCATACCTGACAGAAAAGAAAGCCGTATTAAAAAAAGTCATGGGGGAGTTTTTGATCAAAGGAGGATTTCCGCTCAGTTACGGCAAAGGCAAGCAGTATTTAGTAAATCTTTATAGCGACATCATAGAAAAAGACATAATCAATAGATATAACATAAAGTACGTCTCAAAGATCAGAGAATTGATTAAATACGCCCTCTCTAACTTTTCTGGCGAGATAACCTTAAACAAGCTTAAAAATATTTTCAATCTAAAAGGGGACCATACAGTAGATAATTGGTTAAAGTACGCGGAAGACGCATATCTTCTTTTTAAGCTAGAGAGATTCTCTTTTAAACTTAAGGAAAGATACATCGCACCCAAAAAGATCTATTCTATCGATACCGGCCTTTTGAACGCGATCCTGTCCGAATCTGCAGAAAGCAAGGGCAGGCTAATGGAAAACGTCGTCGCTATAGAATTGCGCATACGAAAAAATTATTTCGAGCCCGACTTAGAGTTATACTATTGGAAGGATCACGTTGGCAACGAAGTAGACTTTGTATTAAGGTCCAAAAACACTGTAAAACGGCTTATTCAGGTGACTTATGCCAGTAGCAATCTAGACCTAAAGCCGAGAGAAACAAAGGCGTTGCTTAAGTCTGCCAATGAACTAAGATGCAACGACCTTCTCGTCATAACCTGGGATTACGAAGCAGAGGAAAAGGTAAAAGGAAAGAAGATAAGGTTCGTACCGTTGTGGAAATGGCTCCTGAACCTTTAGATTTACCTGAACAAACATGCTTGTAAATGCTTTTCATACTGATTTTGTCCAGCGGGTCGTTGCTGCCCATATAATCTAAACTGTCAACAAAGGCCGCCCAGTCAAGTTTCCCGCGCCCTTCCAGTAAAGTATCCCCCGACTATCAACATGTTTAGAGACTGGATTTATAGCATGCTAAACGGGCTGTATAAGGGACCAAAGAAAGACTCGCCGCCGTCGATGATAAATCCAGGACTACAAAGCTCGTCTTATGTCGTGTCTTTTTGATCAGCTCAAAACGGCCTAAGCGAGGTAATGCCGGCACTTGGGGCAAAACATCACGGAATTCTTTGAATTTTTTGTTACATTCTCTTCGTGATTAGAACAATCGCTGCAATTGCAGAACACCTGCCGCCCCGCGTCATCATTACAATCTTCGCACATAACTATAATATCAGACCCGACGCCGAATAAATAGGTTTTATACCGTCAATGGATTTCCTACCTCTACATATTTATATAAATAAGAATATTTAAATATATGTAGATGCCAAGAATGACATGGTATCGATAAAGAGGAAGCGGGGGGGCGGAAAGACATATTATTACCTGCGGCACACTTACAGGTCAAACGGCCGGGTGCTCGCGAAAGAGAGATATATTGGTTCAAAGATGCCGAAAAACGCGGACGAGATGAAAAAGGACTTTCTATTTGAGATATACGGCGCGAAGTGGTTTTCCAGATTCGAGGAAATCCGCAAGAACCACCTGAAAACGCTGCGCGCGATGCCGGAATCAGAGAACGAAAAGAATATCGATACCTTCGCGATAAGATTCACGTATGATACCCAGCGTATCGAGGGATCCACTATGACTCTGCGAGAAACGGCGAACCTGATAGAAAATGGTATTTCCCCACGTAACAAACCTGTCCATGATATAAAGGAGGCCGAGGCCAACCAAAGGGTATTCAAAGAAATGCTGGCGACGGGGAAAGACCTATCGTATAATCTCATACTAGACTGGCATAGGAAACTTTTCCTCCAGACAAAGCCGGATATAGCGGGTAAACTGAGAGTTTCTGACGTAAGGATGTCCGGAAGCAAGTTCGTACCTCCGACGCATCTTGAAGTTTATCCACTAATGAGAAGATTTTTCGGCTGGTACGAAAAGAACAGGACGACGATGAATCCGGTAGAACTCGCTGCCATGGTACACTTGAAATTAGTTACCATACGTCCGTTTGCCGACGGCAACGGGAGAATAAGCCGTCTGGCGATGAATTTCGTCCTGAATAAACGCGGTTTTCCCATGCAGAATATCGAGTATGAGAACAGGGACAGTTATTATAAAGCGCTCGAAAGGGCGCAGACAAAAAAAGATGATTCGATATTTCTAGTCTGGTTCTTCAAGAAGTACGTAAGGGAGAACTCACAGTGACGAAGCCCCAAAGAAAGGGCAAATTCGATGAACTTGCATGCCACGAAGTGGCATTTAAATATTAAAAAGCCGATAAGTCGATTTCCGGATAAGAGCCTACAATAAAATCTGCGCCGCGGGGGCGTATGGAAAGAGAGAAAAAGCATATGATCACGGCTGCGCCCACAATCACTGCCGCCGCCCATGCATACCGAGCCGGGGGGCTTTTAGGACCGCGTCGTGCCATTCTCAATGCCTTTTATTAGTGTTATTAGTGTTATTAGGCTTATTACGCCTCTTTTCGCTTTTTTGCCCCCGTTTCTGTGGTGTTGTGCCCAGATGGGCTGTGGGACAGAATTAGCCTATTTCTTTAGTATCACGACGTAAGCCCGTTTTCCTCTGTATCTTCTAGGGGCATCTATCTTGGCGCTGTTGCCGAAAGGCGTCACCCTCTTCTCATAGAACGTTT
>JAKASS010000020.1 GCA_021818905.1 Nanobdellota archaeon
TGTCCTTCTTTTCCATGTCTATCACCTGGTTTGAAGGATCTCCTCCACAAAGATCCTTTTTTTAGCTTGTTAGAAGCCATATCCTTGTAGATACGGCTATTCTATTAATGAGTTATGCAACCGAATAATAATCGGAGAAAGTTATTTATATCAGTTATAATCTAGAATTTGAATGTCTTACAATGAAAATGGTTCTACTCCCCATCGTTTGACCGAACTAGAAAAGATACTCAGGGAAGCCTCAAAAGACAAGGATCCGGCACGTTTAGCCGGGCGGGTCCTTGATATAACGCAGCTTTATTTTGATAAACTTTTACCGGACAAAAGCAGTTCCGATTATAAGCCAAAGCCGTCAGATAAGGAAACGATGGAAACATTGTTGTCGATAGGTGCGAAGCTGATACCAACAGTCACCAAGAAGAGGGACATGGATCTAAAAGGGATAAGACAAGGGTTACGAGACATTTCTAAAGGGCTGCTAACAAGAGATATTAACAGAGGCCCAAATTCGAGATATTTGGATCAGATGTTGGGTGAGGATAAAGAACGGTTTGTCGAGGCATTCTACGCGACAGCAAAGAAAGCATTGAGCGGCGTAAAGATAGATACGATAGTTTACATAGCTTCTGGTGGCCTGGAGCCGGCCTTGCTGATAAAAGATATAAAACCGAATGCGGAATTGGTGCCGCTGAGATACTCCAATTACAAGAGAGGGGACTATACCCCAATGCCGCCGGGTTACATGACAGAATCAGACCTAAGCAAAAAGATCCATGGCAAGCGCGTAATAATCATTGATGATGACATAGATAGCGGTAGGTCAATGATCGTGACTTTGCAAAGAATATCCAAATTTAATCCATCCAAACTTTATTGCGGTGCGGTCATGGGTCTTAAGCCAGAGGAATATATCTCCGTCTGGAGCGAATCAAAGAGGGATCTACTGTCATCCCACATTGAGACGCTGGCCAGTTCTGATACTGTAAAGTTTAATCTGGATCATAAAAGTGATAGAAGGAGACCATATATTTACTCTGTAAAACAGGAATCGATACCTGCCGAGGCGGAGCTCGTAAACCCATGGGACGCAATAGAGGATTGACAAAGACCTTTGGCCAGGAAAAACCGATCATAGGCGCGCTTCATTTCTCGCCCCTCTTAGGATACAAAGGATTTAGGGACCTGAACGAGGTGCTAAAAAATGCCCTTCTAGATCTGAAGGCTCTCGAGATGGGAGGCGTAAACGGCGTGGTATTGGAAAATAATTACGACTTTCCGCATAGGATATTTGTAAATCCAGAGACCGTAGCTGCGATGACCTATCTCGGCGCAGAGATAAGAAAGCGCACAAATCTGCCACTCGGGGTAAGCGTACTTTGGAACGATTATAAGGCTTCTTTGTCGATCGCTAAAGTGATCGGCGGCGCCTTTGTCAGGATATCCTCATTTGTAGACGATATATCCACGGATTTTGGAGAGATACATCCAGATCCAGACGAGATCGTCGCATATAGAAAATCCATAGGAGCGGAAAAAATCGCTTTGTTCTCAGATATACAAGTAAAGTACTCCAAAAATTTAAATGGGCAGCCAATCGAACGATCCGCAATGGAAGCCGAGAAGAAATGCGCCGATGCCGTGATAGTGTCGGGCAAGGCGACAGGGGAGCCACCAGCCATAGAAAAACTTGTAAGCTGTAAAAATTCCGTCGGCATCCCGGTACTGATCGGCAGCGGGATGGATGCGAAGAACGCAGCCAGTCTTTTGAGATATGCCGATGGCGCGATAGTCGGTACTTATTTTAAGGCCGGGAAAATATCAGGGAAAGAGCGAAACGCCAAACCGTATACTGCAAGAGTAGACGTATCAAAGGTCAAAAAACTCATGAGAACATTATCAGTATAAAAGACACAGCGACTTATGATCGATACCATAATTTTTGATTTAGAAGGAGTCGTCGTAGATACTGAACCAATATGGGATAGAGCCCAAGAAGAACTTCTAAGACGTAGGGGCCTTGTCTACGATAGAGAGAAAGGAAAACATTTGATTACCGGCAGGTCACAAATCGAAGGGATGATCATAATGCAGGAGATATATGGACTTAGCGGCGACCCAAAGGAGTTGACAGAGAAAAGAGCCGGCTTGGTAAGAGAGCTGTTTGAGAGCCAGCTGAATTTCATACCTGGGTTTCAAAGTTTTTATAAAGGAATCAGAGGAAGATACAGGACGTGCATCGCAACAGCCCTAGCCAAAGAACTATTAGAAGTGATCGATAAAAGACTGATGCTGTCAGAGCTGTTCGATGGAAAAATCTTTTCTATAGCAGATGTAGGGTACGTTTCCAAACCAAACCCGCACGCGTTCTTATACGCCGCAAAGAAGATGGATTCGCAACCCCAGGACTGCCTAGTGATAGAAGATGCCCCGAATGGAATAGAAGCAGCAAAGAGAGCTAATATGAGGTGCGTCGCTTTAACGACTTCGTTTAAAAGAGACAAATTAAGCGGCGCAGATTTTATTGTAGGCTCTTATCCGGAAATCGACTTATCGGCTTTTTAATATTTAAATGCCACTTCGTGGCATGCAAGTTCATCGAATTTGCCCTTTCTTTCGGTAAAAGTTACACTTGTCCGTCTTCCTCACGCTTTCGGCTACGTATGCGACTCTCTTGCGATCCCATTCCAAGCCTATCTAAAAGACGCATAGTATAGTATATAACATTTAAATAATCTAAGATACTATTGATAATATGGACTTGGAGCTTTTGAAAGTCACGATAGAGGAACAAAGAGAAAGGATAGAAAAGTTGATGGAAAAAGAAAACATGATCGGGAGAGAGTTAAAAGTAAGCGAGTACATAAAATATCCGAACTCTTTGGTGATCTTGGGTGTAAGGAGGGCGGGTAAATCAGTGCTTTCTATACAGACGTTTTACAAGCAAAAATTCGCTTATATAAATTTTGACGATGAAAGACTTATAGATCTGGACACTTCCGATCTTAATAAGATATTACAAATATTTTATGAGCTGTACGGGCCGTCTGTAGACAATCTTATTTTTGACGAAATACAGAACATACGAGGTTGGGAATTATTCATAACCAGGCTCCGGGATACCAATAGAGTGATAGTCACCGGTTCAAATTCGAATCTTTTAGGGGGGGAATTAGCTACGCGCCTGACTGGCAGGCATATAGACGTGACTCTTTTCCCGTTTAGTTTCAAGGAATTTTTAAGATATGAGAAATTTGAGATCAAGACCGTATTTACGACGAAAGAAAAGGCGCAGCTTATCGCCTTGCTTAGGGTCTATCTGAAGAACGGCGGGTTTCCAGAAAGCATAAGATCCGGCAAAGAGATAGTCGCTAGCATATATAGCGACATATTGACAAAGGACATCATAAACAGGCACAAGATAAAAAACAGAGAAGATCTGAGAAAGGTAGCGAGATATCTCGTTTCCAATTCAGCGAATGAATTCACTTTTAAATCGTTGAGGGGCGTAAGCGAGACAAATAGCTTGATAACCCTGTCTAACTGGGTCAGATACATGGAAGAGGCGTACCTTCTATTCAGATTAGAGAGGTTTTCATTTAAATTAAGGCAGACTTTCAAAGCTCCGAAGAAGATATACTGCATCGATAATTCGATCATAAGCAGTATCGGCGTCAGACTTTCAGAAGATCTCAGCGGCTTGATGGAAAACATGGTCGCAGTGGAATTATTCAGGAGGAAGAGCTATGACCGAAAATCGCAAGAAATATATTATTGGAAAGACCACCAACAGCATGAAGTCGATTTCCTAATAAAGGAAAATTTTAAGATAAGCCGGATCATACAAGTAACGTATGCGTCTTCTAGAGAAGTCATAAAACCGAGGGAAATCAGCGATCTCATCAAGGCCTCTAAAGAGCTCCACTGCAACGATCTCCTCGTCATAACATGGGACTACGAAGCCGAAGAAAAAGTCAAGGGAAAGAAGATAAGGTTCGTACCGTTGTGGAAATGGCTCCTTGACGTTTAAACGTCGGGATAAAGACGGCCGCACGATCATGATGGCGGCTATGCGTTGCAGAATAAAGATTTATCGAACTAGTTATGCGCACGCCTACAAGCAAATCAAACATGTTTATGCCCTCTTAGATCTAAAGATTGATAAACGTTTAGCTCTTTCCTCCTTTGGATCCATAAATGCAGGACGCTCGGGATCTTATTGTTTTATAAATATTAATAGTATATAAATCATATACTTAACATATATGAAAAACAACTTATCCAAAACAGAACAAGAGATCTATTTTAATCTGGGACAGGGCGAAATATACGATATTCTAACGATAAGCGGTCTGGTCCATTTAAAGAAAAGAACTTTGCTGGTCCTTTTAGCCAGGATGAACAAGAAGGGGTGGATCACCAGGTTGAAAAAAGGGATTTATTTGGTGAATGCCCCGAACTTAAAAACGCTAAAAGACCCATTTTTAGCCGCCTTGAATACCTTCAATGGCTATCTTGGTTTTTCTTCGGCTTTGTATGTCTACGGTGCGATGGACGAATACCCATCTGCTATTTTTGTATGCACTCAAAGGACTTCCGCATCAAAAACACTGAATAAAACCATAGAGGTAAGGGCAGTAGCATTGGGCAAAAGAGCCACCGGGGCGGTCTCTTTTAAGGATTACTTTGTCTCATCAAAATCAAAGACGCTATATGATAGTTTTTATCTTCCACAGCACAGCGGGGGATATTCGAATATCCTGGCGGCGATTCCCAGGCTTGATTTAAGTGATGACGATTGGAAGACATTTTTGTTTTATGCCCAAAAATTCGGTAAAAGCGGTTTTTGCAGGAAGGTCGGTTTTTTACTCGAATTATTGAACCACGTATCAGATGGCGCCGTGCCGTCAGACGTATTGAAAGGATTGAATCTAGGAAAACAGCTAGTAAAACTTGGAAATGGTCGTCACGGGAAATTTATAAAGAAATGGCATATAATGGACTATATCGAGGAGAAAGATTTAATGGGCAAGATATATCATGGATGAATCGATGTATACGATGTTGGCGAGTAGACATGGTTTATCGACCGATTTCGTCATAAAAGACCACTACCTTATGCGGCTTCTGCAATACATATCGATGTTTGCAAACAAAGACTTTATATTGACTGGCGGGACGGCTATAAACAAGGGTTATCTGAAAGAAAAAGCGAGATTCTCGGAAGATGCGGATTTTGAGTTGAGGCATAAGATAAAAATAAATGAATTGATCGGTCATTTAAATGAAGTAGCGACAAAAGCGAAGGACTTTTCTGGCACGGAAAAAAGGTTACTCAAGATATATTATCAAATTGACTTTAAATACCGGCTGCCCGGCTCCAATGGAGATAAAGTAAGACTAGACGTCGCATTCAATGAGATCGCGCCGGCATGGTCAAATACGAGCATCGAAGAGATTGTCTCCTCGTTTAGCGAGGAACGAGTGTATGGCCTAAATATTTATAGTTTAGAAGAGCTATTGGCTAGAAAGTTATATGCAGTTTATAGACGGACGGAAGGGAAAGACATCTACGATCTATTTTACAGCTTAGGGTTAGTGGAAAGGAATAGATTTTATGATGCAAGCAGACGATTCTTTGATTATAAAAAATTGGACTTCAAAGAAGTCTTGCCTATGGTGGCTGACAAATTAAGAGCGATAAAACACGCCTACATAGCCCCGAGAGTAAACAATTATATCCCATTAAAATTAAGACCTAAGAATTGGGAGATAGTTTCTAATTCCATCGCGGATTACATAAATAATTTTTGATCCGGAGCGCTTAAGACCATAAAGTCCGTCATTCCTAGTCGGCATTTGAGCCGTCAAAGGACTGAAAAATAAAACACTGAAAGGACCGGATGTTTTTAAGTGAAAACAAGCAAATCACGCTTGTGCACGACCCCATTAAATAAGCCTGGACCCGCCCGACTCGCTTCGGGCATCCTTCCCTGCTGTGCCCAGCCGATAAGTCGATGGCGGCCTTTTAATGGGAATGCAAACGATTACAGCGGCAACGGGAACGATGGCGCGCTACGAATGTGAACGGGGCCCCGCCTTAGCGTTTCTTTTCTACCGTGCGATCAGAAAGAAGGAAACAATTATAAATTCTTTCCTTATTTAAAGGAAAGACTTAAATAGCGGAAAGAAGCATATAAAATATGATAAGCAGAGAGACCTGGATATCCGTGATAAAGGACTTCGTAAGCGGAGAAGAGCCGGAGACGGTAAAAAGAGACATAAAAATAACTTTGGATATCCCGATAAGACGAGCGATAGCCATAATCGGCCCGAGAAGATGTGGTAAAACGTACTTGATGTACCAATTGATCCATGAGTTGGTCGTCGATAGAAAGGTGAAAAAAAGCAGGATGCTCTATGTAAACTTTGAGAACGACGTTTTAGTGGGGTGTACGACCGAAGATCTGAGGGACATGATGGGCATTTTCTATGAGATCTATCCGGAAAACACGGAGGAAAAGACATACTTGTTTTTGGATGAGATACAAAACGTAGACGATTGGGAATCGTTTGCAAGGTCGTTGATCGATGCGGGAAATGTACAGCTAGCGATAGCGGGCTCGTCGGCAAAACTCTTGGCAAGGGAGATAGCCACAAGTCTGAGGGGAAGGACCCTCTCTTATTATGTGTACCCGTTCAGTTTTAACGAATTTCTTTCCATGAAAAAGATAGGCGTCGAACGTTACGTCTCGTCAAAGGAAAAGGCGGTAATAGTCCACGAATTAGACGATTATATGAAAAGTGGTTATCCCGAGGGCATACTTTTTAGAAATGGGCTGCAGGAGATACTTAAGGACATATTGAATGTCACGATATACAGGGATATAATCGAAAGATTCGGAGTAAAGAACCAAAAGCTTCTGAGACTGATGCTTAGGGCGTTTATATCATCGAAATATTTCTCCGTCAACAAGTTTTATAATTACGCCAAGTCTCTGGGGATCAAAACCAGCAAGGATTCGATCTACGCCTATTTAAATCATGTCACCGATAGCCTCTCCTTTTTTGTCCTTAAAAAATATTCTGGGTCTTATAAGGAACCAGAGCGTACTTTGTCAAAGACTTATGTCGTTGACAACGGCTTTTTCTTATTGAATAATGTAAATGACATGGGCAGGCTTTTGGAGAACGTCGTCTTCGTAGAATTGTTAAGAAGAAGTTCGCCGGATCAAGACCTGTTTTATTTTGAAGAGGACAAAAAAGAGGTCGATTTTGTCGTATCGAATGGAACGAAGGTAGAGAAACTGATCCAAGTCGCATACGACCCGCGGGCGGAAGAAACGAAGAATAGAGAGACCCGTGCTCTGGGGTTCGCTTCCGATAGGGTCCATTGCAACGATCTCCTCGTCATAACCTGGGACTACGAAGCCGAAGAAAAAGTCAAGGGAAAGAAGATAAGGTTCGTACCGTTGTGGAAATGGCTTCTTAACCTTTAAATTTATCTGGACAAACATGCTTGTAACTGCTTTTCATGCTGATTTTGTCCAGTAGGTCGTTTCTGCTAAGCTCCCCATATCACCCCCTATGATTTTGTGATACGGTTTTATATGTGTCGACAATTTAGATGTCATATGGAAATGCGTTCAAAAAATTTGTTTACTTACTTTGGGTATGGGGCGAATAAGTCGGCAGAGCAGATGTAGGATGCGTTTCCAAACCAAACCCGCACGCGTTCTTATACGCCGCAAAGAAGATGGATTCGCAACCCCAGGACTGCCTAGTGATAGAAGATGCCCGAATGGAATAGAAGCAGCAAAGAGAGCTAATATGAGGTGCGTCGCTTTAACGACTTCGTTTAAAAGAGACAAATTAAGCGGCGCAGATTTTATTGTAGGCTCTTATCCGGAAATCGACTTATCGGCTTTTTAATATTTAAATGCCACTTCGTGGCATGCAAGTTCATCGAATTTGCCCTTTCTTTCGGTAAAAGTTACAAGCCTTAATTTTGTAAGCACTTCATCGTCTGATACATAGAACTCTACGAATTTGCCTATATCAGGGATAGGCCCCATGCCTTTTTGTCTTTCCACTTCTACTCTGTATAAGTTATCGTTTATCTTTGATATGTTATTTTTGTAGTTGGCGTATACCCATCTTGGGTCATGAAGAAGCAGGCTTCTAATCGTATCCTGCATTACCGGTATCTTCGCAGAAAGATCGTGGCGCCTGTTTTGTTCTATCAGGAATTCTACGGGATTATGATTATCGTCGAATATTACGAAATATTTTTCCTTGTTATCCGACTGCTGGAACGTTCTAGGTGTGTATGCGGTGTTAAAATCAGAAACGAACGCACCTTTACCGGCATAAATGTCAGCTTCGCCTATAACGGGTGCGTTTTCAAAATCCTCTATTATATCATCCAAGCCCTTCATATCACTTCCTATTATAGATGCGTCGACAGTATTTAAATGTCATATGGAAGTGCAATCAAAAAATTTGTTTGCTTACTTTGGATATGGGGCGAATAAGTCGGCGGAGATGATAAATGCCATAACGGGGGAAAAGCCAAAAGGTTACAGTGCCGTACTCTATGGCTATAAGCTTTGTATACAGTCATTAAAAGACATCCCGCCGAAACCGAGAAGCGTCCTTAGCTTCTGGGGGAAAGGGTTCCGCAGCTATATTATAGTAAAAGAAAATAATTCTAAAGTCAATGGCACCCTATGGTTTCTTTCGCAGGATGGACTGCGACACGCCGATAAGAAATAACAAAGAGCAAAGTCTTTTTGCCAGCTTGGAAGACTCAGCCAAGACTTTGAGCATCAGCAAGCAGAAAGAGCTTTTCATCTTGACATCCAGGACGTCTAGAACGGAATGGAGTCTCGTCCTGTTCTTTTCTTTGTTCCTTCTTTCATTGGTTACATTTATGCAGCTCGGGACAAGCTACTTGGTCTCGGTATTAATAACCGCAGGCATGAACATATCAGTGCTTCTTCTCCCTATAGTGACATACCATATAGATTTCATGTCCGTAGAAGAGGAAGCCATCTCAAAAACACCTTACGCAGATACTATAGCAGTGGTAAATTCAGAGAAATAAATAGGGGATCTAAGATCTTTGCCGCCTATCTTTTGTTATAAAATACTTCATCGTACACTTTTGCGATTTCCCGCATAACAACACCAGTTTCGCATTGCTTTGCGTCATTGTAAGCTTTTTTAACGTTTATTCTGTGCCATGCTCTGCTGTTTAATATGTCACGTAGATTATTCTCTCGCCACAGAACAGTATTTCTTTTCACTACATCTGGCAGCACCCCATCATAACACAAAACAGGTATCTGGCATGCCTTTGCTTTCATCGGCGGTATCCCGAATGGCTCTATCGAAGACGTTTGGAGATACACATCAAATGAGTCATAAGTCTCAGCAATAAGCGATTCATCTAGAAATCCGTAATATTTTATTCTTTTATCATCACGAATCACGTCCAAACGCGGAAAGTTTGCGCCATATATTCTAAGTTCCAAATCGTCATCTTTCACCTGCTTGAATATCTGTATGAATTTCTCTAATTTTGGTAGTTTATTTTGTCCAAAAGTGTTTATGTAACCTATAATCGTCTTATCCGTCCCTTCCCTTTTTGTATTATTATGAAACTTGTCTAAATTTATCGGATTATTTATAACTCTCAATTTTTCTGGTTCTATGCACAAAAGACCCTCAAGAACATTACTGACGATGTCGCTTACAGCTATTATTTTATCAAATTCTTTTAATCTCAGATAACTCTCAAAGAATCGTCTTTTAGCGGTTTTCAGATAGACTATGTTTTTTATTCCTTTCAAAGCTACCGGACTCAATAGCGCCACCGCATCATGGACCGTGACTATTTTCTTCCTCGGAAGCCCAAAAAACTTAGGGGGCATATCTCCTAAAGATAAAACATGAATGTTTTTATTTGTTATGTCCTTGCGATCAAAACCAAAATTGAAATATAGCCAATTGTTCACGGTATTCGTAAAACCCTTTCTCTTTAGCTTTGGGTTTAGTTTCAAGTATGCATTGGGCTGGATTCTTTTCTCTATATTATAATTAGTGAACTTCTCAAGATTATTGCCCACCTCAAAACAATAGTCAGATATCCCGCTGCCGACTTTTTGAAATCTAGCAGCAATAAGGACAACATTTTTTTCCTGAGGCATATTTCCTTTATTGGTCCCCAACCTATTTAATATATTCTCGAGTTATTTAGTCGTTCAAAGCCGCTTTTTCCACATTAAGGAAAATCGGAAAATTGCCGGGCATATAGATATGTATCAATGCATTTAAAGTTGCCCGGGCCGCGGCATAAAAAAATGCATGGTAAAAAATAAGCAGATGCGCCTAGGAAAATATTAGCGCCATCATAAAAATCGGCAGGCCGTGGCTGCGTGTACGTCTTCTTCGAGAATCTGCTTGAGAAGGGCGACAACGCCCTTCTCGCTATGCCCGATACGATGGACTATTCGGTTGCATAACTCAGCGATGACCTTATAAATCATCATAGTGATCCTCCTTTCTGGCACTGTTACCAAATACGGTTGGTGAATGTTAATTACATCGGCTGCCATCTTTATTTAAGGTAAAAAATGGAAAACCGATGTAATTATTGTAAAAGCAGCAGTGTGGATTTAAATGGCTTTAGAAAGACAAAAAGGAGGGGAAGCATACAGCGATACCGCTGTACGTCCTGCGGCAAGGCGTTCGTGGAAAACGGCGGTTTCAGGTGGAAACACCATGCGAAACGCACCATGATCGGCAGCATCCACCTCCATCTGATAGGATCGTCGCTTAGGGACGCTGCAAAGTTCCTTTCCGTGTCCAGGTGGTTCGTGGAATACGGAAAGATGATCATAGGATATGCAAAGGACATCAAGCCTTTCAGGACGGAAAGGCTTCATATGGACGAGATGTCCGTAAAGATGCGCGGGAAGTCCTTTTACGTATGGGCTTCCATCTGCAGGGGAAGCAGGTTTGCCACGGCTTTTCTCGCTTCCGACAGGACGAAGAAGAACGCCAGACTGCTGATGAAGGAGTCCCCGCCAGCCATGAACATCACCACGGACGGAGCCTTTGGATACGGATCCGTAATAAAAGACTTAAAAGGCTTGGGGTATCACCACGACCACTATCACCGCTGCGCTTCCTTCGAGGACAAGAAGGACAATGATCCCATGGAAAGACGGGACGATCCCTATCGTGCCAATACCCATGAGCTTCGCGGGTTCAAGGAGCTTTACACTGGAGACTTGTTCGTAAGGTTGTGGACGTTCTACTATGACTTCATAAGGCCGCATTCTTCCCTCGGCAGGACCCCTGCCGAAGAAGCTGGGCTTGTAAGGTATCACGAAGACGATGATCGGTTCGGACGGTGGGAACGATGGGTCGAGAGAGCTTCGCTCTCTTTTTATTTGGCTTATATATCAACCGTATTTAGTAACAGTGCCGTAACCAAAGGTCGTTTTAAACTTAAATAAAGCCAACTACTCCATTAATCATGGATCGTGGGTCCCAGACCGCCCTAGAGTACATGATGACCTACGGGTGGATGGCTATAATGATAGTAGTAGCAATATCCGTGCTGTTTTATCTAGGCGTTTTTGGCGCGGCTTCGGTGCCGCCAATGTCCATAAGCGGTTTTCCCGGCATTTCTGTAAACAGCGCTGCGGCGAACACTACATTTTTTGAGTTTTCATTGTCGAACAACCTAGGTTTTTCGGCCAATATAAAGAACGTTACCGTTACAGTGAATGGGAACTCTTTTGATAATTTCCTTTGCACGACCCCATATCTGTTTCCGGGGCAAAGGTCCGAATGTGCAGTCCTAGGAAACTTCGGCAGTTCTTATACGGGCGTCTCGGTCTACATAGATTATACCGTATCATCCTCTTTCCTAAGCGGGCAGTCTTCCGGTCTTGTGCAATTGACGCCCACGCATGCGCCCACCCCCTATAATTTCCCATCTCATGCTATAAACATAACGATTACGGCGTCCGGGAACGTAACCGCACCTTTCCAGGAAGAAATCGTTTTGAATTCTTCGGAGTTTTACCCTTATGAAACCGCCGATCTTGGAAATATGCGTTTTTACAATGGCTCTGCAAATAATTCAACGGAACTTTATAGCTGGTGCGAAAGCGGCTGCTATTCTCAGTCGAATGATTCGATAATATGGGTCAAGCTTAACGGTGATCTAGCGAAGCACAAGCCAGTAAACATAACGCTCGTCTTTGAGCGGCCGACGAATTACGACGGGATATACGCAGGCGAAGCCCCGCAGCTTTCTCCGACTTATGCGGAGTACGATAACGGCGTGAACGTCTTCAGCGAGTACTGGAATTTCGCGGGCACATCACTGCCTTCGGGTCTGTCTGAAATTACCGGCGCAGGCGGGACCATAAGTTTTGATAACAAAGCGATGATAACATTGTCAAGTCTTTCTTGGGGCACTTATCTGGTCACGACTTCGCAGGTCAATGATAATCATGTCACAGACGCCGACATGCGTCAATATCCGACAGTTTCTAAAGGCCCCACGTCTTTGGCTGCGTTGGTTGTAAGCAGCACGTCTACTCTAGGTACGACTTCTTATGCAGATTATTATGCATTCCCTTCTTCGTCCGCATCAAACTATTTTGCTGCGGTTTACGGTTATGATAGTAATGGCAACGGCTTTCCATTTTCTACGTTAGGCGATACGCAGGACGGGAATACAAATTTCGGTGTTTTCAGTTTAGGCATAAACTCTAGTGGAGATCTCGGTTTCGCTTTGATAAACTACCTTAGTCAATCCGCTGCAAGCAATTCAGAGATCCTTCCGTCATTCTATATCGGTCTGCAGACAATAAACGGGACCGCGACTTATCAGTGGCTTCGTGTTCGAGTTTATCCTCCCAATGGGATAATGCCGACTGCGAGAGTAGGCCCCCCGCCCCAGACCGTATTCACCGAATCTGGCCTTCCTTCAGGATACAAGTGGAACATCACTTATGACAGCATAAAAAACAGTGCGACTACTCCGTCTACTACGTTCTCGACATCGCCAGGTTCTTATCCATACTCAGTAGCTACACTTT
>JAKASS010000004.1 GCA_021818905.1 Nanobdellota archaeon
GTGGAATCTAAAATATTTTTTAAGGTGTTTGTCTATCCAATCACCATATTTTTCCTTTGCAACCAAAGCCACGATTGCAGATGCGTCCAAAACTATGTCTTCAATGCCCATTTTCCCTGTCTTTTCTTATTATTTCCGCTGCCGAGTTCGTAACGGGTTTTTTCAAAGAATGCGATGTTTTTCTGACGTTTTCCAAAGTACTTTCCAATCTTGCCCTATGTACAATGTCTTCCATATACACTTGTATCTCTTTTGCATAGTCTATTCCTAATGCGTCTAATCGCTTTTTCAAATCTTCAGTGATCCTAACTGAAATCACTTCGCTCTTTTTCATATCATACGAAAGCCGTCTATTTTTTTATAGTTTACTATATATACACAATTAAATCTTTTAAATCCAAAGATTTTTGGCCGCTAATAAAATAAAAAAACATGAGTTTATTGCAATAATTTTTCAATGAGATGCATAAGCGTAGGAATATTAATAAAAATTGATAAGATTATATAATAAATCAATATAAAAATATAGAAATATAAGAGATAAAAGTATTTATATGATAATAATCCTTTATTAATATGAAATTAAGTTGCATTATTGTGCGATTTATACGAAAATTATATGAAACCAGCTGAAATAATAGAAATGTTTAAAGAAAATGGCAAAAGAACGTTCAATTTATCCGAATATGCCGCTATGGCGAATAAATCTGATAAATATTCGTCATTGATACTTTCAAAAAATAAAAACATAAAAAGAATAGAAGGCGGCAAATTTTACTTAAACGACACAAATATATATGAGATCGCAAGTAACATAGTCTACCCTTCGTATATATCCTTGTTTTCGGCGCTGAGATATTATAACCTTACGACTCAGACATTCAATACGATATTCGTGCTATCTCCTAAAAGCCATAAAACCCTTGAAGCGGAAGGATATAAGATAAAGTTCGTGAAGATGGATAAGACTAAGATCTTTGGCTACGCACGCAAGGGCGGCGCTTTTATAGCTTCGATAGAAAAAGCGACAGTGGACTGCATTTATTTTGATCTATCCGAAGAATACGTTAAAACTGCTTTGTCCGAAGCAGAAAACATGGATTACCGGAAGCTTTTTGCCTATGCTTACTTGATGAAAAGCGAGAAGCTACTGTCAAAGCTTGGCAGGCTTATCAAAGAATCCAGTGAGAACGTAGTGTCGAACGATCAGTAATATGATTAGCAGAAAAGAACTTTTAGAGCAGGGGGGCCTGAATAAATTCAATGTACAGCAGTCGGAAATAGATTATCTCCAGCACATAGTCCTTGCTTTCCTGTACAAAAACCCGCAGAACGGATTGATATTCAAGGGCGGGACTGCCTTGCAAAAGGCTTACGGTTTGGGCAGGTTTTCAGAAGACCTCGACTTCGATGCGGAAGGCGAAAACGTCAATGCTTTCATAGAAAATGCCATAAAAGGCGTTAAAAACTATTACGATCTTGATTATAAATTTACGGAGAATGGACTTTCTTCTACTTTTAATCTGAAAATAAAAGGCCCGTTATTCGATGGAAATGACATTTCAAGGGAGACTATAAGGCTAGAATTAAGCAAGCGGGAAAAGCTTTTGCTAGAAGCCGAAAAGGTCTTTATCACACCTTCTTACAAGGATCTTAAGACATACGAATTAATCGTGATGAAAAAAGAGGAGATCCTTGCTGAAAAGATCAGGGCATTGGTTTACGGAGATCGTGCAAGAGACGTATACGACCTGTGGTTTTTGCTGGGAAAAGGGACAAAGGTGGAGAGAGAGTTGATAAACAAAAAGCTTGGCCTTTATTCAAAAGGCAAAAATCTGGCGGATTTTGATTTAGCAAAAGAAATAGAGAAAGAACGTAAAAAATGGGGCACTGAAATAAGTTTATTGACAAAGACTCTGCCTCCTTTCGATGAAGCTAAGGAAACCATCTTAGCTGCGTTAACAAAGTGAGCGGGAAATCCCGCATGCTTTAGTGGCGGGATGGGGGCGAATAAAAGGATGGAAGCTGATCTCTTGTCGGTCACTGCATGCAGAAAGCTTTAAATACTATGTATATTCTATAAACTACTTAGTAGTAGATTAATTAAGGAGGTTTTAAAATGGTAACGAAACGAAAGGTTTTAACGGAATTGCTAAAAGACGCGGGAAGCGGACTTAAATGCGCGGCGAAAGGATGGGCTACTTATTCTAAATATCCGGTGCTGTGGAGCGCCGGTGAGGCCACCGTGGCAGGATTTGTTGAAGGGGCTATTTACAGTGCGGCAGGGCTGACGGCGGGATTACTTGCGCTGAATTCGCCTTACACAGATCTAACACTTTTAGGAATACCGATAACGATGGTCGGACGCGGCTTACATTACAAATACAGCGAGAAAAAAGCTGAATTAACCGCGCGAGAAGAATTAGATGCGTAAGAGCGATAAAAATATGGACGAAGACTTGGAAAGGAGTTTGCTATCAAAATGAGAGATTCGACACGCGAGTCTATCCTTCAGAATCACCACTTATACCACAAGTTTTTTGATTACGTAATTTAGTATCCCGCCAGAGCGATAATATTCTAGCTCGATTTGGGAGTCTATACGGCTAGCTAATGTCGCGCTTGTGATCTGTCCATTGTCTGACCTTGTAAAGGTCAGCTCTATTTTGTCTCTCGGGCTCATCTCGTTCCTTAGATTGATCGATACGGGCTTGCCGAAGTCTATCTTAAGAGACGCCGCGTCTTCGCCTTCTTTGAATTGTAATGGCATGACACCCATACCGATAAGGTTCGATCTGTGTATTCTCTCAAAGGTCTTTACGATCACCGCTTTCACCCCTAAAAGTGCGGGGCCTTTTGCGGCCCAATCCCGGCTGCTTCCTTGTCCAAAATCTTTCCCGCCGAACACTACCAAAGGGATTTTTTCTTCCTTATATTGCGTGGCTGCATCGAATATGCTCACCTGCTTTTTGTCGGGATAATGCAAAGTAAATCCACCTTCTACACCCGGGACCATAAGATTCTTTATCAGGTTATTTGCAAACGTGCCGCGCATCATCACCTCATGGTTTCCCCTTCTTGAACCGTAAGTATTGAAGTCTTCAGTCTTCACGCCTAAAGAAGAAAGGTATTTACCCGCGGGGGTATTAGGGCTAAAACCTCCAGCCGGTGAGATATGGTCAGTAGATATTCCGTCGCCGAAAGCCGCTAAAACCCGCGCATTTTCGATTTTGGATATTTTTCTATCTTCTCCTGGGTCAAAGCCGTCAAAGAATGGGGGCAGTCTTATATATGTGCTCTTGTCTTCCCATCCATACACTTTCCCTTTAGGGATAAAAAGACCGTTCCAGTACGGATTGACTTCGAATATGTGACTTCCGTATTCTTTTTCGAACAATTCTTCTCCGACGACCTTCTTTACTATCTGATTTATCTCATCTTTTGTTGGCCAGATGTCTTTTAGATAGACATCGTCGCCTTTGTCGTTTTTTGCCAATGGTTCAGTCGTAAGGTCTTTTAGGACCGTCCCCGCTATCCCAAACGCAACCAGTAGGGGCGGAGACATCAAATAATTTGCTCTGGTGTCCGGGTTTATCCTGGCTTCATAGTTACGATTTCCCGATAGCACACTGGCGACCGCTAGTTTGTTTTGATTTATGATACTACTCTGGGGTTCTATCAGTTGTCCTGAATTTCCTATGCAGCTTATACAGCCATAAGCGACCAAAGAATATCCTAATTTTGCCAATGGTTCTATAAGGCCTGCTTTCTCCAGGTATCTCGTCACGACTCTAGAACCGGGCCCGAGGCTGGTTTTCACTTTTCTTGTGTCTACCTTCAGGCCTTTCTCCAAAGCTTTTTTAGCGAGCAGCCCCGCGGCGATCATTACGGCGGGATTGCTGGTATTAGTGCAGCTAGTTATAGATGATATAACGACGTCTCCGTCGGACAGTGTAGTTTCATATCCGTCCGGATAGGTCAACTTGACGCTCTTGACTTTTTCATGATCTGTTGTGGCTCTTTGAACGCCCGCTTTTGCGACAGCACTTTCAGAAGCTAACCTCGCCAGATCCGCGGCCGTGACGCCATTTGTAAGTTTTTGTGCGGACAGGAACGTGTCTTTAAAATTATTAGGCAAAGCGCCCAGTGGCAACTGTTGCTTTGGCTGGCTTGGCCCAGATACACTGGGCACGATTTTTCCTAGATCTACCTCGAGTATATCGCTGTATTCTACTTTATTGTAGTCTATATCGAACATTTCCTGGGCTTCATAATATTTTCTTATCAATTCTAACTGTATATCTTTTCTCCCCGTAAGCTTCATGTAAGTCAAAGTCTCTTCGTCCGGAGGAAATACCGCTATCGTCGCGCCATATTCTGGACACATATTAGAAAGCGTCGCTCTGTCTGGCAGCGAAAGACCCTTTAAGCCATCGCCCAAAAATTCGACAAACATCCCAACGACCCCCTTCTCCCTAAGCATTTTTGTCAGTGTAAGAGCAAAGTCCGTTGCAGTCGTCCCTTCCTTTAACTTTCCAGTCAAATTTACACCGAGGACTTTGGGGGTCACAAATGAGACTGGTTGATCTAGTAACGCAGCTTCGGCTTCTATCCCCCCGACACCAAAGCCGACGATGCCCAGAGCGTCTATCATAGTCGTATGGGAGTCTGTCCCGACAAGCGTGTCTGGAAAAGCGATTGTTCCGTCTTTGGTCTTCTTTAATGTGACACACGTGCCAAGATATTCTAAGTCGACTTGGTGGCAGATCCCGGCGGATGGGGGGAATACCCTCAGGCCGCTGAAAGCCCCATTGGCCCATTTCAATAACTGGTATCTTTCCTTGTTACGCTCCACCTCTTTCTCCTGGTTCTTTGCAAATGCATCGGGCCGATTAAAGAAGTCTACCTGCACAGAATGGTCGATTATAAGATCAGTGGGCATTATTGGTTGTACCAAGTCCGCCGACTTTCCAAGTTTAACGACGTAATCTCGCATTGCGGCTAGGTCTACAATGGCCGGTACGCCGGTGAAGTCCTGCATCAATATTCTGGAGACCTTAAATGGTATGTCCCTATCCGCTGGATCTTTTGGGTCCCAATTTGCTAAGGCTTTGACATCCTCCCCGGTCACAGCTTTGCCGTCTAAATTTCTAAGTAAAGATTCTAGTACGACTCTTATCGAGAACGGGAGGCGTGCAAAGTCCAACCTTAGATCCCTGCCTAAAGCAGGCAGCGAGTAATAAGTTATTTCTTGAGAATCGGATAGTCTAAAGGTCGCGGTGACTCCCGAAAGTTTACTGCTCAAGCCGGCAGATTCCGATCGTATAGTTTTCGATGCCACTACAATGATTGATTTTCTTAAATTTAAACGATTATTTGACTATAGGTATGGGCCTAGCTTTTTGGCACTTTCTTGCACACTCAGTCTCTTAATTTCGTCCGCATGCTCTGGTTCATTTCTTCTCGCTTCCCTTTTATTGTTACGTTCTTCTAATTCTTTCTGGCGGGTATAATAAGAACTTAAGATTTGTTTATAGTTTCTGCTAGCAAGGCGGTGAAGTCGCTCTTCCCATGGCCCCTCGACAAAAGGTTCTATTTCGATTTTCGCCGCGTATGGGCCCGTTTCTGTTAAATCTGATGCTTTATCTACAGGTTCGGTTGAACGCAAATGGAATAATAAATTTCCTCCTTCATAAACATAGAAATCATCTCCATAAATACAGTATTCGCCGCTTGCGTGCACAAAACGGAAGTTCTTATAGCTGGCTTCCCAAGTTATCTCCGTTCTATAACTGTGCTCTACGCGGTGTGTAATCGCGCCGTGCTTTATAGCAGCGTACTCTATAAGTTGCAAAATCCCAAAAAGTCTTTCTGCTCTATTCTTTACTTTTTTCTCAGCTAATACAACGTCATCTAGTCTTCTAGCCATAACACCACTCAGTTTATGATAGTCAATGCTAATATTTATATATCCTAAGAATCTTATTTAGACTAAGAATATTTACGTAAAAGATCATTTTCTACGATCTTTGCAAGTTTAGGATTATTCTTGCGAACGAAATCCATATAGCTTACACAAAGCTCTTTGCTGGCTGGGCTTAGTTCACCCGTATCGCTGTCAACGCCTTCGGGAACCCACATTAAGTAGGCTTTTTCAAGATGCGACTTTGGGTCTTTCCTTATCTGTGGGCCAATAAGCCCCTTTACCGTATCCCATATCCAATACTTGCCATTTACTTTTTCGCAGAACCTTAAAACTGCCGGTAATGGAAAACCGCTTGCAATGCCGAACTCGTCGGTGTTTTTTGCGTATAAGTGGTCTCTATTGTCATATTTGTCGGTGCTTACGCTGAATTCGATGCTAACATAGTATTTCTTTTGTCCCATGTTGAATTTGCTTCTTATGTCCACCCCTGAAAGATCGGCACAAAGACCCAATTGCTTTGTAAGTATATCCTTGATCCGTTTTCTTTCTCTTTGAGCCGCGGCATGGCCGTCGTTAAATCTTACCGGTGAATCGCTGACACCCTCTAGGTGGAAATTGATATAACCGGCAGGCACTAATCCGTTCGAGATTAGGTATAGATTTAGGTGACTGTGAAGATCAAGGCCATAATCTTTAGCCGAGTCGTTTACTATCTCTTCTAGGCTAAGTGACTTGATCGCCTTACGTCCCATAATTCTATTATAAAGAAGCCGGATAATATATAAAACTATGATATTCGTTATTTGCTCTCTGTTTTTAAGGCCATAAGACAATCCTTGAACGTCGCCTTCATTTCCACCTTTTAGGTTTTTTGATCTTTACTAGAAAAGTTTCTGCCTATGATTTTTGACGCGGCATAAATTTCATGTTCTTTTATATATCTAATTTTTATCATGCGGATTTTATTTTCTAAAACCTAGATCTTTATTTTTTCTTTTTAGGAGTATCCGGCGAAGTAAGCTTGAAAGGGTCGAATATCTCGTCTAGCTGCTTATCCGGAAGGACTTTCATCTCTTTAGCCACGTCTTTTATGGATCTATTCTCCTTCAGGGCCCGCTTCACGACTTCTGCAGCCTTTTCGTATCCGATGTATGGATTTAATGCGAGTCCGACGCCCGGGGTCTTGCTTACCAGCTTTTCTATCCTTTCTTTGTGGGCCACGATGCCGGTGACGGCCTTGTCTACAAAAAGCCTGATTGTCTTGTCGAGTATGTTTATGTTGTGGGTCATGCAGTAGATTATAAGCGGCATCATTATGTTCAATTCTAGCTGCCCGGCCTGTGCGCACATCATTATGGCTTCGTCGTTCCCGATCACCTGAAAGCACACCATCACCAAAGCTTCTGCCATGCTGGGATTCACTTTGTCCGGCATTATTGATGAACCCGGTTGGACTGGTGGCAGGGATATCTCGCCAAGCCCGGTCACCGGACCAGAATTAAGCAGGCGCATATCGTTTGTTATTTTTATCAGATCTACTGCGAGTAGCCTTAAAACGGAAGAAGTCTCCAGAAAATCGGCCATAGAAGACGTGCCTTCTGGTAAAAATTCCGTCTGCCGTAGATCAAAGCCGGTAGCCAATCTTAAAGAGTCTACCATATATTTTCGATACTCCGGGTTAGCGTTTAGCCCCGTGCCTACTGCCGTCGCGCCTATGTTTATCTCCCCAAGATTTTCTATGGCATTGTCGATTCTTCCCTCGTTTCTTCCGACCATCCTGGCCCACGTTTCGAACTCCTGCCCCAATCTTATCGGGGCGGCATCCATAAGGTGCGTCCTTCCGCTTTTGATTATCTTGTCAAACTCTCGCGCCTTGTCCATGAGCGCATCTTTAAGATAGGTAACGGTTTCCTTTAGCCTCATCAATAGGGTTATGGTAGTTATTCTCATCGTAGTAGGTATGACATCGTTCGTGGACTGGCTTTTATTCACGTCGTCATTTGGATGTATAAGAGAATATTCGCCCCTCTTCCCGCCTAGAAGTTCTATTGCCCTGTTAGCGATGACCTCGTTTGCGTTCATGTTGTTGGATGTCCCTGCGCCGGCCTGGTAGACGTCTACCACGAACTGGTCCCTTAGTTTTCCGCTTATTATCTCGTCCGCGGCTTTCATTATGGCCTTCGCCTTTTTTGCGCCTAAAAGACCGGATCTCATGTTCGCTTCGGCGGCGGCTCTTTTTACGATCACTAGGGAAGTTATAAATTCTGGATAAGGCCTTATACCGGATATCGGGAAATTGTCGACCGCCCGCTGAGTCTGCACGCCCCAGTATGCATCTTTAGGTACTTCGACTTTTCCAAGATAATCGTGCTCAGTCCTAAATCCCATATTAAGATTACACAAACAAAGTAAATAAAAGCTATCATCCGCCCTTTATTTGGATCTTGTTTATAATGTCCTTATCCTTTCTACCAAGCCAAAATCCATCAGGTCCTTGCTTACGGTTTCCGGGACAAGGTGTCTCCAGCTTTTGCCATTCTTTATCTTTTCCCTGATTTTTGTGCCCGACAATTCGCTTCTTTTTACTAAGCCGGGCGTTTTTACCTTGAATCCGTTCCTGACAAGGATCTTTTTCGTCAGCGGGTTATTTGTATAGACCGAATCGAATTGAGGTAGAAGCTGCTGCAATTTAAAAGCCCACAGGTTATCGTTTCCGACGTCCTCGACAGGCACGATATAAAACTCCCTCACCTTTAGATCCCACAGGACATGCGTTATGATCACTAGCCTTTCGCCCGCGGTTAGCGGGTTCTTGTCTGTATTGGAGAATTGTGCGCTCCCTACCGCGATCACGATCGAATCGTTCGTTTTTATCATCTCCTTGAGGACAGCCAAATGCCCGTTATGGAATGGCTGGAATCTTCCTATGAATAGACCTCTCATAAAATATTATATATAACCTAGTACATAAACTTTACCGGGACACAGTCTATTGTCCCTTAGATACCCTTACTTTAGCAAGCGGCTTCGGCATGCTAATTTCCGTCCCATGGCTACGTGCAAAAAGGTATGCGCCGAGTGTGGTGACTATATTTGTAAAGATTATCACGTATGTGACCAACTGTACGTAAGAACCGGCATGCGGTATCCCATAGCTTAGCGAAAGTATGGCTAGTGTCGCCGGAGTTACTCCAAGGGCGCATATAAGAGTTATGATTTTCCTATCCTTGCTAAGTGTGGATCTGAATGTGGATATTCTGCTGGCCAAGGTCCTTGTCGATACAAGTATAAGTGTAATAGCGCCCCCGGCAAGAATGCCTAGGACGATGCTGTTCAACGCTATACTAAAAATCAACCCTAGAAATACAAAGAAAACCGTCTCTAAAAGAAAGCTCATCTCGTCTTGGAAATCTGCAAGTCTTGTCCCTAGCCAATCTATGTTTATGCCCTTTTTTATTAACTCGCCAACAAAAGAATTGTTGCCTAAGATGACGCCAAAAACTAGTACAGAAAGAAGACCGCTGCCCCCCGCCAGCGTGGTAATGACGTATGTAAGAAGGACGAGTCCGACTGTCAGTACGTAGGTGTATTTATATTTTTTGACATAATCCAAGGTGAAGAGCCAAAGAAGCGCAAGCACAAGTCCTATAACTATCCCTATAGAAAATGAAGATATCAATGAAGATGCAGCAGAGAGCAGACTTAAAGCCCCGGTTTGGTATAACCCGACAAAAGTAACGAACAGTATCACCGTGAATATAACCGTAAGCGCAGATTCTAAAGTCAAAAATGCGATTGTCTGTTCTGGAAGCTTTAAGCCCCTAGAAACTGGAACGACCACCGCTGGAGTCAGCTCTCCTCCAAGTATCGCTCCGAATATAAGCGATTGTATCCAACCCCATCCGAGTATGTAGTTTGCAAAAATCGCTATAAGGATCGTGCTGCTAAACACGTATATAATGACTTGGACTATTATTCGATTGCCTATCTGCAACAGAGTCTTGATTTTTATGTCCATGCCGCCATAAAAAAGGACCATTATAAGCGTAAGCTCAGCTATCGTACTAAGGGCCGGAAGTATTAGACTTTGTGAGATCAGACCGAGTATAGGCCCAATGACGACGCCGAGCAGGATAAGGGAAAGGACAGAAGGGACCCCCGTTCTTTTAAAAAATACGTCAGCAACAAATCCTATCAGTATAACGCCCGCAGCGACTGCAAATATCGTGCTCGGGTCTATGCTCATACCCACTTTTCTACGTCGCTTACTTTCTTTCTTTGTTTGACGCTTTTAGGCGGCGTTTGTACTTCCAGGTTTCCCCTCTGCATAAACAGCATTACCCACGTTATCGTTATTGTCGATATTATAACCGCGAAAATCACGTCTATAAACCCCACATTCAATATGCCATATGCTATCGGCAAAGTAGCGACAACTGCTGCCGCGGTCCCTCTAGAGACCATGGAAGACGCCAACCTCTTGTCATCCTTAGAAAATTCTGATTTGGTGAGCGCCAACTTCGTCCCTACCAGTCTTGCCATCAGCAAAACAAGCGCTATGGCTACGCCAAGTAAGAAATCGTAATAATCGTTCAATAGTATCAATCCACCGAAATATACAAAGAAGAAAGACATCGTAAAAAAAGTTATCAGGTCATTAAAGCTTTTCGATTTTTCGTTTATCGTGAACGAGGCACTGTGTCTGTAACGTAAGGCCTTGTATAGGTCCTCGCCGTTTGCTATCACTAGACCGAATATCAAAGCGGAAACCGGACCGCTCCCCCCGATGTCCTGGACGAGTATGTACAAGACGAAAACCAGTGCGAGAGAAGCTACATACGAGTAAGCGTAGCGGTTCCTCTGGAGATAGCTCATCGCCGGGATCCAAGCGATCGCCAGGGCCGCGCCCAACACGATGCCTATAGAAAACTGGGACACTAGCGCGGGCACCAGCGCCCCTATCTGATAATTATTTAACAATACCGCCCCGATTATAACAAGGACAAGTATTATGCAAACCGGTTCGGTTATGGCCGATTCTAAATTTATAAGGCCACTTTTTTTGTCTTTCGGTGAATCGACCTTGCTGAGGGATGGGATCACCTCCGCGCTTACGCTTCCGACCGCGAAAGCGGTAATTATAGAGACCAACGGGCCGTACCCCAAAAAGTACATCAATGCAAACACAAATCCGGCCGACACGGCAAAGTTTACAAAAGCGGATATGGCTGCCCTGTGAACAAGCCCTGCGAGTTTCTTTATCTTAAGGACTAGCCCCGCGTTGAAAAGCAGGATAAGTATTACCAGCACAGAGATGAAAGGCAATGCGGAAAGCAGGACCGAGATTTTGGCAAGCGAAAAAATGGGTACTAATAGTATCCCAAACACCATCAGCCACACCATATAAGGTATTGACGTCTTCTTTGCTATGGCCCTGCCTATAAAACCTATGAGCAATATGGCGGCCGCGCCAAGCATAAAAAAATTTAATTCTGTATAGTCCAACATAGTTAAAAGTGTCTTTTATATCTTAAATATATGCCGCTTATTTTTCAAATCAATCGAAAATCTTTTAATAGTTTGAGGTTTAATTTTACTATAGAATACCGCCTTTATAATGGAAACTTTGGACTTTGACTTAATAATATTAGGCAGCGGCATAGCCGGCCTGACGGCAGCCATACACACTACCAACGCGAGTAAAGGGAACGTAAAGATTGCCGTAATAACCAAACTTCACGCGATGAGGAGCCACTCGGTTTCTGCCGAAGGCGGCATATCAGGCGTACTGTACCCGGACGAAACCCGTGACTCTACCGAGCTGCATGCCTATGACACAATAAAGGGCTCTGATTATCTAGCCGACCAAGATGCCGTGGAAATGCTTGTAAAAAACGCACCCACGGAAGTAAGGTTCTTTGACCACATAGGCGTTTCATGGAATCGCGATGACAAAAGCCATATACAGCAAAGGGCATTCGGTGGCATGAGCATACCGAGGACGGCATTTGCGGCCGATAAAACCGGCTTCTTCATGATGCGCGCCCTTTACGATGAAGTATCCAGCATGAAAAACATCTCGATATTCCACGAACACTTTGCCTACGGATTATTAATGGATAGAAACAGATTCGTTGGTCTTTCTGTCATTGACTTGGCTACTGGCTCATCAAACATTTTCAAGGCAAAGACCGCAATAATAGCTACGGGCGGTGCGTCAAGGCTTTACAGCTTTACGACTACCGCACATTCAACAACGGGAGATGGGATTGCTCTTGTGTACAAAGCCGGTTTGCCTTTAAAGGACATGGAATTTGTTCAATTTCATCCGACGGCGTTAGTGCCAAATGGTATCCTAATAACTGAAGCTGCAAGAGGGGAAGGCGGATATTTACTTAATTCAAAGGGAGAACGTTTCATGGAAAAATACGCAAAAAGCAAGATGGAGCTTGCCCCTAGAGACATCGTTTCGCGTGCGATAATTACCGAGATAAAATCCGGCAATGGTTTTAAACACGAAGAATCTGGACTCGGATACATAAACCTTGACCTTAGACATCTTGGTGAAAAAATGATAAATGAAAGACTGCCGATGATAAAAGAGATTGCACAAAAGAGCATCAACTTGGATCCTATCAAGGACTTATTACCCGTAAGGCCCGCCGCCCACTTTACGATGGGCGGGATAAACACTGATACCTTTGGAAGAGTACTTGTTGATGAAAATAAAACGCCGGCAAGCGGACTTTGGGCGATAGGCGAATGCGGCTGTGTGAGTGTTCACGGCTCTAATCGTTTGGGCAGCAATTCATTGAGTCAGTGCTCGGTATGGGGCAGGATAGCCGGCAACGCCGTTGCGAAATACCTAGAAATAAATAAGTCAAGCGTAAGTGTTTCCAAAGAAGTGGCAGCATCCGAAGAGCGAAAGATACTAGACTTATTTAATAGAAAAGGCAGCACTAATCCGTATTTTGTCAAATCCGAACTTCAAAAAACTATGGATGAAAATCTATACGTTTATAGAAACAGAGAAGACATGATGAAGGCACGAAGACGGATAGCCGATCTAAAGGAAGCTTTCAAAGATGTTTATGTCCAGGACAAAGGTAAAATCTTCAATACGAACCTACGCGATGTGCTGGAGATAGAAAATTTACTCGAACTTGCTGAAGCTGTGACTATATGCGCAATAAACAGGAAAGAGAGCCGTGGGGCACACGCCGTCGTTGAATATCCAAACAGAGATGACGTAAGCTGGTTAAAACATACCATAATATACAGGACTGCAAGAGGCACTGGAATCAGTTATGCGCCGGTAAAAATAACGAACTGGAAGCCGGAGCCCAGGGTCTATTGAAATGGAAAACAAGGTTACCTATGACGTAAGAGGAAGTCAAACAAATCTAAAAAGACAACTTTCATTCAATCAAGAAGGTTTTATTCACATGGTTTTTTACAGGGGCCTGATAATAGTTTCTATGATCTCCTTCTTAGTTTTTCTGCTTAGCTTTTGGTTCGCATGGATGTCCCAAGCCATTGGATACCTAATCCTAATTATTTGGATACTTTTCATACCCCAGGTCTTCTCTTTCCTTAAAGGCATCTCAATGATTGGCAGCAAAGGGCTAGAGTTTGGGCACCTTAATGAGTCGTACGCTTCCACTTTGAAAGTAAATCATAATGTTCTTTTTATGTATAAATTGGTCCCATACATAACAACTGGGATTTTCGTCTTCGGGCTAGGATTGTTTATTTTCGGGGTGTTGCTATGAAAGAATCCTGGATCTCATTACCGACGATATACATGCCAATGGTCGGAGTTCCGATACTGCTTTTCGCATATACGCTTTCTGTTTTAGCCGGTTTGCATTCTATCGATAGAATATTGCTCGATCTTTCTATGGTGGGCTTGTTAGTATTTGGTGTTTCGGGGTTCAGGGACGTCTATATAAAGCACTGGAAGGGAAAACGTACAAAATTGAGGCCAGCCGTGGTCTTAAACAAAGAAAACCAAGAGAACGCTGGGAAAGCTGACGCTGGTGCGAGGACGGTAAAGTTCAATGTAAAAAGGTTTAATCCGGACACGCAAAGACTTGAAGAATCGATTTATAACGTAGAAACCGACGCGTTCTCGAACGTGCTTGATGGACTTTTAAAAATAAAGACGAAAACCGACCCGACCTTGTCGATGAGATACAGCTGTAGGATGGGGATCTGTGGCTCTTGTGGTATGGTCATAAACGACAAGCCGTCGCTTGCGTGCGAGACAAACGTATGGGAAAATATAAAAGACGAAAAAATAACGGTCGCGCCAATGCTGGGGCACCCATTGCTTAAAGACCTTGTGACCGACTTCGATGATTTCTTCGAGAAGCATCTTTTTGTAAATCCTTATCTATTCAGAAACGATTTGGGGGAAAAATATCACCCGACCCAGCAATACAATCAAACAAAAGAACAGCTTGACAAGTTCCTTCCCTTCTCAGACTGCATAATGTGCGGACTATGTTTAGATGCTTGTCCAGTTGTCAACACTAACCAAGAGTTTATAGGGCCCCAGGCATTGTCACAAGCTTACAGGTACTATGCCGATTCTAGAGACGAAGCTGGGAAAGCCAGACTTGACCACATAGACCTGCTTAAAGGAGTCTGGGGCTGCGAATTTGCCGCATCGTGTTCGGACGTATGTCCAAAAGGAGTCGACCCGGCGTTTGCGATACAATTGCTTAAGACTGAGATAATAAAAAACGACTTGATTAAAAGTAAAGAAAGCAAGAGTTGAACATGTTAAACGAGGACACGGTAAAGTTTTTTGCGTCGAACGTAAAAAGCGGTTTCTATGGCGACATACGGCTAAACGAAAGTGAAGGCACGCGTTTTGTCATAGAAAATGGCAAGGTCAGAAGGGTTTCGCAGACTAGCGACTCTGGTTTTGGGCTTCGGATAATGAAAGATGGTGTATGGGGCTTTGCGTCATCTAATAAACTGTCAAAAAAGTCAATAAAAAATGCGCTTGCTTCCGCGTGTTCGTACGTAAATTCAAGGACAAAATCAAGGATAAGATTTGAAATAAGCCCCGAAATGAACACTGCAAACGTTAAAGTCCCTTGGCAAAAGGACGTAAGAGACATAGAACTATCTGAAAAACTGGCTTTAGTTAAGGCGGCTGATAGAGCTGCGAGAGGAAAAGAGACCGTATCTACGTTGTCAGCATACAGCGATATGGTCATTCATTGGATTCAAGGTAGCACCCTTGGCAACATCTTATCTTTCTACGAATCTTATCCCAGCCTTGGGGTTTCATCATTTGTAAAAGACTCTGCTGGGATCCAATCGGTCAGAAAAACTTTGGGTGGGAACTGCGGTTTTGAGATATTTAAACGCGGTTCTGCCGAGAAACTCGGAGAAACTGTTCTTGAAGAGGCGAAAAACCTTGTAGGCGCTAAGGTAGTTAATGGGGGGAAGTACGATGTAGTGCTGGACCCGTCAATGACTGGGGTGTACACCCATGAGGCATTCGGCCATGCGACGGAAGCGGATGGCATACTTGCAGGCGCGTCGGTTCTCGAAGGCAAATTAGGAAAAGTTGTGGGTAAAGACACGGTGACTATAATAGATGACCCAACTATGCCAGGGGAACGTGGCTCATTTAAATTTGACCAAGAAGGTACAAAGGCAAAGAGACGCGTGCTCGTGGAGAACGGCGTATTAAAGAATTATCTGAATACGCTTGAAACTTCAAACAGGCTTAGACTAGGGCCTAATGGCGCCGCTAGAAGCATGGATTATTCTTGCAGGCCTATCGCTAGGATGTCTAATACATTCATAAAGCCAGGGGATTTCAAAGACGACATATATGAAGACATAAATGAAGGAATCGCATTCTACGGCTTTCAATATGGGTATGTGGATCCGGCCAGCGGAAAGTTCATGTTCAAATCACAATATGGTAGGATGATACGAAACGGAAAATTAGCAGAATTTATAAGAGACGCCGCACTTACTGGCTCCACGCTTGAGATCCTGAACAGGATCGATGCGATAGGAAAAGATTTTTCCCTTGATGGCGGGACTTGCGGCAAAGAGGGACAATGGGTTCCGGTAACAAGCGGCGGACCAAGTATACGTGTAAGGCAGGTGGTGGTCGGTGGACAGTGAAAGCATACTAAGAGTGATAAGGGGGACAAAATTGGATGCGGGACTTGATATTCGGATTACCGAGGACCATTCAAGCTCATTGAGCATAGAACGCGGGGAATTTATGGGGGGGCAGGCAGACATAGAGAAGGAAGCAACTATAAGATGCATCTATAAAGACAAAAGTTCTTTAGTGCATTTATCAATAAATTCAATAGAAGATCTGAACCTTGGCGTGGCAAGAGCATACAAATTAGCCAAAACCATTGGATCTGAAGACGGGCAATCAACGTTCTCTGTACAGAAACACATAAATAAACCCAATCCTTTAAGTAAAAGAATAGATAAAGTAAAAAATTCGGACATTCTTTCAAGAATGCTTTCTGCACAAAAAGAAGTATCTAAGTTGGGACACATCCATTCTGTAAATATATTTTCTGGTCATTCACACACAAATCTTTACGCCGCAAACAGCAATGGAATAAACGGAGACTGGGAAGGAAGCTCCGCTTTCCTCAGAGCGGAGGTCATAGCCAAAGACGGCACTGAACAGACCACCGGTTCTAAAGGCGCCGAAAGTCTTGACCCATATGGAATAGATTTTGATGATGTAGTAATAAAAGCTTCTAATACGGCTAGAGGAATGCTTGGCGCGAAATCAGCCCCTACATTTAAGGGTGATTTGTTACTGAGCCCAGAGGCTGCTAATCTTATATTTGGCAAATTCGTTTCTGCCATGAACGGGGAAGACATACTAAAAAAGAGAAGTTTTCTTACCGGCAGAAAAGGCCATGCCGTCGCCTCGAAATTGATAAAACTGCGAGAAGAAAACTGGTTGAAAAGAAGCCCTCGCAATCGCCAATTTGACGATGAATTAATCCCTACTTCTTCCAAGGATTTGGTGTCTGATGGATTGCTAAGGACTTATCTACACAATATATACAGCGCAGAAAAAACGGGGGAAAGGCCGACTGGAAACGGATTCTTCGGCTTAGACGGTTCATCAATAGATACTACAAATGTTGTCTTAAAGGCGGGCAATGTAAAAACTGAAGACTTAATATCGCGGATTAAAAGAGGAATTTACATGCTCGAGACTGGCGATTCGCCAAATATGGCTACGGGGGATTTATCTGCTATGGTAATGAATGGCTATTACATCAAGGATGGAGAAATAAAATATCCAGTGAAGGAAACTATGGTCGGGGTAAACATGATAGACTTGATGAAAAACGTTAGCGTTTTAGGATCAGAATATATCGGTTTGGACGGAGTTTTTACGCCGGCTTTACTTGTAAACAACGTACAAATCTCCGGAAAATAATATTTAAAATCTGCTTAGCAGAAGAAATAGGAAAAAGAAGAAATAGGAAAATCTACACGGCGTAAATATAGAAGAAGTAAAAATGGAAACAACAGTATTTGATACAAATGTTAATCTAGACAGATGGTGGATTTGCCCACGTACTACTGGCTGCAAAAATATGCGCTGAAGAGAACGTTTCCAGATAAAATTCATTTAGGACATCTCTTTTTTATGAATTCCACCCTTTCCTCGGGAGTCATCACCGGCACTCTTATCGACTTGTATCCAAAGCTAGCATAAGCCCCATAAAGAAGCTCCTGCTGTACGTGGAAGACTTCCGCGTGCATAGTTCGAAGAAGATAAAGCGCTTCCTAAAGCGGCATCCCGACCTCAAAGTAAGGTTCTTTCCCCCTTATTCTCCATGGCTTAATCCCCAGGAATACTGGTGGAACCATATCCGCAGGAAGCTGCTTGACAACCGCTTCTTCCGATCCGCAAGGCAGATGGCCTTTGCTATGGCAAGGTTCGTAAACTCCGTGCCTCCAGAAGAAGTGATGAGCATATGCTCGCTGAACCCCCTTAGAAAGACATTAAAGGACGGAGTGTAGGATTACTTTCGAGGATTGCTATAACTAAGAAATTTAGTGATTAAAACAAGAATTTATTTGATTAGGTGCATCCAATAAAATGGTAAACCTCCTTGAATTCCAAGGAAAAGAGATGTTTAGGAAATATAACATACCTGTCCCTAACGGCAGACTTCTCAAAAGTGAAAATGAAATAAAAAAGCTTGACGATCCTTCTGTTCTAAAAGTGCAGGTACCTACCGGTCATAGGGGCAAATCTGGCGGGATTTCGATAGTTAAGACCTTGACTGAAGCGTGTAAGGCGCTCGAAAACATGCAGAAAATGAGCTTTGACGGCTTTTCGCCAAAGGGGTTCCTTTTGGAAGACATGGTAAAACATACATCAGAAATATACATAAGCATAAGTCTTGACAGGGGCCGACGCTCGCCGGTGTTGATAGCATCCTCGCGGGGCGGTGTCGACATAGAAAATGTTCCTAAGGGCAAGATAGTTACGTTTAATCTAAACCAGTTGATAGGAATACCAAACTATGTCAAGCGCCAATTGCTTAAAGATTTAGGCCTAAAGGAAACTTTGAGTGGAGAATTGTATAGCTTAATCGATCGCTTGTGGTCGCTTTACAAGAACGAGGACGCCGAATTAGTCGAAATAAATCCTTTGGCAGTTACGGAGAACGGGTTAATTGCTTTAGACTCAAAAATCTCTATAGACGATGATTCGTTATTCAGGCATAAAGAGCTAAGTCCGGACCTTGGGACAGACCCGCTTGAAATCAAAGCCAAGAAAGAGGGAATAGCTTTTGTAAGGTTAGACGGTGATATAGGTCTTATAGCAAATGGTGCGGGGCTTACCATGGCAACTATAGACCAAATCGCGCTTCTTGGCGGCAAAGCTGGAGACTTCCTTGATCTAGGCGGAACCGATGACCCTGCAAAAGTCGCAAAGGCCATAGAACTTGTAGCAGAATCCAATCCAAAAACCGTTCTAATAAACGTATTTGGGGGCGTAACAAAGGCAGACACTGTCGCGAACGGCATAGTCTTGGCGGTGAAAGCAATAAAACCAAGATTCAAAATATTCGTAAGGCTCAATGGATTCAACGCGGAAAAGGGCAAGAAGTTACTGACGGCTAATGGAATAAAGGCGTTCAGCGAAATGGGAGAAGCTGTAAGTGCCGTTGTGCTCGCTTCAAAAAAGGTGTAAAAATTTATGTCGGTCTTATTAGATAAAAACACGAAAGTGATTGTTCAAGGGATAACCGGGCACCAAGGGGAGTTCCACACAAAGGCGATGTTAGAGTTGGGTACAAAGATAGTGGCGGGAGTCACCCCTGGAAAAGGTGGCACGATTATATCTGGAATCAAAGTCTACGACGACGTGAAGACGGCAGTCGATTTTACTGGTGCAAATGCGTCGGTCGTATTCGTGCCCGCGCCGTTCACACGTGATGCAGTATTAGAGGCGATAGATGCCGGTATAAAACTCCTCGTTATAATAACCGAACACGTCCCATCACATGATATGATAGATCTCTTATTATACGCTAGGATGAATGGCGCTACGATAATAGGCCCAAATTGTCCGGGCATCGCGGTCCCTGGCATAGGCAAGCTCGGCATAATCCCTAACTCTGTGCTAAAGAAAGGCAGAATCGGAATAATATCGCGGAGCGGCACTCTAACCTACGAGATAGTAAACTCTGTAAGCGTGGCCGGCCTTGGAGAAAGCACAGTTATAGGCATGGGCGGCGATAAGGTCCCCGGCACGGATTTCGTTGATGCTCTGAAGCTTTTCAAAGATGACGGTGATACCGATGCAATAATACTCGTGGGTGAGATAGGCGGGGGTGCTGAAGAAGAAGCCGCCACGTTTGTGAAATGGAACATTAAAAAACCGGTAGTAGGCTTTATCGCGGGAATATACGCGCCGTCGGGGAAACGGATGGGACATGCTGGCGCAATTATTTCGGGCAATACCGGAACCGCCGAAAGCAAGATAAATGCATTTAAGTCTGCTGGGATAGAGGTAGCAAAAAACCCGGACGAAGTTGCAGTTTTACTTAAAAGAAAAATAAAACGTTGACGATTCGACAACTGACGTCAACTAAAAACCCAATTTGAAAAATTTAAATAATAGCGACTACAAAATTATAACATGCCTAGCTTACCTTAGCATTAAAAACTAGAATAAACTTCGCAACAGGGAAAATGGATGTAAAAGGGCAAAAGCAGTTTGAAACTGAAGTTCTTAAGTCGACCGTTCCAGTTCTTATAGATTTCTGGGCAACTTGGTGCCCGCCATGCAAAATTTACGGACCTGTAATAGAAGAAGTAGCAAAAGAGAATGAAGGGAAAGTAAAATTAGTCAAGATAGATGTTGACCAAAACGAAGATATCGCTTCGCATTATGGGATATCGAGTATACCGACTACTTTCCTTGTGGAAAAAGGGAAAGTAAAGGCAAGCTTCGTCGGTGCGATACCAAAGGACAAACTTAGAAAGTGGCTAACGGAAAATTTATAATATGGTCGATTTTGGCTGGATGACCGGCGGTAAACAGGGGGGCGGTATAGATTCTGCGCTGGGGCTGTTCTCAAGGATGCTGATGAAATATGGCTATTATACATACGGGTACCGTGAATACTTCTCGAACATAAAGGGGATGCACAGTTTTTTTACCGTTAGAGTTTCCGATAAGAACGTGCGATCGCTTGGTTCCCTCGTTGATCTAGCAATCTTCTTTGACAATGAATCCGTTTTTGGCGAGAAAAATCCTTCAGGAGAAATAGTCCATGACGGACACATACGCGATATAAAACCAAATGGGATGATGATAGTCGATTCAAAGACTGACGTTTCAAAGATACCACGAAAAGACATAAAAGTATTTCAGATGGATTTTGATTCGATAATAAACGATAGCGCAAAAGAAGTGGATGCAAAAGCTAGTGAATTAATGATATCTAAGAACGTGATATGCGTCGCAGCTTCTGCGCACCTTTGCGGGTTGCCTACCCAACAGATTGAAGAAACTTTAAGAGAGCTCTTTAGCAAGAAGTCCGAGGACGTAGTAAAGATGAACGTCACGGTCGCGGATAAAGCGATAAAATACGTAGACGATAAAAAAATACCGAAGCCGATAACATTACAGTTGTTACCAAAAAAAGATTTGCTGTACATGGAAGGATTTGCAGCAAGCGCATTAGGAAAGGCGATAGCTGGTTGCAAGATGCAAGTTTATTATCCCATAACGCCGGCGAGCGACGAGAGCAATTTCATAGAAGTGCATCCAGAACTTGGGATACGTGTCATACAGCCTGAAAGCGAGTTAGCCGTAGTAGCTATGACAACTGGCGCGGCTTTGACTGGTGTTAGATCTTCTCTTTCTACTTCTGGACCTGGTTTATCTTTAATGGCAGAAACTACAACGTGGGCAGGGATAACCGAAACGCCTTTGGTCTTGGTAGACCACCAGCGTGGCGCCCCAGCAACCGGACAGCCGACAAGAACGGAACAAGCCGATTTACTTTTTGCTACACATATCGGGCACGGAGATTATGGAAAGATAGTAGTTGCGCCCGGAAGCATCGAAGAATCTATAAGTGTTACCGCACTAGCTTTTAACTACGCTGAAAAATATCAGCTGCCGGTGATCGTCTTAGGGGAGAAAAATCTCTCTCAGGCTTCGGTCGGCATGGACAAGGCCGTTGTAAACAAAATAAGAGAGGATTACAGATTAGATAGAGGAAAACTTGTAAAAGAAGGCGGTGTGGGATATAAAAGGTATGCGTTCACGCCGGACAACGTCTCGCCTCGCGCAGTACTTGGCGATCCCACTACGATAATGTGGGCCACTGGAGACGAGCACGACGAAAGGGGTCACATCTCAGAAGAGACTACAAACAGGAACAAGATGATGGAAAAAAGGACACAGAAAGATGGTCTTATTCTTTCACAGATCCCAAAAGAGGAAAAATTCAATCTATTCGGAGACCCGGCAAAAGCTGACTTATTGGTGGTCGGTTGGGGCGGGCCATCGATGGCTGTCATAGAAGCGCTCGGAAACGGAATGGCATTTTTACAGCTAAAATTGATAGAACCTTTACCAAACGAAGTCAAAGAACTACTTTCAAAGGCAAAGAGAGTCGTATGCATAGAGCAGAACATTGGCGGACAGCTAAGAGAACATATAGCCTCTAAGACTGGGATAGTCATACAAAATCAGATCCTGAAATACAACGGCAGGCCGATGAGATACGATGAAGTCAGAGACGGCCTCGCTAGAATAATGAAAGGCGAGAAGAGGGTGGTTTTAAATGCTTACTAACATGAATGAGAAAAATATCGCTCCCGTCGTAACTCCACCACTTACCTTAGCTAGTCTTACATCAGATGCAATAAATGATTGGTGTCCGGGCTGTGCTGACAGCGGCATAGTTTTAGCTTTAAAGAACGCGATAGTTGCCGCAGGTTTAGATCTAAAGAAAACTGTAAGCATCTCCGGCATAGGCTGTTCTTCTAAGCTTCCTCACTTGGTAAACGTAAATGGCGTCCATACCTTACATGGAAGACCCATCCCATTCGCAGAAGGAATAAAATTAGCTAATCCGGAACTAACCGTCATAATAGACAGCGGAGATGGCGACACTTATGGAATAGGCGCGGGCCATTTCGTAAGCGCTGGTAGACGAAATGTGAATATAAAATTATTTGTACATAACAATGGAGTCTATGCATTGACTAAAGGACAAGCAAGCCCGACTTTACCGGAAGGAAGGAAAGTAAAAGGGATCCCCGAACCGAACATAAACGGCGCTTTGAGTCCTCTGGCTATTGCTATCCTTGCCGGTTATACGTTTGTCGGAAGAACTCAGGGTTACAATCTGAAGGAGCAGACCGACCTGATGGTAAAAGCAATAAAACACAAAGGTCTTGCGCTTCTCGATATACAGCAAGGTTGTCCTACCTACAACCCAGAGTTTACGAATGCTGCTTGGTTTTCTCAACATCTTCACCCCCTACCAAGTGATTATAATGGGGTAGTAAGCAACCCGACAGACATGGATGAAGTAAACAAAAAGAAACTGCAAGCGATCAATACGCTTCTAAACGAGACTACAGAAAGTCTTAATACCGGGGTCTTCTTCCAGTGGGAAAACGCTGACACTTTTGAGGATAGATTAATAAAAAGAGGAATAAAGCCGCCTCTGACTCAAGTGATAAGCGACAAAGACGGCAAATCTACTATAGACTTAAGTAAAGTCTTTGAAGAGCTTTCAGTGTAAAGGAAAGATAATATCGAGGAGGGATTATGAACGGCAATGAAGTGAAGATAAGCATTGGATTAGAAGGGATTTACATAGCGGAGACTAAGGTCTGTAAAATAGACGGCATTGCCGGCAAGCTCTGGTACAGGGGTTATCCGATAGAGAGCTTAGCCGCCGACTCAAGTTTTGAGGAAGTCGCTTACCTCCTTCTTTATGGTTCACTTCCGAAGAAAACGGAACTTGACTCTTTTGCCGAACAGCTCAAAAAAGAGAGAGATATTTCTGATAATATAAAAATGATAATAAAGAGCCTCGCACAAAAATCCCACCCTATGGACGTACTTAGAACCGCGGTATCTGCTCTATCGTCGGAAGACCCAGAACTGACTGATAATTCTCCTGAAGCCAATCTTAGAAAGGCGGTCCGGCTTACGGCAAAGATGACGACTATTGTGGCCGCGATAGGAAGGATGCGTGCTGGAAAGGATTACATTAAGCCAGATAATAGCCTGGGGCATGCCGAAAACTTCATGTACATGCTTAGTGGTTCAAAACCAAATAAAGAGGTAGCAAAATTCATAGACCTGATGCTAGTACTGCACGCCGAACATGGGACAAATGCGTCCACGTTTTCTACGATGGTGACCGGCTCTACGCTTGCAGATCTATACGCCGCGATCACGTCGGGAATATGCGCTTTAAAGGGCCCGCTCCATGGCGGAGCAGACGAAGCGGCGCTTAAGATGATGCGGACGATCGGGGACCCGGCTAATACGGAGAAGTACATAGAGGACGCTCTCGCTGGAAAGCAAAAGATAATGGGCTTCGGCCACAGAGTATACAAAACTTACGATCCGCGGGCAAAAATACTACGTTCATGGTTCACAGACATCGGGTCTAAATCGTCTGGAGAAGTGAAAACCCTTACTGAAACCGCGCTTAGGGCCGAGAAGATGATGATAGAAAGACTCGGCGCTTCCCATGGGATATGGCCGAACATAGATTTTTTCTCTGGGCCACTTTACATATGGGCAGGCGTGCCGGCCGAACTTTTCACTCCGATTTTTGCCGCTGCAAGAGTGACTGGCTGGTCCGCTCACATGCTGGAATATTGGCCTAACAATAAGATTTTTAGACCTTTGGATCACTATACTGGCCAATTAGATCTAAAGTATATAAACATAAATGACAGAAAATAAAAACGGACCATTTACGTTTTGCTACACGAGGCCAATCGCGTTTTAAGGCATAAATATCCAAAGATCAATATGATAATATGAAAAAAACGTCTAAGAAAAGAGCTGTCAACTGCACTTGCAAATGTTGCAAACATCCCGACACCAAGTGTGACTGCAGCTGCGGTTGTTGCTGATCGACGCTGAAATATTTTTAGCTGCCGGTTTCTATCGATAAGCATTAGTTATAAATCCGCTAGAAAACTATTGATTCTATGAGGTTCGAAGAACTTAGCCGATACCTATTAAGATTGGAGTCTACAAGCAAAAGACTTGAGATGTTTGACATACTTTCTGATGCCTTTTCAAAGGCCGATAAAAAGGACATAGCCAAGACCGTATACCTTATGCAGGAGGAGCTTATGCCGCCTTTCTTTAATGTCCAATTAGGCATCGCGGACAGAATGGTGGAAAAAGCCATAGCAGACGCTTATGGCGTTGATCTAGAAACCGTAAAATCGTCAAATAAAAAGTTGGGCGACCTCGGTGAGGTAGCCGAAAAATACGGCAAAGGCGCGGAAAAATCGAGGCTAACGGTTTCCGAGGTCTACGACAGAATATTCAAACTATCGCAGATGTCCGGCGAAGGCAGCGTTGAGACAAAGATAAATTCCCTTTCAGACCTGTTGAAAGAATGCTCCCAACTCGAAGCAAAATATATAATAAGGTTCGTGATGGGCAAGCTAAGACTTGGCGTAGGGGAAGCCACCATAATGGAAGCGCTATCAAAAGCAAAGACAAACGATAGAAGATTCAAGGCGGAACTGGAACGGGCGTTCAACCTTTGTTCTGACCTTGGGTATGTAGCCGAGGTATTTTATGATAAGGGTGAAGGGGGCATTAAAAAATTCCAGATAGAAGTCATGAGACCGATAAGACCCGCGTTGGCGGAGCGGCTTGGAAGCGCCGAGGAGATAATAGACAAACTGGGCAGATGCGCCATAGACCAAAAATTTGACGGCTTTAGGTCGCAGGTGCACAAAAACGGCGACGAGGTCAAGGTATTTTCCAGAAACCTTGAGGACATAACCCATTTTATGCCGGAGATAGTCTCTGCGGTCAGAAAATTAAAACACGAGAAACTGATATTCGACAGCGAAGCACTTACTTACGATGAGGATACAAACACATTATATCCGTTTCAGATAACTATACAGCGAAAAAGAAAACACGGTATAGCAGAGATATCGGAGAGTTACCCACTTCGGCTATTCGTATTCGACCTAATGCTCATCGATGATGAAAGCCTTATGAACAAGCCATACAAAGAACGGCGAGCAAGAATAGACGAGATATTCAAAGATGGAGAAACCATCTCTAAGTCAAAAATAATAATAACGGACGACCCAAAGGAACTTACAAAGTTCTTTGAAGAAACGATAGGCTCTGGGCTAGAGGGGGTAGTCGCTAAGAAGCTTGATGGAATTTATTCCGCTGGCGCAAGAAACTTCAATTGGATAAAAATAAAAAGATCATACAAATCCCAACTTAATGACACGATCGATATCGTGATATTGGGTTATTTCAAAGGGCGGGGAATGAGGGCGGACTTCGGGATAGGCGCGGTTCTCGGCGGAGTATATAACAAAGCCAAAGACACTTTCGAGACTATAACAAAGGTCGGCTCTGGCTTCTCTGAGGAACAATTTAAGATTCTCAGAAAAATGCTTGACCAGATAAAAGTCCCACATAAACCGGCAAGGGTAGATTCTATAATGATCCCAGATGTATGGGTAGACCCAAAATATGTAATAACAGTAAAGGCGGATGAAATAACTAGAAGTCCTACGCATACGTGTGATATGAAAAATGGAGTTGGCTATGCGCTTAGGTTCCCTAGAGCTGTCATGTTCATAAGGGGGGACAAAAGTGCCGCAGATGCAAATACGTCTAAAGAGATAGTAGAAATGTTTAATAACCAGAAGAAGGTTGAATTAAGATAATATGTTACTTTACGAAGGAAAAGATTCTTTTTTAGAAGAGATTGTAGACTTCAAAAAAGCTAAATATGTCCTGCTCCCTGTTCCGATGGACATAACAACAACATACCTTAAGGGCACAAAGTTCGGTCCTAGGTCTATTATAGAAGCCTCCAGGTCGCTCGAAAATTATGACAGCGAACTTGATTTTGAAGTCAAGGACGTTATTTTTACTTCCGGTGAATTGGAGATACCGCCGGATGCTACCAAGGCCATCGATGTAATAAAAAGCACCGTATCCGATGTGCTTCTCGAAAAGAAATTCCCAGTACTAGTCGGTGGAGAGCACACTATAACATATGGCGCATCGCTAGCTTTTGGCGAGGATGTTGTTTTTGTGATATTTGATGCGCATGCCGATTTCAAAAAAGACGTGCTTGGTTCTCCTATCAACCATGCAAGCAACTCAAGACTAATAAACAAAAGAAATAAGGTCATACTTGTAGGTACAAGAAGCCTAAGCCAAGAAGATAAAAAAGACTTAGAGAAGAGCAAGATACCGATTTTCCGGGCGCAGGACTACGGCGGATTAAAAACTAATTTGAGCGAGCTCAAAAATTTGATAAAAGACAAAAGGGTATACATAAGCATAGATATGGATGTATTTGATCCTTCTCTTGTTCCTGGTGTCGGCACACCGCAACCAGGCGGAATTCTTTATGAAACGATGTTGGATTATCTTAAGGTCATCATCGGGTCTGGGGACCTGGTAGGTTTTGACGTAAACGAGGTAAGACCACTCGGTGAAAACAACGTAACCGAGATACTTGCAGCGAAACTGATCGTTGATTTAATAGCGCTAAGAGAAACGAATTAAATTTCGATCTATTCTATGTGCTTGTTTTCTGATTTGACTTCCCTATAATCTTTCATTATCTCTTTATATCCTACTAGATCGCCTTTAGAATCTCTAACGTCTTCAAGTTCAGTGCGGTATGGCGTGTCGTAGCAATCACCGGATTTCCTTATTTGTATGGCTTCGTAAGCTGTGTTTACCCTTCTCTTGTATTCGTCTTTTATGTCAAACAAAGACCCGACCATCCCATTCAAAACATAAGTTAATTTTTCATCTCTTTTCCCTCTGTTTATTTCAAGCGCTGCTCTTTCTAGTGCGCCTACTGTTTGAGCATATAGCCAGTACCTAAACTCCTCCTTCCATGCGCCTTTTTGCACCATCTTTCTTGGTACTAGTTGTATAAGCCGTGTTATAGAATAATTCATTTCGCCAAGCCAGGGCGGCCTGTGATCATGCCCTTTTGCAACCTCGAACATCTCATCGGCAAGCGCTTTCGCCTTTGTGTCTAACTTAGGTTTCTTATTATTTAACTCTAAATCATATAAGGTGTCAAATATCTCGAGTATGCTTTTTTCGTAGAATGTGGCTATCTCACCTGTCCCCTTTATCTTTACAAGAGCATCAGAAATTTCTTCTGCCAGGTCGTTTACCCTTCTGTCAAGAGCTGGCCTGTCTTTTTCTGGTATATACGGCATATTATTATTTGATTATACGTTTGAAGTTATTAAAGTTTTGCGGCTCCGACCTTATTTATAAATTTGTGCTAGCTTAGTAAGAAATTACTTGGACTCTTTAATATAAGCAAAAAACGTATCTATCGCGGTCTTTGCTTCATCTAAAGTAGGGTACTCTGCAATTTCAAGGCCATCAAAGCCGGCTATCATAGCGGATAATTTTTTATCGCTTTGAAGCCTATACAAACACGGGGTTCTTTTTCTTTTGTTTTTGCGGCAGCGATAAATTCTTCTCTACTATCCTGCCTAATTCGTATCCCCCCAGACTTGCCTTTGTGACCTCCACGATAACGATATTAGATTCGTATGGCCATTTTATGTCCCTTTCGTGAATCTGCGGATCTGTGAGTCCCCCTTCATTGCCGGCTGCGGATACGTTTATGTCGCCTACATTTTCGGTTAGTGCCTCCCATATTTACTCGGATAATCTATGATCCTGTGATAAATCTCAACGTCTTCCCTGCCGCCCCTAATAGAACCAGAAAAATATATTTTGTCCATTAAATTCTACCCACTTAAGTAAGATGCGTTGCGCCGAGCACAAGCCCGCCGACCGATGAGAATACGAGTGTAACTATAAATGCGAGCACCATGTAAAGCGCCATTGATATCAGAAGGATAGACGCGATGTTTTCCCTAAGCACTATCTTGTCTCCTGGCTGTGATATATTTGATATCGCGTAAGCGATTATGATACTAAGAGTTATAAGATAAACCCCTATTATCAACTGGAAAGTGTAAAGTGGTATCTGGCCACCGCTTAGGTTGAAGAGACTAAAAGCGAAGGGGACTACCGATGCTACCCCGCCTACGCTGCTGTTTGCTCCACCACTTACGCTCGTCTGAACGGTACTTATCGTTCCAGCGAGCGACCTCAATACGGTTCCGATGAGCGTCGTTAGACCGACGACTATCCCAGCCATGACTGGACTAAGCAGCCCGACTTCTACTCTCATACCCGAAGTAACCTCCTCAAGAAGAGATTTTACCTGACCGTCTATCCTGCGTAGATTAGATAGGTGTTTAGATATGTAAAGTGTAGCTGCCGACGCATTCGCCACGCTTTTCTTTGCAGATTCTATAAATACTCTTATCCCCGCTATGACCATAGGAGACGGGAAATACCTTGTTGAACCGTTGACAGCATTGAAGAAGGCTTCCTTAAGTGACATTCCCAAATTTCTTATGTTATTGACAGTAACGGCAAAGAAATCTGACATCGGGGTGTTCTTCATCGTCTCGCTTACTTTTATTATAGTTGTTTCTGGCGGGAATCCCTGCGAAAGGAATGAACCCATCTGGAACATGGCACTGCCAAAAGAATTCTGTACTCTCATCAACTCGTCTTCAGTTTCCCTTAGCTGTATAACCGACAATTTAAAGTAAACGGCGATAGAGAAACCTATCCCGGCGGTTATGAGCAGTGAAACGTATATCTGCGTAGGCCCGAAAACCAAAAGATAAGGTGAAAGAAGCACGACTATAGCCATAAAAAATATCAAGACGGCCGCGGCTGGGATCAGTGCGCTCATCGTTATTTTCTTGTTTCCTATTTTAAGGAAAAAGTTCCCCATTTTAGGCAGGCCTGGGACTAAGCTCAGGTCCGGCGGAGCAAATCCAGCCGGTCTGGCTAACAGCCTTTCTCTTATAAGGAAGTAAACTATCAAAGGTAAACCAACGTCGTACATAAGCGCCAGCAATACGCCAAAGTCTGGTATCGAAACAAAGGCCATCAGCATCGGTGCTAGAACAAGACCTAGTACGGGTAATACCATCCCAAGCATGTAGACCGTGTTAAGCGGCTCTTTCAGCGTAGATGCATATTCTGTCATAGATTCGAAAGTGCCGCTTAATATCCTCTGTGAGGCTTCATCCAATAATGCTAGCCTGCCTTCTTCGCTTTCCTGATATACGGAGCTTTCTACAAGGAAAAGGGCATCTGTAAATGCGGGGCTGGACTTGGCCCATCTCAAAGAATAATCATCGAGGGCTTCTTTTGTATTAGTATATTTTCTCGCCGCTGTATCCCAGATCAATTTTTTGAGATCGAATGAAAGGTAGGTGTTCAGATTATCCGACGCAAATTGTATCGCGCCTTCTAAGTTTGGGGTCTGTCTCATGTAAATCACAAGATAAAGTATCAAGGTAACAAGGTCGCTGGAAGACTTACTCAGTCTGACCATCATCTGTTGTTTTGGATAATATTGCACCCAAAAGAAACCTATGACTCCTAAAAATATTATCATCAGACCACCAAGCAACTGGCCTAGGACCATTAATGCTACTCCGAGCAGAAAACCGACTAGTATGAGAAATATCCCAAAGCCGTAAAGCTGCTTTGCATCGAAATCGAAACCTAGGAGATAAAGAAGGGTATTAGTCTTTTTCTCTGCGTCCTTATTTATGCTGAACTGGAACAGCTTGCCTACGGTGGAAGAGCCAAAAACTATCAGTTTCGATAGAAAAGACGGATTCTTTTCTTTGAACACTTTGTACTCTATCGATTTTAGGTCGTTCCTTATTTCTTCATCTTTACTGTATAGCTCTTTTGGCACGAGCTCGACGCTAGTGTAATATTTCTCTATAAAATCCTTTGGGAGAGGATTTACAGTCACTTTCTTCCTTTCATCCATAGATTAAATGCCTTTACTATTCTGCTGCCTTCTGGTGGCTTGCCTGATTCCTCCTTCAACTTGTTTACTATGTCATAATATTGGTCTATGGCGAGCGAAGTAAACTTAGCTTCTAGGATAGATTTGTCGTTCGTCTTATCTGAATAATCAGAGATCATCTGTAGGATGTCTCCTCTCGCTTGTATGTTGTCCAAAACGGCGTCCCAGTTTCCTGCCCAGCCTTCAACATTGGATGCGATTTCTTTTACTACATAGCTATTCCCTTCGAGGAGGTCGTTTGTAGGGACGAGCATATCAGTATTTATATCGTACTTTACAAGGTCTACAAAACCGTTCTCATATTTAGGGTCTTCGTTCCAGTCCTTTCTTACTTCAGTTATGTTTAATATGCGTCTTTTCTCGCTAAGCCGGTCCATGCTCTTTATCTTGTTCGCGGAGATTATCAAGTCTGTAGCCTTGAAGCTTGTCCTCGGTACGCCAAGATCGTTCACAACCCTGTCGAAAACGCCGTAAGGATTGTCGCCGTGTATTGTGCCCATAACTACATTTGAAAGAGCCCCTACACGCATAGCTTCATAAAGGGCCTTAGCCTCCGTGCTTCTTACCTCGCCTACTATCAGGGAGCTGTCGCCGAGCCTAAGCGTTGTTCTTATACCTTCCTCTGCGGACATTTCTGATTTCTCGCCTATTATTGCGCTCTGCACTTTCATTGAAAGCATGTCGTACCCTAATTCAGTAAATGAGTCCGTCGGTATCTCAAGGGTGTCCTCTACAGTTATTACCCTGTATTTTTTCATCAGCAAAAGCATGAGCGCAGTAAGGAAAGAAGTCTTACCCGAACCCCTAGTACCACTTATAAGAACGGTCCTAGCTCCTTCTACGCAAAACCATAGCAAGCCCGCGGCAAATGGCGATATCATCTTGTTGTTTACGAACAATGGAATGGTCCATGGAGCTTCCCTATGCCTTCTGAATGCTATACTAAGCCCCCCCGGCGACAATGGTCTCTGCACTATGGCGACTCTAGCACGGATGTTTTCCGTCGTCAACTCGGTATCAAGGACCGGGTGTCCCTCGTCCAGAGATCTTCCGGATACAAGTCTAAACCTAGAAGCCCATGCATCGACTTCCTTTGCATTAGGGATGATGTTTGTTGAACACTCGCCATAAGTTATGTGCTTGACAAAAAGCGGCGACTTGCTTATCGGGGCATTTATATAAACGTCTTCCACTTTCGAATCCGAAAGTATGACTTCGGTCATCCCGAAACCTACGGTAAGCCTTACCAGTATCTTGGAAAGTTTTTCTATGTCCTTGAACCCTAGATTATATCTGTTCTTTTCGTTTATTTCGCTGACCATGTCCTTTCCTATGTTGAAGAATATTTCGCGCATCCTTATCGGGTCTGTGAATTCAGCTTCTTGTGGTTTGTAGTCTATCAGGGCGGTCCTCACTTGATCCAATATATTGTATTCATCCACATTCAGCAGAAGCTCCGGGGGCGCGAGATGGTAAAGATACTGAGAAACACCGGGCAGACGGTATATAGTGACTTCTGTATTATCGGAATCGCTGAGCTGGTAAGTTTCAACTTCTATCGCCGATAAAGGCGGCTCGGCCATTATCCTGGTGTAAGTGAAATTTGGCCTTATTTGGGGCTTAAGCAAAGCCTTGTACGGCGACCTATCACCGATTTTGTAACCTAGAATGAACTGCGTGCTTTTTTGTACTACGGCAAGCGAACTTATGGTGTTCATAAGAGAATCAAATCTTGTTATAAATGCTGTAAGGCTTGGCGAAGGGTTGTTCTTTGCCCTGGCTTTTATCTCCCTCTCTGCCCTTACTCCAAATACGTAAGCGCCTACCGGGTCTCTTTTGATCCTGTCAAATAAAATGTAATTAAAGAGAGATATATCGTCTGCCAAAGTCCGCTGCGTCTCTTCATCGAATGGCCCCGCTATTTCTGACTGGAACAGCGCTTTGTAATGGCCAGCAAGGTCGTTGAACAGGTCGACTGCGTCCTTTGTATAGATATAATTTCTATCACTTACGATTACTAGAGAAGTCACGCTGCCGGATTCTAATATCGCATTTACTATCTTTTCAAATATCTCCTCGTTGTCTTCCGGGTTTGGGTAAAGGACATTCAACGGAACTTTATAAGTTAATACGATCTCGCCTTCTTCTCTAGAAACGGTATAATCCTTCCCCTTTGCTTCCATATCAATCTAAGCCCAAAATTCGCGCTTTATATTCATTCTATTAGATTTTAATAATAAATATACTTCAAAACGGTGTAGCTCTACGTCGCGACCTTGTTTTTCGCCTATGCTTCAGCTCCTCGTATGCCCCGAATAATACAAGAATCACGCTTATTACGCCTATTATCAGGTATATCTGATAAATAAAGGGCGTTATATTAAGAGTCTGAGTTGAACCAGACAGGCCTTGGTATTCATAATCGCTTCCATAAGCGCTGACGGAGATATTATAGCCAGAATCTGGTACATCTACGAAAGTTACCACCCCTGCGATGCCAGTCGAATTTTTCAGGGAAAGATTGTCATAAGCGAATGTTACGCCCGCTGAAATTATAGGGATCCCAAGGTACAAATCCAGTGAAATGCTAATGTTAGAAACTGGCAGGGTTATATTCTGACTGCTATTTGAAGGCGAAAGATAAACCGGGGATTTTAAAACGTTGAAACCATTGCCAGCCAGCACTATCTTTTGTATGGAAAAGTCGCTATCCGACTGTGCCCACACGGTATTGTTGTAAAATGCGCTGTTCGCACCTGTAGTCCTTATAGAAATCTCTGTCGCTGAAACGGCCCTCTGGTCAGAAGAAAGTAGATTGATGTAATATTTTGATTGTTCAACGAATTGAACTGTTATTGATCGTGCGACAAGCTGGCTTGCGTTGTATGATATGTATCTAGAATTACCTACATAATACGGACTCCCGCTATAATTAATAACGGTATCCGGTATGCTCAATATGTCTCCTCCGTTCTTAACCTCGGAAAGATACGTTGATGTCGTATTTGAGAGAGGCACGTAATAAAGATATGACACCAAAAGATTTGCCCCCGCGGGGGCGCCAGCCAAGCTGAAAGTTGTAAACGTTCCCTTGTTCCAAACAAAGGTCAAATTAAGCGGCGCGTCTACCGCCAAAGACCCCGAGGCCCGATAAATCGTTGGACCGTTGTCCACGCTATAGCCTGAAAGGGAATAGCTTTTATTCTCATAGGTCAGATTCAGGAGCGATGAGACCTGTAAAGTGCTGCCTTCGTTTAAAAATTCACTTGTATTAGTGTAGCCGCCAACATCGAATTCATTAACTTTATATTGGGTGTTAAAGTCTGCTGTTACTGTCCCAGAACTAGTTACTGAAAAACTTGTTGGGTCACTTGTTGAATTGACTTCTCCAGAAAACGACGCAAATACGTATCTAGTAGTAGAACTTGAGTTTACGGCGCTATATACTCTTAAGGATACCGTCTCGCCAAAACTAAAGTTTACTGCGGTCGAAGAGGTATAATTAATCCCATTTATGTTGAAAACCGTACCTTGCGAATCAGAGGTAAAGTATATTTGATAAGCCGTTTTTGACAAGACCTGCACAAGTTCGTACGCCTTTGGAGTACCTATACCTGTTACCATGTTGTAACTACCATTTGCCGAATAAACGTCGTTGCTGCCACCGTCTATAAAATTGAATGTAAGACTTCCCTCATCGTAGTAAGCTGAATATAAACTATCCAAAGAAAGCGCTCCGATGCCCCCAGATTCTTGATTGACGAGCGCATCCAGGGCTGCCCATGCCGGCGCGGCTATGCTCGTACCGTAATAAGCGCCCCATCTAGAATCTACATAAGCGCATATTTGTGTGCCTGCATTAAAAGAAACGTCCGGAATCATCCTATTTGAACTTAAATCGGGCTGCGCTGCCGGCCTGGGAAAGAATTTACTTTCTCCGCCGCCGCTCCCGTTCCATGCCGTCTCGCCTTGATAATCGCCATTGCTTCCGACAGACAAAACGGTGCCGCCGACCCCTATTACATACGGACTAGACGCAGGAAAGTTCACATTGGGAGTATTAAGCCCATTATAAGCGCCGGTATCTCCGGATGCCGCAAATACAGATATTCTCCTTTGAGATGCCGCTGCGAAAACGCCATCTAACTGATTTATTTGAGCGGAACTGTAGGGTGCTTCTGAAGAACCCCAGCTTAAAGATATCGTTCCGACTGGAAGATTGTAGACAGTATAATTTATAGCATTGAAAAGCCATGATTCATTTGGGGCTATAACCAAATATATGTTCGCGCCAGTCGCAAGAGAATGCGCGACTTCCACGTCTAAAGCCGTTTCGGAAGTCCAATTCTTGGATTGATCATTCGGCTGGCCAAATGGATATACGAGGAAGAGGTTTGAGCCGTTGGTCAATGCCGGGAGACCATATTCGGAATCAAACGCGTTCACATCTGACAGCAGGTTCGGGTCGCCATCAGCAACGACTATCGCAATGCTCTCCCCTTTTCCAGTTGTGCCCTGTGAATACAGCGAAGTAAAACCATAAGCAGTTTGTATCTGAGAAGGGGTTAGGTCGCTGCAAATACCGCCCTGCAATGGTGCGTAAGCCATGTTTAGGTTGATTGCTGCGTGCGAAGTCCCGAAAGATAATGCCAATAAGACAAAAATCAAAACTAAAAGCGTTTTCCCCATAAAAACATAAAGTATCGCCGCTTTAAATTATGTCGTTTTGTCGGATAAAGTATCTAGAAAAAGTTAAATACTATACATTTTAATATAACTGAATGAAATTACCAGCGCAGGTAAAAAGGTACTGCCCATATTGTAAGATGCATACTATACAGAAAGTAATACAAATCAAAGGCGGCCAAAGAGGTACGCTTACTGCGGGAAGCAGAAGAAAGGGATGGAATCTAAATCACGGATACGGGTCCACTCCGTACCCCATGTTTGAGCACGCAAAGCGTCTTGGCATAAAGCAATCCAAAAGATACGATTTAAGATATAAATGCACTAAATGCAATAAAATGACTACTCAATCTAGGGGCAATAAAGCCAAGAAACTTGAGATAAAATAAATTATGGATGAGATAATATTCAAACAGACAGAAAGCAACTTCGTCAAAGTAAGGTGCCAGAAGTGCAAGAACGAACAGGTCATCTTCACCAAGCCGGCTTCTACTGTAAAATGCTTGGTCTGCGAGGAAGTTCTAGCAAAATCGACTGGCGGAAAAGCGAATATAGTCGCAGAAGTTATAGAGAATTATTCCTAATAAACCGCGGCCACGAATGCCCGTTAATTTATAAAATTGCGACCATTGGACCGTCGTAGACCATATTTATTTTATCGGTTTTAACATCATATAGGGCTAGGCCGGTGTGCTCTATTCTGTGATGCTCCAGATTTGGGTCTATGATGAACCCTCTAGCGTCACCTTCATATTCGACTAAATCCTTGCGTCGCGCATCAAATACCGTTTGTATACTCCAAGTAGATCTGTTTCTTTGCACGAAAGAAAGGTTTGCATACCTAAGGGCAGGCACATACGCGGTTATTCTAGGGTCATTGGGGCCATAAGCCAAGAATCTCGGGGTTTCCATGCGTATCTCTCCCGGTCCTAAGATAGCTTCCATCCTGCCTTTCCAAGTAGCTTTGAGTTCCCTTATCCGGTCAGTTTCTACGCCCAAGCGTTCTGCCAAACCGGAAAGCAATGAATTTTTTAATTGCATTCTATATTTAGAACGATAAAGTATTAAAACCTTTAAAGGTATAAATTACCGCTTTGACAAGAATATTTATGGACGCATACGAAGCGATGAAAAACAGGCAAACGACATATTCATTTTCTAATAAACCGCTCAAAGAGGACGTAGTCATAAAATTATTGGATGCCGGCAGACTTGCCCCGGCGGCCGGTGGCATACACGAATGCGAATTTGTAGTGGTTACCGAACAACCAAAGAAAGACGAACTAAGCAAGATATGCCTCACTCCTATGATAAATACGGCGCCATTCATCGTCGTTGTTTTATGCAACCCACAAAAACTTAGAGCCACCTTCGGAGATGAAGGTGATGTCTACTGCGTAGAGAACGCTGCGCTGATCATAGAGAATGTAATTTTATACGCAGCCGAACTTGGGATAGGAAGTGCCTGGATTGCTACCGTGCAACAGGAAGAAGTCAAAAAACTTTTACAGATACCAGAAAATTATGTCGTAAGGGGCATAATCCCGGTAGGTTATCCTTCAAAGGAAGGTTTGAATTCTACTCCAGCTATGCTGCCGAGACTCGAAGAGATAACCCATATAGAAAGCTTTAATAACAAGCCGGCATAATAAATAAAGATTATGTTCAACAAAAAAGGCCAGGCAAGAATGCCCTCATCATTTGGTGGGTTGGTGCAGTATTACTCTGAATACAAAAGCAAGATAACTTTGAAGCCAGAGTATGTAATAGTGTTAGGGATCGTCCTAGTCACTATAGTAGTTGTCTTAGAAGCAGCATTTGGATAAACAAAAAATAAAAGATGGCTTTTATGTCCGAGTACTCACAAAAACCATCTTTTAATTTAATAATTAAATTGAATTTTATCTATTAAAAAACTCTCTGGAAACTATTGGAAACTATCCTTAGCTCATTTTTAAGGTTTTTTCGATAGAAACGTTTCTAAATCCTCTCCGTCGGTTTTTGAAACTATGCTTTGAGGAGACATTACCCTCGTTACATTTCTTCCGAAGTCGACTACAAGCATAAAAGGAAATCCTTCGTAATTTTTGTCTTCGTAGCCGTAATAATAAAATCTGTCTCTACTCGTGGATTTTATCTGAAAGAATATGCAATGCCCGTTCTTGAATGCTATAAGGTCATATTCTCCGAGGCTGCCGCCTGCTCTAATCACTTTCCAGCCGCGTTCAATCAGAATAAGTTTTACTTTTCTTTCTATTCTATAGCCCTTTACTTTATTTAGCATGCTAAATTCTTTTTATTTTGTTGGTCTTGCCTAGAGATTGAAGTCTAATTAGCCTGAACCTAGAAAGCTTTGAAAGTATCTTGCTCATCTTAGATTTGGAGAAACCGCTCGCTGCTATAAGGTCTTTTTGCGCGGTAGATTTACCCGGCTTTATCATCTTAAGAACTTTGCTTTCATCGTCATTCAATAATTTTATAAACGGATTTAGTCTTTTTGGGGACACAGCTGGCACGGTGGACCAATGTTTAGATCTCATCAATATTATCAAAGCTATAATTATTCCTATTACGACTATGCCCGCAATAAAATACGAAGTAGCCGGTTGAGATGCCGGCGCAGGAAAACTTGCCGAATATGAAACCGTGAAGAACCATTCGCCGGGCGTGTTGAAAGAGGCCCAACTAACTTCCTTGTTATTGCCTGTTAAGTTTGATACTGCATATTTAGGATTGTACGATATTAAACCGGCGCCCGAAGGTAATACTATAATCGTTCTAAGCAGTGTCGGGCTAAAGGCTATGAATGTAAACGTCGAATTAAACTGTGAACTCTCGGTATAACTTGTCGTAAATGAATAAGATAATGTAAAAATGTCTGCGCTATTTACGTTGGGTATTTCAAGTATGGTACAAGTTCGGGATAAATTTAGCGTCGTACATTGAGAGGATGGTATCTCGCTGAAAGTATAAGGCTGACCAGTCAGGAACAATTTTATGTCTGCTGCATAATCTGGCAGCGTCAGGTTTATTTCCCCGCTTCCATTGTAATTAAACGTATATTCCACGCTGGAGGTAGCCGATGTTTGGGATTGCTGTGTTATTGTATTTGTTATGTTTACGTAAGCTACTCCTGCGCCACTGACCCCTGCCGGTAAACTAGAAGCGAATGAATTTTCTACGCTCCCGTGACTTAAGCCTAGAAAAAGAAAAAGCGACGCTATTACAACGAAAATAATCACTCGGGTTTTCATACGTTATTATACAAAACGTTGATATAAATGTGTTTTTGGTGGCTGCTATAATAGAACTAGCTATTCACAACTATGTCAAAGGGTTATGGCTCTGTAGAAATCCTATGATAATAATATAAGCAAGCTGTATGAATCGCCGGATGTCGTAGATTACGTCGATCACCTTCACTTCCTTTATCTTGTTCCAATGCAGCCTGCTGCCCAAGGTGGAGCCGAACTTCCTCTTCTCCACGGAGTTGACAGTCTCCACAAGGCTTCGTTTGTGGTACTCGTCGAGTGGAAAGTCCGTCTTCATCAGCTTTCTCCATCTTCCCCTGGTCTTCCATACGGGAACGTCTTCATTCCTTGCAGGAATGATAGATCCTGCGTGGAGCTTCTCCCTTGAAAATTGGTGATTTCTCTCCGGATCGTATCCTTTATCGGCCAGTATCCTATCGATCTTTACTATTTCAGCGGCTTTCTTCATGAGTGGTCTGAAGGTCTTATTGTCGCTTTCATATCTTCGGTTGGAGGAAGAAGCGGCTATCGCTTTCGTCTTCGGGTCTACGACGATGGAATGCTTGGTAAACTCACTTATACGCCGTTCTTCGCCTATTCTCCACAAGTAATGGTAGGAAGCATTGCGTTCGTCGTATCCGGTGGAGTCTATCGCTGCGTCCATCCTTCCTATCCCGAACAGTCCGAACGCCAAGGACAGCATCGCATCCCATACTCGCATCGGTATCCGTTTGAAGAACTTCTGCAGTGTCGTATAATGGGGGACATTATCGAAGTCAAACAACCCTTTAAGCTCTTCCAGCTCGTCTACGACGTCCCGATAAGGCTTTCTCTCGTGTCTCATCAGGCAGATGCAGGCTGCCAGCTGTGGCTGCGTGTACGTCTTCTTGGAGAACTTGTTCGAGAAGGGCGACAACGCTCTCCCCGCTACGCCCAATACGATGGACGCAAATCTTTTATAGTAAGACTCCCTTCTCTTTTTCATAAGCACCTCTTTTTTGTTTATTTCCTATAATCATCAAGGAGGTGCTTACTTTAGAGGATTTCTACAGAGCCCAAAAAATATATTCCGTTGCATAACTCAGTGATGACCTTATAGCTCATCATAGTGATCCTCCTTTCTTTGCGTCGTCGACGCGTCTGCATCAGATCTTCAACAACGAGTTATACAACAGCAGCTTCAGGGTCATCTCGTTCTTCACCTTCTTCCATACGCGGGAAGAAGCGTGGCTCCCGTATACCCGTTTGAAGGCGGAGAAGAACGATTCAATCAGCCATCTTCTGCCGTATCCGACCTTCTCCTTCCATTTCTTCTGGTAGTAGCGCATCACTTCACGTTCATTGAAGAGTACGGTGCCATCGGTGACGGGAGGATGCTTCCTCTCAAGATGACCGTGGGGAAGCAGGCTGAACTGCTCCATCACCGCCTTCTTCCTAGGAAGACAGCCCGGGGCGGTGGGAGAGGCGGTCTGTCTTATCTTTATCCCGGACCGTATGCCGTGCTTATCAAGGAATGAAAAGTTATCCTTCGCATCGTAGGCTCCGTCGGCGTAGACGGTATCGCCCCTTCTTGCGGCTTCCCTGATCATGGCAAGGGACTTCCTGTTGTCGGCCACGTGCTCGGAAGTCAGCCTAAAGTCCACGATCTCCATCTCCTCCACGTCTATCATCGCGTGCAGCTTGTGGAACTTAGGCTTGGAACCATACCTGGAATCCCTATATCCTCCGCGATCGGAGACGGATATCCCCGTGGCGTCTATGGCGAGGAGCCTGCCTTTCCTTTCGCTTTTGGTGACCGTCCATTCGAGTCTTATCGTGGATAACCTTCTGTCTATAGTGGTATGGTCGGGAGAATAGCCATACATCCTTCTCACTAAAGCTTCGGTCTGCCTTAGCTTTGGGCAGAAACAGGACCTGAAGAAGCTTATCGCCATTATCAGGTCGTCCGAATAAAGGAAAGGCCTTCCTTCCTTTCCTTTATTCATCACGGTAAGTCTTTGCGGTTCTTTATGCAAAACGCGATCTATTTTAGCTATCACCGTCTCAGATCTTCGTTGGAGGCTGTCCTTCTTTTCCATGTTTTTCACCTGGTTTGAAGGATCTCCTCCACAAAGATCCTTTTTTTAGCTTGTTAGAAGCCATATCCTTGTAGATACGGCTATTCTATTAATGAGTTATGCAACCGAATACGAAGCGATAAAAGCTTTATATATTAGTTCACTTCATAGGAACAATTAAACTAAGGAGGTTTAACGAATTATGGAAAATGAAAAAAAGGGCAAAAAAGGATTGTCGCAGATACTGTTTGGAATACCAAGAAAAGAAGTGGTAAACGGCTATAAATTCTTATCTCAAGACATGAGAAGCCGGTATGGCGATCGCCCACGATGGTCGCTGGGCGTTCCGCTCACTTATGACGGCAAAATCAGACCCTGCAGTAGCGGTTTCCACGCTTCGCTGGATCTGTATTCAGCCTATAGAAATTCTCCGATAGGGGACCGTCTTTTCGAGGTGGAAGCGCGCGGAGTCGTCGAAGGCAAAGACGGTCTGTTCGCAGCCCGCGAAATGACACTCGTGAGAGAGATCGATTTGGAAAGCTTGTCGATAGACTACGCCATAAATTGCGCTAAGCACGTCCTTCGTCACTATGAGGAAATATATCCGGGAGACGATCGACCGAGAAAAGCGATAGAAGCCGCGGAGAACTATCTGAATAGTCCTTCCGAAAAGAACCGGTCTGCTGCTAGGTCTGCTGATTGGTCTGCTGAGTCTGCTGCTGAGTCTGCTGCTAGGTCTGCTGATTGGTCTGCTTGGTCTGCTGCTAGGTCTGCTGATTGGTCTGCTTGGTCTGCTGCTAGGTCTGCTGATTGGTCTGATTGGTCTGCTTGGTCTGTTGCTAAGTCTGCTGCTAAGTCTGCTGCTGAGTCTGCTGGGTGGTTTAATAATGGGTTTTCTGAAGAGGAAAAATGGCAGAAGAAGTTGCTTGAAGAGTTAGTAAAGAAATACTGACGAAAAAGCGTCTGCTCTATAAAGGGATGCGCACGATCCGCCGGGCGCAAGGTCGGGCTGATCGCAGCCATGATCATCACGACTACGCCGCCGATGATTTTGTGATCCAGATATGTGAGCGCGGAAAATAAACGCCAGATATTCATCGAAAGCGGATTTCTACAGAGCCAAGGGTTATAAAAGATTTAAATAGGAGTAAAAATAAAAAGAAGAGATATGAGAACGCCCAGATATGGAGTCGGAGTAAGGAAAAGACTGGACGAAGTACACAAACAAAGAAGCCAAAAATACCAATGCCCTAGATGCAAGAAACTTACGATGAAAAGAGTTTACAGCGGCGTTTGGAAGTGCAACAAATGCGGCCTAGAGGTAGCTGACAATGCTTACTCTATGTCGATAAAAACAATAAGGTAGGATGTTATGACAAAATACAAATGTTTTTCGTGCGGCGCTTCGGTGGATTCCACCGAATTAAGGGAGTTGATAAGGTGCCCATATTGCGGGGGCCGAGTGTTGATAAAGAAACGTCCAGAAGGCGGGCATCATGTCAAAGCAAGATGAAGGGTGCGGCATCCAGTTGACGCTGGAGGTAAAACCGAGTTCTGGTTCTTTGAAAAGCTTTGAAAACGCCTTGTCTGACAATCTACGTTCTAGCGAACGGGTCACAGTAGATACAAAAAGCGCGGATGGAAATTTATATATATCGATAAAAGCTAAAGATACTAACATATTGCGTTCTGTTGTAAACAACTATCTGAACGCGATAAAGATGTTAGAGGATACGGATAAATTATGAACGAAGAGGATTACGAGACTTTAAGGCAGCAATTGCAAGTCGAGATGACCCAGAAGCAGACTTTGCAGCTTCAATACAACGAGCTTAAAAGGACGCTCGACGACGTGGAAAAATCTGGCGAGGATGAGAAGCTTTTCGAGATGGTCGGCAGTATCCTCGTAAGCAAAAACAAGAAAGAGATCTCTTCTAACTTCAAGGAAAAGATGGAGATACTCGAATTCCGGCTTAAAACGGTATCGAAATCCGTCGATGAAACGACAAAGAGACTTCAAGAAGCCCAAAAGTCGCTCGAAAAGAAGCATATCTGATTTGGGCCGTAAACAAATGTTTTTATTGCCGCAGTCTTATTGATAGCAAATGGCCGACGAACCGGTAGAGATATACGATAAAAACAACGAGCCGCTCGGCATCACAAAATTAAAGAGTGAAGCCCATAGGACTGGTTTGTGGCATCGTGCTGCGCATGTATGGATTTACAACGATAGGGGAGAACTGCTCATGCAGAAGAGAGCAAAAACAAAGGATCTTTTCCCGGATAGATACGATATTTCCGCTGCTGGACATGTAACTGCGGGGGAGGACCCGATATCTACAGCACTAAGGGAGACAAAGGAAGAGATAGGCATCGACATAAAAAAGGAGGACCTGCGATTATTGGGTATAAGAAAAACGCAGATCATTTTTGAACGGATACGCAACAACGAATTCTGCTATGTGTACATTCTAAGACTAAATTTGGATCTTAAATCCCTAAAGTTGCAAAAAGAAGAAGTGTCTGGGGTTAAAATGTTTAAGATAGACAAATTAACAGAAGACTTAAAGGCGCACCCAGACATGTTCGTGCCGCACGCCTATTTGAATGATTTGATGGCAGAAGTGCGTAGACTTACAAGAACGGGCGATATGCCGCTTAAAACATATTAATCAGCCAGATGTCTAAAGATTTCTTGTACGATCATATGACACACAAAGAAAAGCTTTTTCGGGAGAAACTTAGAATATTGTACTCCGAATTAAGAATTGTGCAGCGCGCGATGGACAAGTATGGCGGCCTAGTATTCCAGATACGCGGCTAGGAAATATCTGTATGGTCTGCACTTATGGCGATAGCACTTGAATCCGACAGACTTCAGATAATTCTCCTTGCCGTGCTTGCGCCGTTTATGTTCTGGGCATTTGACAGCTTGCACCGTTCAGTCCTTCTAAAAGTCTATTGTAAGTCCATCGGCATAGATCCAACTGTCTTTGCGGTCCTATCCCCACGGTCTTATTCGGGTATGATCTGGATCTGTAATTACGCATATCTTTTCGATATTCTATAGTTATATTATAAACCATAAATAACTATAGCTTTTCATCCCCCATCTTCCGAAAGGGGGATTCTCGGCGATACTAGTTAAATGCTTTTATTGTCTCTAGTTATAATAATCCTATGTTCGATGTTGTTACCCTGGGTTCCGCGACTAAAGATATATTCCTATTCACAAAGAACAGCAGTTTAAAGCCAGGAATAAACAAACATTTTCTTGAGATACCTCTTGACAAGAAAATAGAGGTGGAAAAAACTTTAGAATTTAGCGGCGGCAGCGCGACAAATGCAGCTGCGACTTTCGTAGGCTTCGGAAAAAAAGCCGCGGCGATTGCAAAGATAGGAAATGATCAAAACGGCATCTTTGTTATTAACGACCTGCAAAAATTAGGCGTTTCTTCTGAGTACATAGTAAGGGGCGATGGAGAAACTCCTTTTTCAAATATCGTCGTATCAGGGAATGGTCACATGATATTGTTTATTTACCGTGGTGTCGAAAAAACGCTAAAAACCGACGAATTAAAACTAGACTTCAAAACAAAGTGGTTGTATATCGGTCCGCTTGGCGGAGAAAGCTACAAGATACTACCAGACGTAATAAAATATGCAAAAGAAAACGAGATTAGGGTGGCTTTTAACCCGGGTTCGAACGAGCTTAACTTGAAGCTGAAGAAAATGGAGCCGATACTAAAAGATATTGACATAATAAGCATGAATGACGAAGAGGCGAGAAGCTTTGTAGGTTACGGAAATGACGTAAAAAATCTTATAAAACTTGGCAATTCCGTAAAAGGCACTGCTATAATCACGCGTGGAGAAAGGGGCTCTCTCGTACTCAATGAAAGGCAAATCTATGACGCCGATGCTTTCAAGGTAAAACAGATAAACTTTGTTGGGGCCGGAGATGCTTTCTTGTCCGGTTTTGTAAATGCGCTCATCGATGACAAGGACATACAAGATGCGATAACGCTTGGAAGTTATAACGCTAGCGGCGTCGTAAAACATTACGGGGCGAAAAGAGGGATAGTAAATGAATACCCAAAACAAAAATTAAAAATCGGGAGGACTGAATATGGAAAAAAATAACTTTAAGACAGAAGGAATATACCTTGCATACGACCATGGGGTGGAACACGGACCGGTTGAGTTCAATGAAAAGAGTGTTTCTCCTAATTATATAATAGACATAGCAAAAAGGGCGGAGGTAGACGCTCTTGTCCTTTTAAAAGGAACTGCAAGACATTACTATAAAAAAGGCATCGGGATTCCCCTGATAGTAAAACTCAATCAAAAAACTAGTTTGTACAATGGCGAGCCTTTCTCTAATCAAGTTTGCAGTGTAAAGGAAGCGATTGCTCTTGGGGCTTCCGCAGTAGGCTATACAGTTTATGCAGGGAGCAGATATGAACATCGTATGCTGAAAGAGTTTGGCAGGATAGAAGAAGAAGCCCATAAGTACGGGCTACCGGTGATAATGTGGTCTTATCCGCGCGGAGAATCGATAAAAGACGATCAGGCCCCAGAAGTCGTAGCATATGCAGCAAGAATTGCGCTGGAAATGGGCGCGGACGTAGTCAAATTAAAATATCCAAATGATGAGTCGAAGCTGAGATGGGTCGTGGAGAGCGCAGGCTCAACTAAGGTGTTTCTTTCTGGTGGAAAGGCTGTAGACGACGACACTTTCGAAAATATGGTTGAAAATGTAACAAAGGCCGGCTTTAGCGGCATTGCAGTCGGCAGGAATGTATGGCAGAGCAATGACCCGATCAAAAGAATAAAGAAGATACGAGAGATAATTTCCTCGGCTTAATATAATCTATGAGCAAGAAAAAAGTCTGTATAGATGTGGGGGGCACAAAGACCATATTTGCTGTTCTTGATGAAAAACTAAACGCAGAAAACAGTGTATATGTAGATACTCCGAATACGCTTAATGAATTCTTGGAAGTGCTAAATAAAAACCTAAAACTGTTCAAGTTAGACTCTGATACGGTAAATGTTTCTATAGCCGGCAGGGTGGACTACGGCGGGAAAGTTATTTTCTGCCCAAATCTGCCGCTGAAGAACTTCAATTTAAAAAACGCGATTAAAAAATACTTTAAAAAAGTCTATATCGACAACGATGCTAATTGTTTTGCGCTGTACGAAATATTCAAAGGTTTCTTGAAAAACAAGAAAAATGGCATAGTCATAGTGTGGGGAACCGGAGTCGGGGGCTCATTAGTGTTAAATGGAAAAATATACCGCGGTTCTGGTCTCGCATCTGAAATGGGACATATAAAAACTATGACGGAACCAGAAACCGATACAGAAAGTTTAGTCGGGGGGCGCCGGCTTAAAGAACGTTTTGGATATTCCGGCGCGGAATTACAGGCTTTGGCGGAATCTGGCGACATATACGCAATTTCTAAATTCAAAAAGATAGGGGAGATATTTGGCCGTTATCTTGCGTCTTTAACTTACCTACTCGATCCAGAGATAGTAATTATCGGTGGCAGTTTTGTAAAGTCTTGGAAATTCCTCGAGGATTCTATTAATGGCGCAATAAAAACAGAGACTCTCAGAGGAAAGCTAGAAATAAAAACGGATAACGATAAATTCTATGTTATAAAAGGATGTTACTTCTTAGATGAATATGCGAAGCTTGATAATAAATTATAAGGCGTACGCCGAAGGCATAGATAACGGCCTAGAGATAGCTGCCATCGCGAAAAAGACGTCAAAAAAGACGGGGGTCGACATAATAGTCGCGCCGCCACTGAGTTTATTGCCTAGCACTTCGCGCGTGGTAAAAAGTTTCTCTCAATCTATGGAAGCGCTTGAACCGGGGCCATTTACGGGCCACATCACATGGTACGAAATACAGAAAAGTGGGGCGTCTGGTACGCTGATAAATCATTCAGAGAATAGAGTGAGCATCGAAGAAATAAGCAGGACGGTCAACGTATGCAGACGCGTCGGCCTACTTTCTGTCGTATGCATACAGAACATGGATGAAGCGGTGGCGATCGCCAGTTTAAATCCTGATTTTATCGCGTACGAACCACAGGAACTGATAGGCGGTAACATATCCGTTTCTACAGCCAAGCCAGAGACAGTGAGAGAGTTCTGTTCCTTCGTAAGAGCTAGGTCTAAATCTTCGCCCCTTATAGGCGCCGGGATAAAAACTTCTGTCGATGTGGCTAAAAGCGTAGAACTCGGAAGCGATGGGATACTAGTCGCATCTGGAGCGATAAAAGCCGATGACCCGGCCAAGGCCATATTTGATTTAGCGCGACCTCTGTCTTAATCCAAACCGTTTGCCCGAATAAAGCTGCAGATGTTTATTTAGTACACGGAGAACTTCCTCACAATCAAATCTAAAAACCAAATTAGAAGGCCTTGGATACGCAGACATCGGTCACGATAGTCGACGCACCTATGCCGTCTAGAAGCTTGATCCAGAACAGCGCCCAATCGTTTGCGTTGCCGTCTACATTAAAGGGGTGCTTACTTTAGAGGATTTCTACAGAGCCTTATATTTAGAAAACTGTTAAAATACCGACGTTTATATAATGTTAAAGTATTTAAACATATGTAAACTATATTTAACATATGTTAGATATAATTAACGACTTAGCCCCATTTTTTGAAGACAATTATGCGCGTATAAACATAAGGCGCTACTCGCGACTCATGAAAATATCTCCGCCCACTGCGTCAAAATTATTGAAAGGATACGAGGGGGCAGGTTTACTCGAGAGTTCGAAATATGAACGATATATCTTTTTTAACGCAAAGCGCGATAATAAAAATTTTATTGATCTTTCCAGGATATACTGGCGCAATAAACTCGAGGATTTAAGTTCATTTTTGATGGGCCGATCTATAATAGAGCCTGCAATAGTGCTTTTTGGCTCCCTCTCTAAAGCGGAGGTCAAAATCGATTCGGATATAGATTTAGCGGTCATAGGCCTGAATAATGGGTCGGAGTCATTAAAAAATGCAGATCTTATGATATTTGAGAAGAAACTTGGTAGAAAAATAGAAATATTCGGGTTTAAATCGCTTGCGGACGCAAGTAAGCTTCCAATCTGGAAGGCGATACTAAATGGATATATGTTAAGAGGTTTAATGTAAAAATATGGATTGGAAGGAATGCTTTGATTCGGGCATGGTGAAAGAAGTAAAGCCAGACAAAGAGATGATAAATGCCCTCTTGTATTCAGCAGATAATAGGATGAAATCGGTCGATATGTTAGAGACAGACAATGTGACCGCAAATTCAAAACTTTCGTTAGCTTACGACGCGCTTAGGGAAGTGATAGAGGCGCTAGCGATCAAGCATGGATACAAGATATACAATCACGAATGTTATACATGTTTTCTTAGAGAAATATTAAAATATGATCCTGAAGCAGAGGAATTTGATACTTTAAGGAGAACTAGAAATAAAGTAAACTATTACGGAAAAGAACTTTCTGTCGATGAATCAAATCTTTTAATCAAGAAGATCAAAGCACTTAAGCTGTTTATCACTAAGAATTTATGAATCCCGATAAAAAGTCCTAGTCCGCTCTCGATACATGATGACTGCTATGTCAATCGCGGTCTTTTAATGAGAGATCCTTAAATCGTCTATATAAGAAATAAACAAAAAAGAGGTGCTTATGAAAGAGAAAAGAGGGCCTTACTATAAAAGGTTTGTGTCTGCGGTCTTGGGGGGGGGGGGGGAAGAAATAAATGGTCTACTGAAAGATCGAGGACGCGGTCATATCTGGGCTATTATATTTTTGGCCTGCGTCTTTACTGCAGTCGTATTACAAATACTTTCTGTAAGCCCGGTATAAGAGCATAACATAGCATCGATGAACGATACGCCGTCATTGAAAACCTGACCTACCGAAGAGTTTGTTTTTAGTTCATTGTAAACTTGGGTTATGTTAAATCCATTGAATATGTCAGGAGTTAGCATGGAAGAAACCGATATAAAACTTCCGCCTATATCCAGAAATGGCATGAAATTGCCTAATATAGAATTTAACTCTGAGCCGGAGTTCTGGTCATATTCGAACAATTCACGATACGCTACCGAATTTGCGAGAGTGCTTGCATTGTAAGATTCTAAATTGAAGAAGCGACTTGAGAATGCCATGTCACTTAGATTGTAGGCTGGCTGCGGGCCAAAGACGACGGCAGCGGATGCTGCTGTTTCCTTAGAAATTGAGACTATGGAAGACTTGAACGTCCCGAAATTTGAAAGGGCGTTTTCGAGTATCAGGCTTTGCATTGCGCTAAACGGCGAGTCACTGTATACGAATATTATGTCTGTTTTATTTCCAGAAGTTATGTTAGTGTTGTTGAACTGCATCAAAACTATCATCGGATTTATTACCCTTGATAGTGTAGAGCCGGGAGCTAGGTCGTAAACTCTTGATAAATTGTATACGTCAAATGCTGTTATAGTCCTGTTTTGAATGATGTTAAAGTAAGTCACATTACGAGTCAATGCTGCGACAAACGGGGTATTCAAAACGTAGTTATTCCCCACAGAATTGAAGATATTCGTGTACAACAGGCTGCTCAAAAGAGCGCTCGAAGTAGCAGTAGTCGCTGGGAGAACTGCGGATGGCAAGGTTGTTATATCATTATTCTCTATGAACGCATTTCCTAATACGGAGCCGTAGTCCAAAGATGCTGTCGTACTCGAATATCCATTTTCTTCTAAAAGAGAATAAAGCCGGCTCGGAACGCCATTTGAACAATAAACACAATTTGGATTGTACACCGAAACATATGACGTGTTCAAATCCGGAGTACTACTTTGAAAAATGTTTGAAGAAAAAACTAAATAAAGGGCGATTACTAGCGCCGCCGCTATTACAATAATTACGGACAGAAGCTTAATTCTTTGCATCATAGAACATAGATCTTATGTTTGTTATTTTTTCCGAGTCATGGACTGAAAGGACTATCGGGGTAATAGTTATGCTTCCATCCAAAAGCGCACGGACGTCGCCGTCTTTTTCCAAATCCTTTTTTAGAGTACTGTAAAGCCAATAATATTCTTTGCCGTGCGGGTCTTTGTTCTCCTTGACTATATCCTCAAATACTTTTCTGTCCGTCTTTACTACCTTTATAGGCGTGTTAGGCTTGACGTTCACTGGAAAGTTTACATTGAGCATCTCTATCTCCGAAGGGAAACCGTGTTCCTTTATCTTAGTTAGTATCGAAACTAGTCGGGAGTGCAGGCTCTCCATCGCTTCTTTCGCTTCGGCCCCGGATTCGTCTACATAGTGCAGGAAACATTTTGAAAAAGCGACACTGGGTATGTTGGATATTGATGAGAATATCGCCGCCGATACTGTACCAGAGGAATAAACCGCCATAAGACCTGCGTTCATGCCGGTATTGATTCCTGAAAGGACCATAGTTATCTTATCCTTGAAAAGATGGTTCAACGCCATAAAAACGCAATCTGCCGGGGTGCCTGACACCGATATGCACGGCATGTCTTCGTATTCTAGCTTCTCGACTCTAAGTGGCTTGTGAAAAGTAAAACTCATGCCGCTTGAACTTTGTAGTTTATCCGGGGCAACAACTACGACATCACTACCAAATACCTTTTTTGCGGCGCGGTATAAAACATTTATCCCTGCGCTCTTATATCCGTCGTCATTCGTTACTAAAATTGTCATATCTCTTTATTGCCGAATCTTCTAATTTATGAAGTTTCTTTATATAAATAGGCAGGTAGTCACTGAATCCTTCCGAGCAGAAATATTGAAGTTATCTAGCCAAAAAGACTGCTTAAACCCGCTGCTGCTTCTTCGGCCTTAGGCTCTTCCTTCTTCTCTTCTTTCTTGCTTTCATGCTGCGCTGGCGCCTGTGCCGCTGGTGCGGCTACTGCAGAAACTTGTGCTTCGCTTATTACTTTGTCAATGTCGACTCCTTTGAGCGCTGAAACGACTGCCCGTATCTGGCCTTCGTCTGGCTGGCTCCCAGTGGCCGAGATTACGCTCTTAATTGAATCTTCATTTATCTCCTTTCCTAAGCTGTGCAATAACATCGCTGCGTATACATACTCCATATTGATTCATTTGCCTCCTGTGACTTTGGTCAATGCGCCGGCCTGTGCCGATGCCTTAGCCAATATGTCTTTGATAGTCGATTTTGAGACTATATTTCTATCTACAGATAAAAATCTTACTCCTATATAAATCTTTTTAATCATGCTTTTTATCGAATATTTGTTTAGTATCCCTGCCCCGATCGACAAAGCGAGCGACCTTGAGAATGCCGTGCTGACTTCGTTTATGTATTCCGCGGGCATCTTGTACAAGACTGATTTTCCAAAGATTATCTTGTCATTAAACGCGTAATCTATCGAAAGCATCAATTCCTTCGGCTTTATTTCCATGCTTGAAAGTATGGCGGCTATCTTGTCGCCGACTTGTACGCCTCTTTTTACTACGGTAGTATCGGCTATGATTGATATCTTGCCGCCTTCGTTCTTTGTCTTTACGCCTATGGAGGAGAATTGGGAAAGCATTGGTCCGGGCGGGAATGGCGTAGGGCCTGCGGGCAAAACGATGTCTTCAGGTGCCGCTTCGCCTGCTTTTAGCTTTGCGTAAGCCTTGTTTTGCACCGCCACTCTGGCCATCTCGAACGGGTCCAAATCTGACAACAGTAACACGGGCATCTTTATTTCTTTCGATTTTTCTGCCAGCGCCGGATTTATCTTTTTAAGAGCATTGTAGATGACTATCTTGTTCGTGTAGACGAAGTCCGCTTTTCCTCTAAAGGCCTTCCTCACCTGTTCGAAATTATCCGAAGGGAACCCGGAAATTTCGACTACTGCCAGCGTCTTATATTTTGCGAGCGATTTACTCAGTTTTTCCGACTCCGCGGATTTTTTTACGGCCCCTTTTGATCTGTTCATACGGCCACCGGCTTACCCATCGTCGGCTTTAGGTAAACATGTTTTATAGATGCTTCTCCGTTGACGAAGCCCGCCCTGACCGAAGAGTAGATGGCAGTCACATTTCCGACTATCTTTGAATCTTCCATCTTTTCATCGCCTACCTTTACAAGTATCGCATTGTTCTTCTTTGTCGTTATTTTAGTGGCGAACTGTAGTTTTTCTACGGCCGCTTTAAGATTAGAGGCCGGTGTTATTACCGTTCCTGTCTTCGGATTTGGCATCTTGCTAAGAGCGGAAAGCTGCTTGCCGAACTTTGCGGCTACGGGAGCCATTATAGTCGCCTCCGCGAAGAAATAATCATATTCCTTGGAGAGCTTTCTCGTCGATTTCTTATCAAATTTGGCGAAATCGTCCTTCAATACTAATCTAGAGAAGACGCCTTGCGATTGTGTGGACATGTCTTTATCGACGAATGCGCAGGTCTTTACGTCCCTTACTTTGTTCGGCAGGTAGACCACCGTGTCTATAGCCTCTTCTGACTTTGCTCTTCTGGGTTTTGTTATTATCACTAAGTCGATAGACTGATTGAATTTCTTCTTTGACTTCTCTGCTTCCTTCTTCACCGCCTTTATCGCATTCTCTAAATTTTGAGCGTCCATAATCGGAATATTATGAAGTTTGCGCTTTTAAAGTTTACCCGGGTCGAGAAACCGCGGGTTTCATCGGATCTAAAACCTAGTCCCTAAACCGCTCTAAGTCCTTTTTGACCGCTGAAGCTAATCCGCTTATGTCATTATAAAACTCGTCTGACCCACTCAGCTCTTTTCTGTTGAATACGCCTATGAATCTTACGTGCGCACGCTTTGAAGCGATGGCATCGTAAGGGCTGTCGCCGACGTAAAAGGACTTCTTCTTTTTCGCCCCGAGGACGCTAACGGATCTGTTCACTATATAAGGATCCGGTTTATCGTGAGAACGGCTGTCCGGGTTTATTATCACCTTGGATATCTTATTAAGCCCCAAGACCCGGGTAAACTTTCTTAGTTCATTCGTATTCATAGACGTCGCTATGCAAAACTTTATGCCGTTTTCTTTTAGAAACCCGATGAGTCCGAGTACGCCCGGATATATTTTTACCCGTGCCGCTATGTTTTTGTCTGTGATTATATCGAGTTTCGTTTTCTTTATTTTGCCATATGTCCCGCTCGTGATCTTTATGTGGAACTTTTTCGCCGCTAATTTAAGAAGCGTCTCTGTGGGGTATCTTATAGCTTGCCCCATGAAGCTTTCGGGGATATCATAACCGCCCAGCACGCTCTTTATCGCGTACTTCGTGGCGGTCTCGTGTATCTTGAGACTGTCTATAAGGGTGCCGTCTAAGTCAAAAATCAATGCCATTGGATAGGGCGGCATGCTTAATATTTAACGTTAATCCGCAATGTTCAACATGGAGTCTATTATCAGTTTTGACGCTTCTTTCTCGGAGAAACCCCTAGAGGCAAGGTAGAAAAGTTCCGCTTTGTCTATGTCTTCTATAGCTGAGGAGTGCCTTGCGGATACGTTCGTGGCTTTTATATCGAGCATCGGTACGGAGTCGGTGAACGCGTCTCCCTCGCTTAGGTTTATGGTCTTTGTCTCGAAATTTCCGCTGCATTTTTCTTTATGTATCTTTAGCATCCCTCTGAATATCAATGAAGACGGTCCATCTACGACACCCCTCCCACTGACATTTGACTTGCTGTTGAACCCCGAGTGAAGAACGTTTTGCACGCAATCGTAATGCGCTCCTTTGTCTGCGTACACGTATATCTTAGAATCTACCGAAGCATTCTCACCTAGGTCACAGTCTCCATGCAAAAATAGGAAGGGATCTTTTATGTGCTTGTTTATAATGGAAAGTTTTGAATTGTCTTTCAGGACTTCCTTTATTCTTATGTAAGTTATTCCGCTGCCATTTGACTCAAACTCCAATTGGTTATCTGAACTGGCTTCGCATTCGACCCACAAGGTTACGAAGGAGAGATTGTAGTCCCCCATCGATATTTTTAGCCTCGAATTTTTCCGCATTCTCGCTTTTATCGAACCTAAAAGTGAATCGTTTTTCCCAAATTCCAGTACGCTGTCTCCGTCTACTTCTCCAGTCAAGTTAAAATTTTGGAATTTTCTTATTATGTTCAACGGTGTCTCGTTTGCCCCCTCAAAAAACTCTTCGTAACCCGAATCTTCAAATCCACCCCTTTCTGTCGGTGAGACCTTTTCTATCACATTAAAGTCAGAAATATCGAGCTTAGAGAAATCCGTGTATGCCTTTACAGTCGGTGAATCTTTCCATTCTTTCTTCCGTTCAGAAAGTACGCCATTTTCTTTTATTATTGTCCCTATAGTCTGCATATAGCTACCCTGTAGCACCGGGAAGTGTTGAGATTTCTATTTCTATCAGTTTGTTTATCTCGACTGCAAATTCCAAAGGTATCTCTTTAAGAACAGAATCCAAGAAGCCCAATACTATCAAAGACCTGGCTTGGGTCTCGGTTAACCCTCTTGACATTAGATAAAATAACTTATCCTTAGATATCTTCCCGACCGTAGCCTCGTGATAGACCTTGGCAGTCGGACTAAGGACTTCATTGTGCGGGAATGCAGCTGTTACCGCATTGTCTTCCAGAAGCAACGAATCACACTGCGTGTAAGCCTTCGAATTGGCCGCATTCTTGTTTATTCTTAATAATCCCCGATACACGGCTGAACCGCCCCCCATGCTTATCGATTTGGAGATTATCTTTGCACTTTGGTTTGGTGCCGACATTATGACCTTCGAACCACTATCTTTCCAAGTGGCGGGTTGCGCAAACGAAACGGTAAGATTTGAACTGCTAGCGCCCTCTCCTATAAGATAAGAAGCGGGGTAGAGCATTGTAACCTTTGAGCCGAGAGTCGCTTCTACCCACTCCATCTGTCCTTTTTCTCCGACTATCGCGCGTTTTGTGTTTAGGTTATAGACATTTCTGCTCCAATTTTCTGCTGATATGAATTTTACTTTTGCGCCTTTATTTACGAAAACTTCCACTATGGCGGCGTGCAAGGCTTTGCTGTCTGGTTCATAAACCGCTGCACTACAACCTTCTGTATACGTTACCTCGCTTCCTTCGTCTGCGATTATCAAGGTGTGCTCGAATTGGGCGCCTTCTTTCCTATTCATCCTAAAGTAAGTCTGGAGCGGCGTCGTTATCTTTACGCCTGGGGGTATGTAAATGAACGCCCCCCCACTCCATACTGCACCGTGTAGTGCTGCAAATTTATTATCCGTGAAAGGGACTGCCTTCATAAAATACTTTTTGACTAGATCTGGATGCTCTTTTAGAGCCGTATCTACGTCCGTAAAAATTACGCCCTTATCGGCCCATTCTTTTCTTAACTTTGAGACGACACCATCCGAATCGAATACGCTTAGCGACCCTGCGAGGATCTTTCTCTCGGCTTCCGGTACTCCTATTTTTTCGTATGTATCTTTTATTTCCTTCGGTACTTTTTCCCAATCATTTGTCAAGTCTGCATTCGGCGGGGAATAATAATAAAATTTACTGAAATCCATATCCTTGTCCAACTCTGGATAACCCCATGTCGGCGTAGGCCTTTTCAGGAACTCTGCGTAAGAATCTAATCTGAGTTTAAGCATCCATTCCGGTTCTTTCTTTATTTTCGATATCTCCCTTACCAGTCCTTCGCTTATGCCGGCGCCGAGATCATGTCTGTATTTTGTATCCGTATGGAAACCGAACTTATAGTCCATCCCGACTTCTCTTAATTCCTGTACTTTCTCTAGTCCATCCATACAAAACCGTCCTTCTCTATTTTAGCGGCCATCTCTTTTCCGCCAGAAGCTTCTATTCTCCCGTTTTTTATTATATTGACTTGATCGACATTGAGATACTTGAACACGGCTGGGTTGTGAGTCACTATAAGGAAACCAGAATCGGATCCATTTATCAGTTCGGAGACCGACTTTAGGCTATCTACGTCTAGGCCGGAGTCGAATTCGTCTACTAGCGCGTACTTCGGTCTGAAAAGAAGCATCTGCAATACTTCCAGTTTCTTTTTCTCGCCGCCGGACGACGTAGTATTCAGGTTCCTGGATAATATCTCTCTATCGAAATTCATCTTCTTTACGACGGAATCCAAGTTCTGCGAAAAATCTGAAGCGCTGCCCATCATTTTTTGGTACGCTGCCCTGACAAATCTAAGCGAGTTCAAACCTTCTACGTCTTGAGGTTCTTGGAATATCATAAAAAGACCTTTCTTAGATTTTTCATTTGGCGGGAGCTTTGTTATGTCTTCTCCGTCAAGAAGAACTTTACCACTAGTCATCGTGTAGGCGGGGTCGCCCATCAGGCTTTTGCATACCGTGCTCTTGCCGCTGCCGTTCGGACCCATAAGGATTATTTTCTTGCCGGATCCGATGAAAAGATCCACTTTATTCAGTATCTGCTTGTCTCCTACGGAAACGCTCAGGTCTCTTATCTCAAGCATGCTTATCCCTCTTCTTTGACATCTCTACGAGGCATATGAACGGCGTCATCTCCTTTTTCAGGATCGCCCCGGATGCCCGGGTCTTCTCGCATATCTCACAGGTCTTGAAAATCATATCTGCGCTTCCGGCCGATATATCGTCAGCGAGTCTATCAAAGTAAGCCGACAGTTTATTATTTGATTTCATTTCTGATGAAAAGCTGCCACGCAACTTCTTATTATATTGGGAGATCGCAGGTTGGGTGACGTTCAGCAGTTTGGCTATTTCCTCTTGGGTGATATTCCTGTCCAGGAGTTTTTCGGTCAATATCGCCCTTGCGGAAGGGACTATTTCGTTCAAAGTCTTTTTACAGAACAGTTCTGGCATATTATTACTATTCTAATACTTATGGCGTACTTATAAATATAACGGCGTTATAAAAAGAAGTAAAACCGCAAAAATTTGCTATCCTTTGATCGTGTCTATAATCCTTTTTCTGTAGTCTTTTACGGTATCATCGGTCAATTTATTAGTGAGATTTATTATATTGTTTACGATTATTTTTGCCCTGTTGAGTTCCTCGTGCAATTCTGCATCGCTTTTAGTCTTTAAATAATATTGTGCGTCTATCCTAAGATCCCTTGCTTTTTTGATGTCATTCACGTCGATTTTCTTATCGAGAAGAAACTCTGCGATTTCGATCGAGCAGTCGTGATTCTCACATTTTATGCCCACTATCGTAAGAAATGAGTATAACGCATAATATTCTGCATAGTATATCATCGAAGTGGACCAAACGAGATCCTTGGATTCTAGCGTCAATTCCGCGGATTTTAACGTTTGTTTGGATAAATTAATGAAAGACGAACTTATATTGGGATTAGGGGGCATAAGTTTAGCTCCCGCTTTCTTAAAACACCAATTTATCTTACTTTCCATATTTCTCGATTACCTTTTCTATAAATAAGTCTAATCCTTTGATCAGTACGTGATTTTCCATGACTTCTTTCAACAATGGCTCCCCCTTTTCTATGGCATCACAAAAAATACTATATTCCATCCGAATTTCATGTATCTTTACTGGTAGGATATAGGACGGCAAGTCCTCTTTGCACCTTCCATCGGTCACTACGAGCATGTCTAAATCACTTTCTTTTGTCTGGCCCCCTCTCGCGTAACTTCCAAATATAGACAATGTATGTATATGATCGATCCTCTCCACCTGCCTTATAAACTCCTTAAAAATGTCGTTCTTTTCCATAAATTTGATTTTCTTATATGTTTCGCTGAGAAGAATAAAACTCGACAGGAGCGGCTCATTGAAATTAAGCGCCATTATTTTGGACCTGCCACTCTCCTTATATTTGATAACGCCAATGGATATCAATTCGCTCAAAAGTTTACTGGTTTTTGCAGCATTTTGACGCAGTATCCTCGCAATCTCCCTAACGTGCAATAAAGAACTTGGTCTCGAGAATAGGAGAGTTATTATTTCCGAATAACCAAACATATGTATATATTTATTAAACATATGTTTATATTATTTATACATATATAAATACTTGATCAAAGTCTTTCTATCGGCCCGCGACAGAAGATCGATGCTTCTTTTACTTTCGGCAGGTATTTAGACACGAGCTCTTCCGATTCCTTTTCCGACGACTAAGCGATCATTAATTCTAGAAGAGATTTAAGTATTTTAATTGAATCATGATAAATAAGTATTCATACTTAGTCCACCTATTCTACTTAGGTGACGAATATGACAAATATGACGCTAGCAGTTCCACCGGAACTAACAGAACTTATGAAGAAACATAAAGATATAAAATGGAGCGAAGTCGCTAGACGGGCGTTAATCGAAAAAGCGAAAGAATTAGAACTAATGGACAAGATTTTGGCGACGAGTAAATTGACCGAAAAAGATGCGCTTGAGATTGGTAAAAAGCTTAAAGAAAACATGGCAAAAAGACATGGTTTATGATTCTTGTTATCGACGCAAACTGCATTATCGCGGCGCTTATTAGAAACAGTAAATCCCGCGAAATAATTATAAGCGGTAAATTTGATCTGGTTTCTCCCGATTATTTACTCGATGAGATAAATAAACATTTAGAATACATAACAAATAAGAGTGGCATATCTCTGGAAGAATTGAAACTATTGCTTGCTCTTCTGATACGTAAAATACGTATCATTCCACACGGAGATTATAAAGCCAAGACGAGTCTAGCGCAGAAAATAATGAGAAAAGACGTAAAGGATGTTCCTTACGTAGCGTGTTGTTTAGCGTTGAATTGCGATGAAGGCCGCTTACAAAAGTAAAAATCTTGCCGGCTATTTACAATTCTGGGATGACAATAAATGTATACGGTAAAAAATCTGCTTTGGTTTTGTGGAGCAAGCACCCTATAACAATTATACTAGACAACGCGGAGATAAGCAAAAACCTTAAATTATATTTCGAATTGTCGTGGTCAGCATCAAAAAATTTTTGATTTTGTCTGAGTCTTTGGTCTTAATACTACAAAGGAACCTTCACTTAACAGTTTTTCGTCTGAGTCTTTGACGTATCTAAAGGCTGTAGAAGTTTCTGATTGTTTGTATTCGAAAACTTTATTTATGGAAGCATCTAAAATATAAGTTTCTGAATTTATTCCCTGGTCTGGATATATTTTTGGGAATGCGAGCACCACCCATGCGTGTTCACAGAAATCATCTTTGTCCTCTAAAATATAGCCGTTCCCCACCGTAGATCTTCCACCTAACCGTTTTATCTCTGGATCATTTGAAAGCAAATAGTTCAGAACCAACGCCTTTTCAAAGCATACTGCCGGCAGGTCTCTAGTCAGAATATCCTGCAGATTTATGATCTTATCATCATACAGTCTGCCCCAGACCACATCCATTGCTTTGTCTGACTCCTTACCCAGGCCGTCAAATAGGTTCGGTATATTGTAGATCGCTGCCGGATAGCCAAAAAGTCTTTCTATCGCAGTCTTTTCTTTATTTTGTTCTATCTCCTTACTTAACAGGCGTTTCATAATATCGTGCTCCGGAATAGAAACCAGATAGGTCAAATTGCGGCACAGATCTCCAGGTCCTATCTCTGCTGCAGAAAAACTTATCTTGTCATAGTTTTCATCTAAACTGTCAAGTATCTGATCTAATGGTTTCGATGCGCCGGGGTATTTCGTCTTTACCGTCTCAAAAAGTTTGGCGATGCGTTTTTTGGATGTCCCTACGCTAGTCTCGGTGTCTCTATCCAAATATTTTTCTAAAAGAGACTGTTCTTTTGCCGTTAAAGATCCGCCGACGATTTCCACTTTTTTTTCGGGTAAAGACTTTACTTTCATCATATTATAAGGACGGTGTTTTTATAAAATAACCTATAAAGTCTTTTGACTTAGTTTTTAGTGCGACGTTTACGTCCGGTACCGTCCCTCGGTAGTGAGTCGCCTAACGTCCCCAAATCGTTTATGTAGGACTTTCGGTAGTATTTTATAAGCCTTACGGCTAGTCTAGCGGTCTTGCTGTCTCTTCTCTGTACCGGCTCATAAGCTGGCCCAGAGTCGTGTTTTCCAGGTCGTTAGTTTCCATTCTTTTTTTAATCTCCTATTTTAAGATATACTTTATAGTAGTTATAAGATTGGAATGGCTATTTAAAGGTTTGTTTTTGTGGTAGGCGCATGCATTGGGGATGGAAAGCGCCCAATCAAATTCGCTTTATGACTGCCTACTCAAAGAAAGTCTTTCCTTTATAGTTTTTAGGCGCCCATATCGCCTATTTTGTTTTACCGGCCGTATTTTCAGCGTCGACAAAAGACTTCAAAACAAAGCCCGCGGTCTCCTCAAAACCGGGTGGCTGTCCCATAAGTATGTCTAGCTCTTTATTCCATTCCGTTTTAAGATCGGCTATCCTTGAAGTCAGTACGGCGAAATCGAATCTGGCAGCGTAGTATTCGAGTTTTTTATTTATCAACGCGAAATCTATCTTCGCGTCTTTCTTTAACAGGAAATATGCGTCATATAAGTCCCGTGGCCTCCTCCTTGTGAGCAGCGCCCTAGTCTTTTCCGCCATCATCTCGTCTTTGTCCATCACAAGCACCAACTGTGCTTCCAAGTCGCGGTATTTTGGTATAAGCCTGATTAGTAGGGGTTTCAGTAGAGTTTTTTCCCTCGTGCTTATCTCTATTATGATTGTCTGAATAGATCGCTGTTTCTCGAAAAGAGGCCCCTCTATCTTGAGATTGAATGTTACCGAGCGTTCACTTTCGGTCTTCTTAAATGAACTGTTATAAAGCCGCTTCAGACCCTGCAGAGATTCTTCCACTCTTTTTATCTCGTCCGCTGAATTCACGGTGAAGTCAAGATCTTCGGAAAAACGATCCAGCCCGTAGCATTTTTGTAGAGCAGTCCCTCCTTTAAAAATCAACCCTGCTTTTGCCAGCTTGAACACTTCTAGAAGTACGACATACTGCAAGTAATCCTTCTCCACCTGGTACCTGTTGGGCCAGGTCTTGTATTCCAGAAGTTCACTTTTAGTCAGCGTATAACACTCTCCATCTTGTGTCTTTTACGTGCGCATTGGCCGATAAGCGTGCGTACATTCTGGAACGGAAAGGGAGAAGATCATCTGCATCAAGACCACTTCTTTCAAGCATGAATCCAAGGCGGTTTATCATCGCTTTATCGTCCATTGCTTTTGCGTATTTTTTTAGCTTTCCCGTATCTAAGTCTACTCTCATGTTACTAAAGCTTTCCGATACGTAGAAAAAGTCCGCGCCGAACACCAGACAGTCGACGATCGCCTTCTCGCGGCTGGCGATAAAAACATTTCCATCGTTTATATAACCGAAGAATCTACTGCGTTTCAACTTTATGAACCTCACGCCGTAGCCCTCCACATTCAAGCGTTTATGCTGCCTTAAGGCCATTACGTCTATAGACACGGGAATCTGTGTTATACTCTTATAATACGCTAACGCGTATACAAGGCTTATATATGAGGGATGGACCACATTCGATGCCACTTCGATCGGGTCAGTCCCATCTAGGTAGTATTTGCCGCGTTCTTGGTGTTTGACTAAATCTATTCCTGACAAGAATAGCGAAACGTAATTTGATGGTTTTCCGATTATCTTGACCGCATCGTTAAGGGTGAATACGTTAAGGTTCTTTGCATTCAGTGCACGGACAAAATCCTTCGCTTTCATATATTGTATATTTTATATACTTATATTTATACTTTTATATTTATATAGAGATACGAAATTTACAAAAGGAATATCTTTTAAGTCTTAGAAGTTCAGAAACGCTTAAATCACCGGCTCTGTAGAAATCCTAAGCCATAGCAGAAATTATCCTGGGCCTCGCTCTTTTTCCAATGGATTCTTCATTGAATCGCGTGCTGCTCTAAGTATTTCTGTTTGTCGATGCGATAGTGAAAGACATTGATTTAATAAGTAACTACTATAAAATGAAGGGCTTATATAATAGTTATATCCATGAATATGCATGAGACTTGAAGAGGTATTGCAAGACCCCGTTAGGATAGCTACTATAGACCGGCTTGGACCAAGTGTCCGGCTTGCGATAGAAAAAACCATCGGGAGATATGAAGGAGCAGCTGCCGGGGCTGTCGCTAATGGATTGGGATGGATTGCTGCGAATATTAAGGATAAAGATGCCGCTGTCGAATGTGCAAGGGCCATCGGGAGATATGAAGAAGCAGCTGCTGAGACTGTTACTGATGGATTGGAAATGATCACTTGGGATACTAAGGATAAAGACACTGTGATAAATGTCGCTAAGATAATGTCGCTTGATGAGATAGTGAATACCATTGGGAGATATGAAGGAAAGGCTGCTGGGGCTGTTGCTTATAAATTGGGGGTAATCGCTGCGAATACTAAAGATAACGACACTGTGATGAATGTCGCTAACATTATGTCGCTTGAGGAGATAGTGAATGCCATTGGGAGATATGAAGGAGAAGCTGCCGGGGCTGTTGCTTATGGATTGGGGAATATCACTTTGGATACTAAAGATAAAGATGCCACTGTCGAATGTGCAAGGACAATCGGGAGATATGAAGGAGAAACTGCCGGGGCTGTTGCTTATGGGTTGGGGAATATCGCTCGGGATACCGAGGATAAAGACACTGTCGTTTTGGCATGCGACATCGTAAACAGGGCCGGAAACAATGTACTCGATTTATTGTGTGCGCAAGACTTCGTAACCATCCATAAGAAGGGGCTGGATACGCTTATAGAAGGAAAGGAAAGTCTCGATGCTGTGACCGCTTACGTCAAGTCAGGGGAAGGACTGCCTATCCCCACGCAGGAGAATATCGCCGATTATCGGAGGATAGCGAACGGATATGTCTCCGGTGAATACGGCATAAGCAAAGGACTGGGTATGAACCAGATACTTATGCTGTTCTCAGTGAAGAAGGAAGACCGTAAAGGATTGGCTGCCCTTGTAAACGCTTCAAGCGAGAAGGACAGGAAGACGTATTCGATCACTATGAACGATACGGAAGACCGTTCCTTGAGGATAGATCACGGTAAGCTGCCTTATCTCTCCCTTATAGCGGTAGTAGGTTCAAGGGATCCTGAAAAGGAGACGGAAGCCAGAGGCGTCCTGGGCAAGATAGTGGGTGAAAAGGCTATCAGACGCGCAAGGAACGCCTTCGATTCCGGCTATAAGTCCATGATCGGGAAGATAGCCGGCTACGTAAAAGAGGGACGCGTGGACCAAGCCATCAAAGAGCTTAAAGACACCAAAGACGAGGCCATAAACGACGTACTCGCAGCCGCAGATCACAGGGAGATCGGTATCACGGGAAAGAACGTCCTTGAAGCGGTGGAAAGCAATGATCCACTGGATTATGACGGCAGGGTACAGATCGCCTGCGTTTATCTTCCCAGAGGATATGAAGAAGGGATATACGATTACTGTAAAGACAAGAGATTCAGCCTTATAAGGTATAGTATAGGCGGCAGATCGTTAGGGAGCGCCATATGCTACATGGAAGACGACAGACTCCTGGTCGATTCCGTAGAAGGGCACCGCACCTTCAGGAAACCCCAGATATTCGATGCCGTTTACAGGGACCTTATCGCAAGAGCCGGGGAGAAAGGCGCAAAGGAGATAATATTCAGCGCCGACGGGGTGAACGAGACCCCGAGGGAGTTCATGGCCTACCTTAAAAGCCTCGGATGCAGAAAAGGGAAAGCCAAGATGAGACTCGATACTGAAGGATATCTGGAAGCCGATGAGGACATGGTGGAAGGGTATGTGCACGGACTCCCACAATAAACTACTTTCTTCCTAGATGTCGGCTCCGCGGTTCGCTCAGTAATAGTGCGTTTTGACTACGTGGCCTGTCGGATACGATTTAAATCTGTGATCGCGCATATTATTTTACCCTCTTGACTTCCATATAGTCTCCTTCTTTTAGTCCTTGATCATTCGGGATAGTCGTGATCAATCGGTTTGTAGCCTCGTCTTTCCATATCTTTCTTATTATTCTCATAGTATTATACGATAATTATTATAAATGCCATTATTTACCGCGAGGCTGTTGCATAATTCGATTGCAGAAGGCACTGTTACCAAATACGGTTGGTGAATCTTAATTACATCGGCTGCCATCTTTATTTAAGGTGAAAATGGAAAACCGATGTAATTATTGTAAAAGCAGCAGTGTGGATTTAAATGGTTTTAGAAAGACAATAGGCGTGTGCATAACTCGACCAGCAAACCTTTATTCTAAGCCTAAATCGCCTAAAGAAGCCGGTCTTAATAGTGCAGATGATGGTCAGAGATATCCTTTGTTTTATGAAACTAAGAGGCTCTGTAGAAATCCTATGATAATAATATAAGCAAGCTGTATGAATCGCCGGATGTCGTAGACTACGTCGATCACCTTCACCTCCTTCAGCTTGTTCAGATGCAGCCTGCTGCTTAAGGTGGAGCC
>JAKASS010000005.1 GCA_021818905.1 Nanobdellota archaeon
GAAGGATATCTGGAAGCCGATGAGGACATGGTGGAAGGGTATGTGCACGGACTCCCACAATAAACTACTTTCTTCCTAGATGTCGGCTCCGCGGTTCGCTCAGTAATAGTGCGTTTTGACTACGTGGTCGAACAGCTTTCCTTCTTTTCCAGAGCTTTCGCATATGGGACTAAGGAGACAGGCACACGCCTAAGAATGCGCGTAAAGCATTTATATTAAAAAATTTATTACTACCTATAACTACTCATGGAATTCAAACAGGTCGGGATAAATGAATTAAGAAAAGGCGATTCTATCCTTGTCGATGACCAGTTTATCTGTAAGATAACCGAGATAAGCCTAAGCGCACCTGGAAAACACGGTCATGCTAAAGCCAGGATAGAGGCTGTGGGGCTGTTAGATGATAAAAAGAGAGTCTTCATAATGTCGGCTGAGGACCGGGCAAAGATACCTCTCATAGAGAAGAGGACGGGACAGGTGATAAGCGTGACTGGGGACAAGGCGCAGATCATGGACATGGAGACATATGACGTTTTTGAGACCACCGTTCCAGAAGAACTCAAAGAAAAATTAACCGATGGCGTTCAGGTCACTTATTCCGACTTAATGGGCCAAAAAGTAATAAAAGGAATAAAGTAAGGCCGAAAAAGTCTTAAATATATGCGTTTCTTCGAGTTTATATGGGATTGACAAACTGGTATTCCGCTCTTTCGATGAACCAGTGGTATATGTTTGCATTCGCAATTTTATTGGGCGTTTTGGCGGGTTTTGCACTGTCCAAATACTTGGACAGGGACCATAAGGTAATAAGATTAGACGGTGCGCAGATTCCGACGCTTCTTACAGTTTCCTTGTTTATAGAACTTGTAGCGGCTATCTATCTTCTGGTATTTGACTCAAATCTTGTAACTTACGCGCAGCTTCACTGGTTAGGTCTGCTAGTATTCGCAGCAGTGACTATAGCATTGCTTGAAATGCACCTGACTTCCAAAAGACGCCTTGCAGCCTTCGGTTTGATGGCATGGGGATTATTGGGTGTCGTTGTAATGTTATTGGATGCAGGGCTCAATCTTCCGCTAAGTGGCTTTGCAGGTGCGATAGGCGGAACTGCCGGCTGGCAATATCTATTCGGCTTCGGTGTTGTAGTAGGATCGACGTTCGGCGTCTCATTCGCATTCGCCTTGCTATTAGTTTTCTCGGGAGTAGTGTTCGTAGACGGGCTCCTAAAATCTCTTAAGAAACAAAAGAAAAGAAAGCGGTAGATTGACCGTATCTTTCAACGATTTCGTCTTGTGATTCCTGCTAGCCATATCTATAGCAAGAGAATCTTTCAGTTTTAATTTAAAGGAGGTAGCGCCCGCATTCTCCACTGCATGTTTGACGCTGCCGGCCTTGGGTATCGCAAAAACTTCCTTTTTTGAGACTAACCAGTTAAGCGCAACCTGTGCGGCGGTCTTGTGATAGTCTTTCCCAATCTTAGAAAGCAGATCAAAAAGTTTCTTGTATCTGCCCATAAACAGTTTCCCATGCCCAAGCGGGCTATAAGCTATAACGCTTATTTTCTGTTTTTTGCAGTATGGCAGCAGTTCTTCTTCTGGGTCTCTCACCATAAGGCTATATTCTACCTGATTCGAAACTATCTCCTCCCTTTTCATTGCATTCTGTGCGGCGATAAGCTGCGTTTTGTCGAAATTACTCACACCGATGTACCGTATCTTTCCGCTTTTTACCAGGTTTTCCATTGCGCGCATCGTCTCCTCTATTCGTATGAACTTATTCGGCCAGTGTAACTGGTATAAGTCGATTTGTTTTACGCCAAGAGTTTTTAGGCTCTTATCACAGGCCCTTATGACATCATCGTAGTGAAAGTGGGCCGGCCAGACTTTTGTCGCGACAAAGATGCCTTTCATGCCTTTTAGTGCCTTATTTACTATCGGCTCGCTGCCGTATATCTCTGCGGTGTCTATAAAGTTTACACCATTTTTCATCGCAGTTTTGATTGCCTTTACTTCTTCAGAAGGATTCTTTCCAAGCTGCCAGGTACCTATACCTACAGAAGAAAGTTTCTCTCCGGTCTTGCCAAGTTCTTTGTAGATCATTTTACTTTTCTTCTTCCCAAGGGAAGACTATCCATTCTGATCTTTCTTGTACATAGTCATCGGGTCTAAATTCGCTGTGTGGTTTGACGATTATCGACGCCGTGACAATTTTTTTAGGGCGGTACTTTCCGTTAAGGTAATTTATCGCGAACTGCATCGTTTTTCCTTCGTCTACTATGTCATCGACAAGCATTATAATTTTATCAGTAAGGTCTGTATTGACATCGTATACTAATTCGATTTTACCTCTGATGCCATCTCCCGTATAGGATTTTATTCTCATAGAATCCCATTTAGTACCCAAAGAATTAGCCAAACAAATAGAAATGGGCAGGCCGCCTCTAGCTATTCCGATTACCACGTCGATTTCTTTATTGTATTTAGATTTCACCTCTGTTTTAAGTTTATCAGAAAGAACGCCAAACTCTTGCCAGCTAAGTAAGATTTTTTCTAGGCCCCCCATATTTTGCTATTGATGATCATACATATATAAGTGTCTGTCACTACAGTTTTTAACGGCGATACCGCTCATTAAAAAGATTAGTCTAAAATCAAAGGCGTTTTTCGTATTTTTGGTATTTATAAAAAAGATTTAAATATAAAAAACAAACCCTATAGGTTATGGATTTATCGCAACAGACTAAGGACTTTCCAGAGACCTTCTACGCTTTTGTAGAGATCCCCGCCGGCAGCAATTGCAAATACGAATTCAAGGAGGATTTAGAGGCGGTAGCATTGGATAGGATACTTCATACCTCGATGGTTTATCCGACAAATTACGGTTTTATACTGAACACAGAAGGAAAAGACGGGGACCCGATGGACGTGTTAGTGATGTCTTCGGTTTCTATAGCATCTGGTATAATAGTAAAATGCAGGGCCGTGGGCGTAGCAGAGATGAATGATGAGGAAGGTTCGGACAATAAAATACTCGCTGTGCCAGTAGATAAGGTGGATCCATCAATGTTGGATATAAAAGACGCTTCTGATATACCAGAATACACGAAAGACAAGCTCAAACATTTCTTTGAGCATTACAAGGAGCTCGAAAAAGGGAAATTCATGAAGTTTCTAGGAATAAAGGGGAGAGAAGAAGCTTTGAAACAGATAAAAGAATCTAAATTGTAAATAATTTCTAAACATTCATGAAATTATCAGTCCTATTTGAGAAGGCTTTCGCCAAAAGATGGATTGCCGGCCCAGGATTAGACGATGCACTGGATTTGACAAGAAGACTAAATGCACGCGGACTTTCTGCCCAGATAAACTATTTAGGTGAAGCATCCAGAGGAAAGGACAGAATAAAAGAATCAGTTGACGTGTATCTTAGGATAGTAAGGGAGATAAAACGAAACGGCCTAAATGCCGATGTAGCTTTGAAACTATCCGAGATAGGACTTGATGTAAGTATTAGTTTCGCTAAGGAAAATTATGCCAAGATAGTGAATGCGGCACTGAAGAACGGCGTGTTTGTGTGGATAGACATGGAAGAGCACGAGCTAGTTGACGACACTTTGTCCATTTATGGGAGTTTTATAAAAAAGGGAAACGTAGGATTATGCATACAATCTTATCTTAAGAGAAGCGAAGCCGACCTTCAAAAGATAGTTCGATCTGGGGGGATCGTAAGGCTTGTTAAAGGCGCTTACATGGAATCTAAAGGAATATCTTATAGAGAACCATTGAGAACCTCCAATTATCTAAAATTGATGGATTATCTTTTCATACACTCTAAGAAATTTATGATAGCCACACACGATACAAATATGATAAAGACCGCTCTATCACTGAATAAAAAATATAAACGTAAAGTCACTTATGCGATGCTTCTCGGCGTTAGAAACAAATACGCGATTGAGTTAGCAAAGACCGAGCGAGTCTCAATATACGTGCCATTCGGGGAGAGATGGACAAAGTATGCTTTCAGAAGATTGCGCGAAGCTAGCAATTTAAAACTAATAATAAAGTCTTTGATAAAAGAACCGGTTTCGAAAATCTAAATGCTTAGAATGTGGGCTAAAATAATAAGTGGACTTATTGAGAATACTGCATTTAACACGATAAATATAAGTTGTATCCTATTTTTATATAAAATAAACGCCGCGCAAGAGTAGACTGCTATCGCCAAAGAGCCAAAACCCAGTGCAGCACTTGCAATAAGCGGATTGGAACCATTATTGAACGCATATCCTAGCGCTAAAAGAACGAAACCGAAACTTCCAAACATCCCGATTGGTTCTTTTCTGTAGTGCTCTATCTTGTAAAGATATGTGACCATTATCATTGCTACAAATAGTGTGATGGAAAGTGCATATAAAGCACTTACAGTCATAAACGCCACTATGACGCCGATAAGCGTCACAATCTCTAAAGCCTGCAATACTCTCTGGTTTGACAATGTTGCTACTGTAAACAATAAAAAACCTGCAAATAGAAACAGAAGTTTCTGTTGAATTGAACCAAGGTTAAGAAATGATACCGCGAATATCAGGATTAGCATCGCAAATATGCCGATATAAAAAAGCAGGTCGTCTTTCTTTTTTGATTTTTTATTCATCAAATACTTAGAAACTCCGAATTTAAAAAGCATATTTTACGCGACGCTTCTGGAAGTAAGAAACAGACGGGCTCTCAGTCTAACAAAAACCCGGCTCTGTAGAAATCCTATGATAACAATATAAGCAAGCTGTATGCATCGCCGGATGTCGTAGATTACGTCGATCACCTTCACCTCCTTCAGCTTGTTAAAATGCAGTTTGCTGCCCAGGGTGGAGCCGAACTTCCTCTTCTCCACGAAGTTGACGGTCTCCACAAGGCTTCGTTTATGGTACTCGTCGAGTGGAAAAGATGCTTTCATCAGCTTCCTCCATCTTCCCCTGGTCTTCCATATCGGAACGCCTTCATTCCTTGCAGGAATGATCGATTCTGCGTGAAGACGCTCTCTTGCGAACCTATGATTTCTCTCCGAATCGTATCCTTTGTCAGCCAGTATCTTATCGATCTTTACCATTTCGGCGGCTTTCTTCATGAGCGGTCTGAAGGTCTTATTGTCGCTTTCATACCTTCGGTTAGAGGAGGAAACGGCTATCGCTTCCGTCTTCGGGTCTACGACGATGGAATGCTTGGTAAACACCTTTCTACGCAGTTCTTCTCCTATCCTCCACAGGTAGTGATAGGAAGCGTTTCGTTCATCGTATCCAGTGGAGTCTATGGCGGCGTCCATTCTTCTTATCCCGAACAGTCTAAACGCGAAGGACAGCATCGCATCCCATACTCGCAGCGGTATCCGTTTGAAGAATTTCTGCAGTGTCGTATAATGGGGGACTTTATCGAAGTCAAACAACCCTTTAAGCTCTTCCAGCTCGTCTACGACGTCCCGATAAGGCTTCCTTTCGTGTTTCATCAGGCAGATGCACGCAGCAAGCTGTGGCTGCGTGTATGTCTTCTTGGAGAACTTGTTCGAGAAGGGCGACAACGCCCTTCTCGCTATGCCCAATACGATGGACGCAAATCTTTTATAGTAAGAACTCCCATTTTTATCCATAACTACCTCCTTTTTTGTTTGTTTTATATAATAATCAAGGAGGTAGTTACTTTAGAGGATTTCTACAGAGCCCAAAAACCCAGAAAGTATTCATATATGTACCTTTCAGTGAGAGGTGGAAGAGCTACGCATTTGGGAGGCTACGCGAGACAAGTAACCTGGAACCTATAATAAAATCTTTGATAGAAGAACTAGTGTCTAAAATTTGGACGCCGATAGTATAATATTAAAGCATTAAATCGAGTTTTAAATAACTTTGTTTGCACTTCGCCAAATTATTTTAAAGTATTGTTTAAATCCTTCAGTTATTTTCTTATTATTTATCTCTATTACTATTGGATAGTTTCCCCACAACAGTATCGCCACTGAATCCTTAAAAATATCTATTGACATTGGTACGGTATTTTTAAATGGGAGCGTTCTGACTTCGATTAGTTTCTGTTTTTTGTATTCTTCTATCCATTCAGTAGCGTCTTCGACTATTATTATCTTCTTTTTAATTCCTATTTTCTCTCTTTTCTTATCCCAGCGCTTGAAAAACCCATATAGCGGCATTGATCCCTTCGATACCCCCATTGCCAATTGTTCATCGTCTTTTTTCATCCTTACAAGCATGTCATTAAAAACTGTCATCGCCCCCCTGAGCCCTTCATAAATAAATATTTCTTGTTTGGACTTTTCGGTGTTCTGGATTGAGACGAGGTCGGGTATCAGATCGTCGACTTTCAATTCTAGTTCTTTTAATAAGTCCTTCAATTTTTCCGGCCGCTCCGCTACGAATGTTTTCGTTTTTCCTGAAATCGTATAAGTCACAAGTCCTCTTTTTATTAGGCCTTCCAAAGTGTAGTAAACTACCGAACTGTACAAGCCGCATTTTTTTATAAGCGGACCTGTAGTAGAACTACCGAGCTCCAACAATGCAATGTAAACCTTTGCTTCTGGCGAACTAAGCCCCAAATCACGAAGAGTTTCCGGTACTTCCATTCATTCTCCTAAAAAGAAGAGTGATTCTTTATATTTAAATGTACATCATAAGATATCTATGGATAAAAAATCCATAAAAGAAAAATTCTAGTGCGAGGTAAATAAATGGAAATGAAACAGTTAGATGGAATTTGTCAGGGAAGTTTAAAATTGGAGAATCCATATGAATCAACATCGCCTTATACAAATACCCTAACAAAATTATTCAGAAGCGCGCAAAATAGAATAAACTTTTCTCCATACATAAAAACCGGAATGACAATAAATAACTACGCCGGGAACGCGGCTACAGAAAACACATTAGCTTGTAGATTATTTGAAGCGAGCTATGATAATGAAATTGTCGGGGGCCGCAAAGATTCTCTCTTAAGTACCCTTTACAAAAACATAAACGGTATCACTTCAAATGTTGATTCTAGCGCATCCAAAGAAGAAGTGCTAAATTCTCTAGAAAGAGAGATCTTTGGAAGTGTTAGGTACGGAGAAAATTCATTGTATAGCGGGGATTTCGCATCAAAGAACCCTAGTGCAAATTGCGTAGGCTACGCTAGTATCTTAGTAAGCTGTTTGGAACAAATCGACAGAAAAGACATTCTTGCTTGCGCTAGTGTAAAAAACGACGATAAGCATGTTTGGATGGAATTTGATTTAGGCAAAAGTAAATATTATTTTAACCGACAGAATCATAGTTCTGAAATCTCGCATGATTTAAGTTATTTAGAGTTACTAAACGCCAATAGTCTTGGAAATGAGCTTCTTCGTTCATCCAATTACAAAAAGGCATTAAATATCTTTAGAAGAATCGGGAGCGATGTTAATAACTTTGCAATAGGTCAAAGAAATCTGAATATTATATGCGGTAACCTTTTAACAAGCGGAGGTTGGCAAAGTCAGTTGGATAAGTTATTATTAATCAATCCTCAATGTGACGCGGAATCGGTGGCTTTCATGAACCGAGCAAAAACCAGTGCTACATTTCAAACTCAAGCGATGCAGAGCTCGTCTTATTTAAACCTCGAAGAACCACAATATAATAATCATAGTTTCGGGAATCAGAATAATTTAGTAACGGAGATATCTCATCAAACCGATCCTGACCTTTTTAGAAAACGCAATACGAGTATGTATCGCTCCGGTTTTGATGAAGGCGAGGACGCAGGCTATGCTTACGGGAGTAGCCTCGCTGTAGACGGCAAAAAACCAACTAAGCAAGGATTGGGTCTACCTTTCGATGATTATTCACTAGGGTATACGCATGGTTTTAATAACGGAATAGATGACGGCGTCAAAGCTGGGCGCGCAATAGATGATGCATTTAATAGGGCTTTAAAAGGCACAAATCTAAAACTCATAAAGGGCGGTTTTTTAGTAGACTTTTCTGACGACAATAACACGGACTATTCTCATTTTCACGACTGATTTCTGCAGAATACTTCAAAATTCGAAAAATAATCCTTTAAATAAGGTTTAAAGTGTCATTATAAAGACTAAATAAATCAAAGATTTATTGGTATCTATTACGGTGAAACGATGATTTATATAAAAACGACAATGGCGTATAAGAGTTCTAAAATGCTACTTTGGTATTATGAAATACATTAAAACTTAAATAGCAGTTTATAATTTATGACAAAAAATAATAAAAAAATCTATGGTTATAAGTCTGTCGATAAAGGGACTTTAGACCTTCTAAGAGATTTAAGCTCCGCTGGCGACAAATTGAATCTACCAAAAGACTTATTATTAGACGCAATAAAAATTTACGAGGGTGGCATAAAAGACAAATGGATTACAGGAGATTTCTCACCTAAAAATTTGATGGCGGCCGCTATAGATATTGCTATTATGAAGCGTAGAAAAATAAGCAAGGCCAGAGAATTGTCTAATGTATTTGGAATTCTGTTATTAGATTTGCTAAAAACCCGCAATAAAGTCGAGATTGCATTAGATATAGAATTACCGCCAACCCTAACTTCTGATTATCTTTTTACACTACAAAAGGCGTATTCGAAATTAAATTTATCGGGGGAAACCCGTGACAAAGCCATTTCTTTAGTGCAAGAAGCATATGAAAATGGAATAGAAAGTGAAAACAAGCTTGATGCTGCGGCTAACTGGATGGACGTAGCTGCGGCTGCTGTATACATAAGCAGTAAAAATGACCACAAAAACATCACTTTAAAGCAAGTTGCCGAAGCAACTGGAATATCTGAAGATATTATAATGAAGCGAGTAATCGAATTGTACTCTAAACTTAATCTTTATAATAAAAAAGACTTTATAGGATTTGATTTATCTAAAGAGGGCTTAGGGCACGCGTTTGAAAAGATAAAAAACGCGGGTGACGAATTAGGATTATCTGAAGAAATACAAAAAGAGGCAGCAAATATATACCTTAAAGCAATCTGTAATGAACCAATAAGAGCGGCAATGATAGAATCGGTTACAAACAAGCATAAATTAACAGAAAATTTAGCGGCTGGGGCATTATACACGGCTGCAAGAAGAAATATAGCACTTGTGTTCTTGGAGAAGATATCCAAACTCTTTGATTTAAAAGAAAAAGATGTAGCGATGGCTCACCATATTTTACGCAAGGGATTAAATATAGATTTACCGCAAATAACTGCATCGGCTTATTTACATTGGTTGACAGACCATCCGAACTTTTCGGATAAAACGGTTTCGGATGCAAACAAACTACTTAAAATGATTGAAAAGAATAGTTTGATTACTAAAGAAAATCTTATAATAACAACAAGACAGACGCTTAACTTATCTGCACTCATAAATAACGATAATACCCGTGTCTTTATGGATATACTCTCCTTAAGACGCAGTGGATTCCCTTTCTATAATGACGACAAAAACGTATACAAGCTGATTAAATCGGCAGAAAGGCGTTTGCCGGATTTTGACAATTCTTTCTTTGCCGACATGCTAACTAATTATAAAGGCATTCGCGATAAAACTTTAGAGAATATACTTTCAGATGCAAGGCGCCTTAAAGAGACAGGAGAATATAATTTGTCGCAGTTCGATCAATCTAATTATCTAGAAGGGTCAAAATATTATAATCTTTCTGGCATAAAAACTCAAGAAAAGATATTCTTGGATGCAAATAAGCTACTGAAAATCGTGAAAGACGCTGGTTTTCTAAATGGAGAAAATTCCCAGCTTTTAGTTGGGTATATTCTTTTTATCGCAGTACTAATAAATCAGCATCCAAAGGCTAGTCTAGGCAATAAGAACGGCATATCTTAGAAGTAATTTAGCTTGGATTCTTGATAAGCTTATTACGAATAGCATCAAGTTTCTTCCAGCTGGTGCTGGTCTTTCTATACTTTATGTTAGGCTTGTAAAGCTTGTCTAGATTTAATAGTATGTTCTCATAGCTTTTGCCAGGGGTGACTCCGATCTGTTCCTTATTGACTACATAGATCGGTTTTCTCTGCGAGAAAGAAAATCCAAAGTCCATAACACTTCCGCGAGAGCTCTTAGAGTAGAATAAGTGCACCTCATCTGCCCACATTATCGCATCGAGATTCTCGGATATTATGTTATAGCCTACCGGATCTTTTTGATTTGTATCCCTATGTGGGTAATGCACGTCATATCCAGCGCTCTCGATCGCCCCAATGTACATCATCATTTGGGCTTTCTGCTCTTCAGAAGCATTAGCAACTGGACATATAAGGAACGCCTTTGGCATCTTACTTAATTAGAATAACCAGTTTTTATAGTTTTCTTAGTTTCTACTTTCCTGGGATCGAAGCAGTTGCTTTTATTTAGGTTCAACTTTTAAGTATCATATGAAAGACGGTGACTCCGACGCCTATTACGGAAAACGGGCTATAAAACTTTCCAAAAAATATGGCGGCAAGATAACTCTCGAAGCAAACCTAAAAGTAAAATCTCTATCGGATTTTTCTACGGTCTACACTCCTGGCGTTGCTGCGGTTTCCAATGCAATAAAAATGCATAAAGATGCATCTTATGATCTAACCTGGCGCTGGAATACGATCTTTATAGTGACTAACGGAAGCCGCGTACTGGGCTTGGGCGACATAGGACCTTTAGCTTCTTTGCCGGTTATGGAAGGAAAGTCACTTCTTTACAAGACGCTCGGGGGTGTTAATGCAGTCCCTATCCCTATAGACAGTACGTCGCCGGAGGATTTCGTCAAGGTCGTAAAATCAATATCGGTGACATCTGGCGGCATACATCTCGAAGACTTGGCTTCGCCATTTTGCTTTGACGTGCTCGAGAAACTTCAAAAAGAACTAAAGGTCCCGGTATGGCACGATGACCAGCAGGGAACGGCAGCGGCTACCCTCGCAGGACTGATAAATTCATTCAAGATTGTAGGCAAAGATCTTAAGGATTCGCGGCTGGTGCTCGTCGGCTCTGGTGCTGCTAATATAGCGCTGTTCAATATGCTTGGCGATTATGGCGTTGACCTTGGAAAGGTTGTGCTTATAGACAGCAAAGGCGTGCTTAGCAGAAAAAGAGAAGACCTGGAACAAATGAAGACCGAGAACATATGGAAACATGATGTGTTGTTGAGGTCAAATGCTTCTGATTTTACGAAAATAGAAGATGCATTTTGTGGAGCTGATGCTGTAATTGCTTTCAGCAGACCTGGCCCGGGGATAATAGGGGCGAACTGGATACGTTCGATGGGTACCAAACCAATAGTTTTTGCGAATTCAAACCCGACGCCAGAGATATTTCCAGACGCGGCTAAAAGAGCCGGGGCGTACATAGTAGGGACGGGCAGGTCGGATTTTCCGAACCAGATAAACAATAGTCTGATATTCCCTGCGCTCTTCAGAGGCGTGCTTGACTCTAGGGCAAAAAGAATCACTGACAGGACAGCGATAGTCGCTGCAGAGGCTCTGGCAGAGTTCGCAAGAAAGAAGGGGATAAGTAAAAATTACATCGTGCCTAAAATGACTGAACGGGCGCTTTATCCCGCGGTCGCCGCATCTGTCGCAGATTACTGCTGCTCTTCTGGGGATTCTTCGCTAAAAGAAGGCTTCGGATACTTCTATAAGAAAGCTAAAAAAATATTGGTTAATTAAGCGTTTAGAAAACTACAAAACGCAGAAGAGCCGACCGCATTGATAACGTTCCGTTATTTCTTTCTGTGGTCTTTCATTATTTCTTGATAGCCGTCTTTAGTTTTTACCAAATCTGTGTGATATGGCGTGTCATAGCAATCGCCGGTCTTGTCGATCTGCACGGCTTCATAGGCAGTGTTAACGCGCCTCTTGTATTCGTCCTTTATGTCATTAAAGACCCCTATTAATCCATCTATTATCCAGCTATCATTATCCCTATATTTATCGTGTATCTCGAGTGGAATTCTAGTAAGAGCGCCAGCGGTTTGAGCGTATATCCAATACCTAAATGCTTCTTTCCATATGCCTCTGTCCACCATATTTTGCGGAACCACTTGTATGAGTCTTGTTATTGAATAGTTAAGTTCGCCATCGAAGTCTCCTTTATATCCGTATTTATCAGCGACTTTCACGATTTCGTGTGCCAATCTTTTTGCAGGAGTATCGCTAGGAATAGGCTTTTTTGTTTCTAAAGCAAGTATCACATCTGCTATCTCCATAAAGGCGTGACGATAGAATTGAGAAAGCTCCGCGCTTCCGTCAGTATCAATCAAATTTTTACAAATGCTCTCCGCTGCTTCGGTGACCGACTTATCTAATACTAGTCTATCTTCCTTTGCTACATACGGCATTCGATAACTAGAAGATGCAGCTATAAAAAGCTTTTTATATTATTTATATTGGGTTGAGAACCTGCTCCTTATTAATTCTTTTGCTTTAGAAATATCCTCTGTATTCTGTATTTCCATGCCCAAGTTGCCGCCGGCTGCGTACTCATGCCCGCCACCGCCGAACAGCTTTGCGATTTTATTGCATTTTATATCTAGTCTGGAATTATCTCTTCTTATAGAAAGTCTGCCGTCCTGATGAAATGCGAAAGCGATTTGTGTATTGCCCTTGGTTAACAGCGACCCGCAGGCTAGAGAAGAAGATATTATGTCATCTGCGAATCCGATAGAACAACTATAAGATCCTGACTTAAAAGTTTCTGCCGTTGAAAGGCATTCCTCAAGCTTTGAGACTTCTAATCCCCTGTATTTTTCCCAGTCATTCTCAAGGTCTTTGTCCCATAGAGGTTGTTTAAAATCTTTGTTCAATATCTGCTGGAGAGAAACTTTTGAAAGTTTGTCGACTAGACTAGATAAAAGTTTTCGTCTCTTCTCTCTGTCCTTACCACCGAGATAGTTATAGTAGGTTATGATGTTGCCTATCGGCAAAGTCAGAGCATACGTTGGACTTGGGGGGTCAGTTTTCCACATATCTATATCGGCATCCCTGCCTAGCTTTGCAAGAGCTTCGGATATCTTGTCGTCCTTCATGTATTCCAAGTAAGACAGCTCTGCGCCACAAAATTCGCGGGATCCCGAAAGCCTTATTTTTGCAAATCTAGAAAGGTTCTGCCTTCCGCCGTCATCCCATTTGTGGTGATCAAGCCATACTATATTGCCGCCTTTGCTTTTCAATTTTCTGAAAGCTGTCTCGGCTAAAGATTCTATTCCGCCACTGCAGCCAAAGTCTGCTATTATCGCAGTCGCCTCGCTGTCCAAGTCTCCTATCTCTTTGAATATTTCCGCCAATTCTCCAGGCGGATCGTAGTTTATGAAGTCTATTCTACCTTCGAAATTTTCTTTCTCTATGTATCTTTTGAGAATAGCCGCCGAGCAGATGCCGTCGCAATCAACCCTATGCGTGTATACACTGACCTTCATAGTTTGTTAAATGCGCTATCTGTATTTATATCCTACATCTTCGTATGAGAGAAGTTTTACAGCTTGACTGTTTCCAGAGACTCTGCTTCCGATAACGTACTTCACTTCGCTCTGTTCGGAAGATTTTGCTATCTCCTCGGTTATCGAACCGTCAAGGACCAGCATGAATACGTTTTCTATGTTCAGTATCGCAGCTTCTACTTCTTTGTAAGGTATCTTGCCCATTATCTCGAATTTTTCGTTTACCAAAAAGGCGCCTCTCGTACCTATAATCTCATTTATGAGGCCAGGTGCTTTTTCTTTCAGTTCCGGTGGAACCTCTATAGGTTGCCTCTGTACCGGTGCAGCTTTTCGTTCTGGTAACGGTTCCTTGGATCTGCTTGCAGCCGAAGCATCGTACTCTTCAAAAGGCACTTTCACGCGCAACGCCTGGTTTATCTCTTTCTTTGCGAGTTCTTCTACTTCCGTGCCGCTTGGCGCCTTTGCAATGAAATCAACGTGCCCCATCTGCGAGAAAGCGCTTATTATCATGTCGCCGCCCCTGTCTCCATCTACAAAGAGAGTTATAGTTTTCTTACGGCTAAGCTCTATTACTGTCTTAGGGATGTTCGTTCCGTTCATTCCTATTACGTTTGTAAAGCCGTGCTTTAACATGTTCATTACGTCTGCCCTTCCTTCTACGACTATGACTTCCTCAGAATCGTTTACTTCTGGCCCAGCCGGCAGCTTTTCAGGTCCGTATTCTACGAACTCTTTCTGTCTGACGTCCTCGTAAAGCTTCTGTAGTAATTCTGTCGTGTCTACTGACGTTACTTTGAGCGCATCGTTAAGCAACTGTTGTGCTTTCCTCATTATGTATTCACGCTTTGATACCCTTACATCTTCTATTTTATCCACTGTGACCGTGGCCTTGGACGGGCCTATCCTGTCTATGGTCTCTATAGCTGCGCCGATAAGGGCGGTTTCTGCTATTCCCAAAGAAGTAGGTATTGTTATTTCCCCCGTGGTCTTGCCGCTGGAAGAAGTGCTTTCTACGTTTATCCTTCCTATCTTTCCATTTTTCTGCGCTTCCCTTAGGTCTAATTCTTCACCCAAAAGTCCTTCGGTCTGGCCGAAGACTGCGCCTATCACATCTGGCTTGTCTATAAGGCTGTCTGCAGTGAACTTTGCACGCAATACATACTTAAACGAAGCCGGTCCTATTTTTGCCATATTTTTACCTCCAATATCAAATTAAAAGGCTTCCAATAAAGCCTAACTACTAATTATAAAGTGATATTTAAACTGTTATTATCGATGACCTCCAAGTCATCAAATCTATAATATATAGGATAATATTTGGTATAAATAGCTTTCACTGGGATCATAAAACCTAATTTTGTCGCTGAATACGCCCGGAGAAAAATTAACAAATCAATGATTTAAATCTATAAATAGCAGAAACCTTCTTTAATAATAAAAAGATTCGGAGGTTATATGTCAAGACTTTTTGAAGTTGAACGAATAGACGATGGTGGGGCTTCCAAATATGGCGGTTGGGAAGCGATTATTTATAGACCGTCACAAAAAGCGGTATCTTCTGGAGAAGAGACTCTAGAGAAAGCGGTATTAAAGATGGCCAAGCATGCATTTAGAGATTATATGTGGCGTAGCTGTGGTCAAATGGCAGGAACTAGTTATGTCATAGACGCCGGTGGCTTGGAACCGACGGCAAGAAGCACTATAGAGAAAGTGCTTTCTAAAATTTCTGATGGTTACGAGAAGGCATTCTTACCGAAAGAAGGCAGTAAAAGCCGGGATTATAATCTTGAGGATACAGAAGGGTGGCGCAGACTGTTTTATAAACAGATTTCAGTAGCAGCGTGAAAGTAATTTAGACTTTAGAACGAGGAAATTACGGAAAAGATAATCATAGATTACAAAAGCTGTGACAAGCTCGTAGACTTTCTAAAGGAACGCCCAGTACCGGAAGATAGCGAAGAACCGACAAAAATAAGCTTACCGGACGATGTAACTAAAAATTTCTATTTGGCTCTTGTAGCCATATGCCACCAGACCACGCCCATGACGGGTCCCGCATTGCAAGGTACCGTAGACGGCACTTTCTTGAGGGGATGGGATTATTTACGCGCAGCTATGCTTAAAGCTACCGCCAAGGACAATCCCATAGTTTATCCGACCGCCTTGTCAAAGATGACCGGCGCAACCCTGCTAGATATAATAAAAGGCGATGACAGAAAGGGCGAAATTTCCGATCTAGAAGAAAGAGTCCGTCTGCTCAATGATATGGGCTCGAAGATGCAGCAAAACGGTGTAGATTCGGTCCAAAAACTATTCGAACAAAGTGGGGGCCACCTCGATCAGTATGGCGAAAAGCAAGGGCTCTACCGATTACTATCGGGATTCGAGGCTTACTCCGATCCGGTAAAAAAGAAAAGCTCATACTTCTTTACGCTTATGAAAAGGCAGGGTTTTTGGGATTATGCCGACCCAGAAAATCTTCTTCCAGTAGTCGATTATCACGAGATAAGGATAAACCTGCGTTTAGGGACGGTAAAGATAAATGATGAAGAATTAAGGTCTAAACTCGCGACTAAGCAGGAAGTTACCTGGCAGGACGATATAGACATAAGAAGTAGCGTGCAGCAGGCTATGGTCTATATCGCGAAGGAAGCAGGTATCGGGCACGGCAAACTTCACTATTTTTTATGGAATCTTTCAAGGAATTGTTGCAATAGAGATGCGCCCCACTGTCCTTCTCATGGGGCAAAATGCGCTTTGCCGCAGAGATACGTACAGATTGGCCAGGAAATCGGCAGCACGTCCTGTCTCCTTAGTCCCATATGCGAAAGCTCTGGAAAAGAAGGAAAGTTATTCGACCACGTAGTTAAAACGCACTATTACTGAGCGAACCGCTATAGTGGTATGGTCTGGAGACTCTCCGTAAAGCCTCCTTACCAGAGCTTCGGTCTGCCTTAGTCTGGGGCAGAAATAGAACCTGAAGAAGCTTATAGCTATAATCAGGTCATCCGAATAAAGGAAGGGTCTTCCTTCTTTTCTTTTGTTCATAACGGCGAGTTTTTGCGGTTCTTTACGCAAAACGCAATCTATTTTAGCTATCACCGTCTCAGATCTTCGTTGGGGGCTGTCCTTCTTTTCCATGTTTTTCACCGGGTTTGAAGGATCTCCTCCACAAAGATCCTTTTTTAAGCTTATTAGAAGCCATATCCTTGTAGATACGGCTATTCTATTAATGAGTTATGCAACCGAATAGATTGGAACTAAAGATATTTATATCTTAAGATACTACAATTAAAATGAAAGGATTAAAAATATACCTTCCGGATTCCCTCGACGAAGAATCCCGCGGGCTCGCGGCAAAAAGATTCGGACTTAGAAGGGGTTCACTGAGCAAGGCCGTGCAGGAAGCGTTGACCCAATGGGTAAAACGTGAATCAAAAATAGAATCAAAATTAAACAGCATGACTATGGTCGCGAAGAACGACGGACACGCTATCGCGGTGATAGTCTTTGGCAGCTACGCCAGGGGAGACCCTTCGTACAACGACGTCGACATAGCCATAGTATTCGATGGGGGGGGCGATACACTTTCAGCGCTGGCTAAGTACTCCGATCTTGTAACGGATAAGTTGGGAAACCCGGACGCACTTTTCGATTTGTCTGCATTTGGCGACCTACCGCTCTACATGAGGCAGCGTATAATAAGGGAAGGAAAGGCCGTTTATGTCGGAAACGAACCGGAATTTTATCGGCTGGCGGTAAAAACGGCTTTGGACTGGTCGGATTTCAAGCCGATATTTGAAGAGGCGGTAGCGGCATAATATGGATAGCGAAAGAATAAACGCAAGGCTGACGGACCTGTCATCGTTTATTGGTGAATTAAAGAAACTACCCCTGCCTAAAAATGTGGGGGATTACGAAAGAAGCAGTCCTGCGATAAAACGCGCTGTCGAAAGGGACTTGCAGCTCATAAGCGAGGCGGAACTGGAAATCATGGTGCAAGTGTATAAGAACCTAAACCTAAAAGCGCCGGGCGAGGAAGAATCCATAATAAACGCAATGGAGATGGTGATGGATCGAGAGCTGGTCAAGAAAGCTAAAGAAAGGAGGGAATTACGCAATCACTTAGTGCATGCCTATTTCAATATCGATGATAAGAAAGTCTTTATGCTGGCCAGCGATGTCCGCGACATAGAACAGTTTACTGCTGCAGTCAGAAAAATCGTGAATAAATACACGAGTCATTGATACACGCTTAAGCGAACGAAAGGCAGGCGCAGAAAATCGCGCAAAAACTTTTTAATCCTTATGCGACCCGGTCATATCTTGCCCGCGATTTCTTTTCCTACTTCAGAACATTTCGCTGTGCCACCCAGATCGTATGTAAGGACTTTGCCTTCTTTTAGGACAGTTTCCACGGCTTTCTGTACTGCAATCGCAGCATCCTTGTAACCCATCCATTCAAACATCATCCTGACCGAAAGGATAGTAGCTACCGGGTCTACCTTATCCATCCCAGTGTACTTTGGTGCAGAGCCATGTATCGGTTCGAACATCGCGTATTTGTCGCCTATGTTTGCGCCGGGCCCTACGCCGACTCCTCCGACGATCTCAGCACCCTCATCTGATATTATATCTCCAAAAAGGTTTTCCGTTACTAAAACGTCGAAGGTTTCTGGTTTGCTTATGAGCCATTGTGTTATTGCGTCTGTGTGAGCGTCATCCGCCGTTACATCAGGGTATTCCTTACCGACACCATAAAATACTTCTTTGAACAAACCATCAGTTACTTTTAATATATTTCCCTTATGGACAAAGGTAAGGTGCTTCTTTCTTGTTCTTGCTAAATCAAAGGCGAATCTGCAAATTCTTTCGCACCCTTTGCGAGTTATTACCCTTAATCCTATCGCTGCGTCATTTCCTATTTTAAATTCTAAACCGGAATACATGCCTTCTGTGTTCTCCCTTACGATCACAAGGTCTATATTTGGTTTTAAACTTTTTACATTAGGAAGCGTCTTGCAAGGCCTAACATTTGCGTATAGATCAAAGGTCTTTCTTATCTGGACCGCGAGACTGGGTATCGACTCGGCACCTTCCGGTGTAGTTGCCGGACCCTTTATGACACAATCGCTTCGCTTTAGAAGTTCCAAGGTTTCTGGAGGTAGATTAGTGCCATATTTTTCTACACAATGTAATCCCCCTTCTCCAAAAGTGAGATTAATGTTTAATTTGAATTTTTTCTTTACCGCATCAATTACCGGGATAGTCGCGGCAATTATGTCCGGGCCAGTACCATCTCCAGCGATGACTGCCACATTCCAGACTTTGTTGACCATAATAAGTTTTGGATTTACTAAAATAAAAACGTGAAATCACGGCATACGCGTGTGCATGAGTGCTTTATAGGATCACTGCTTCTGCAAGGATATGGCGCCTAATGTCGCTAAAATAAACTCGTATGGTAGTAATGCCGGCACTTGGAGCAAAAAATCACAACATTTCTTGTTGTTACATGCTTTCTGTTGTTAGAACAATCGCTGCAATTGCAAACCACCGACCACCCCGCCTCGTCACTACAATCTTCGCACATAACTATAATATTAGACCCGGCACCGAATAAATAGATTTATTTTTATTTCCTTTTTATAAATTTACTATGAAACTGTAGTTCCGAATGTAAATTTTGGCGATTATCTATCGTAAAACGTTACTAGTAAGTCACTAGTCGCGGTCTTTAACATAGCGACCCTATAAAACAATCGACCTAAAATTCGGACGAGCTTATCACAAAGATAAGCTTCTTGAGATTCATGTTCTGCGACAAGCTCATCCCGACCGAAGCTCTGGTAAGGAGGCTTTACGGCAGCTCTCCAGACCATACCACGATAAGCAGGAGGCTTTACCGCCTTGATGTGAAATGGACCATCGACAAGAAACGCAGGAAAGGAAGGCTCTTGGCGATAGACGCCACAGGGATATCCATATGCAGGACCGGCAGCTATAGGCATTCAAAGTACGGGGGGATGCCTAGATTCTGCAAACTACATGCTTTGATCGACCCCGATACCAAAGAGATCGTGGACTTAAGGGTCACCACAGACCGCTGTCATGACAATAGGAAGTTCCGTCCCATAGTCAGGGAAGCCGCGAAAAGAGGGGACACCGTCTACGCCGACGGAGCTTATGATTCAAAGGAGAACTTTGACTATCTCTCAAGGAACGGCATCAGAAGCGGCATAAAGATAAGGAGGAACTTCTCCACTAAGGCTGGGGGGAGCTACGCCAGGCAGAAAGCCGTGATGGAGCAGTTCGGGATATCGACTGCGCGTCTCAAGGGAAGGGCCCATTTCCTGCCTATCGAAGGGATCGTCTTCGACAAGATAGGATACTACCAGCAAAAATGGAAAGAAAAGGTCGGATACGGCAGAAGATGGCTGGTCGAGTCCTTCTTCTCCGCCTTCAAGCGGAGGTTCGGGGAGCACGTATGCTCTCGAAGATGGAAGTCTGTGCAGGACGAGCCCGAGCTGGAGGCGATGCTTTACAATAGGCTTCTCGAAACGTAAGCCGATACGAGAAATATGGAAGGTCGCTAGCTGTGGCTATTGTCTTCTAGGCTAGTTATGCACAGGCGTAGCGCATTCTTATTTTATGACGACAGAGGTCGAGATAAGGGCGTTTATAGACAAGAATAAGTATAACGAGCTTCTAGCTTTCTTTAAAAAGAACGGTAAATATCTCGGGGTAGATCACCAAGAAACCTACTATCTTGATTCTGAAAGCGACTTGAGAATACAGAAAAATAATTCTTTCTCAAAAATCTGGCTTAAGAAGGGTAATATGCATGACGAGGCTAGAGAGGAGATAGAGGTAAAATTCGCCAGAGAAGACTTCCCAAAAATTGAGAAAATATTCCGACTCCTCGGTTTCGCTGTAAAAATAAAATGGCTTAGATTAAGAAAAACTTTCGAATGGTAGGGAGTTAACGTGATGTTGGACTCGACGAGGGGCTATGGCCATATAATCGAGCTAGAAAAGCTTATTGGGGGCAGAGAAAAGGAAGAAACGATAAGACTACTGAAGGGAAAATTAGAATCACTTGGAATACCGCTGACCAAAAAGAAGGTGTTCGACCAAAAGTATGCGTATTATCAGGATCACCGGAAAGAATTTTTATAGTCCACCATATTTTGGTAAAACCTTATTTATTTTAAGTGATGTTCGGATTTGTATCTCTTTGCAGTGGCTTTTGCATCTTTAATGCAGTCTTCGAAAAATAAAGAGAAAATAACATTGGAAGACGTCGCAAGAGCTTCAAAGACAGATAAAAATGTTTTATTAAATCGTATAAATGAAATGCATATCAAACTTAATCTTAAGCGATAATCGAATATTTAATTCTCATTAGCGTAAAGTTACTAATTCGATACGCAAGTGTCTTAATCTGTAATAGTCCTTCTAGACTAAGAGAATTGAACATAAAATTATTGTATCTTAGTATTTCTTTAAAAATTGCAACGTTAAAACTTTTAAATTGTCTTTAGGTTAGTATAGTAGTAATAGCCCCGTAGTCTAGTGGCCAAGGACAACTGGCTCTGAACCAGTGAACATCGGTCCAAATCCGATCGGGGCTAAATTTTGTTGGGGGATATAGGTAGGAACCAAAAAGTGGAATTAAATTTATGCCCAAATATTATAGAATTTAGAGCAGCTTTTTTTATATTCTCTCATCCAATTGAAATTATGAAAAAAGGGTAGGATCGAGTTGGTATTCTTCAGACCCAACCAAATTTAGAGGATTTGTCCCAGAAAAACTGCTTAAAACTTTAAAATAGGACGGACTAATAAAAATTACAGAAATAGACGATAAAACCATTTCTATCAGATTAACTAAAGATGGGATTCTTTTTGTGCAGTAGATGAACTATTAGTAGAATTATAAGTCTCTTTTGTAATATTGTTACTAGTCACTCTTTAAGTGTTACTAAACTCAACATATGAATTACTATTCGAACAAGTTGCACCACTTGCACCCGTTGAAAGTAGAACCGAGTAAGTTCCAGTAGGTAATGACAAGTTTTGTGTAGCGTATAAGCAGTACAGAGGATAGCTTTTACTATTATTGGCTGAAAAATCATAAGAATAGCCTACATTATTTGTAAGATTCACAGCGATAGCCATTAATTCTCCGGTGCTCCAAGACATGCTTAGATTACCGCCCGGCCACTTACAAGACCCGGATACCTGTGAATTTGGTGAGGTAGACTGTAAATTAAGAGTACTACATAAATTAGTTATATTTGTATTAGAACTATTTTTTGTCGTAGACAGATTAGTTGTCGGTTGGCTACTTAGAACAATTACTATAACAATAACGAGACAAACCCCGATTATAAGAATAAATTTAGGACTTAGGCACTGTTTAAGGCCGTTCCTTCTATCTTTTCCGTTTCTCCCATACTCTTTTTGCCTCCGAAAGCGACGACTTTTGACTTGTCGTCGCTTTTCCGTAAACTATTTATTCTCTCTCTCTCTCTCTCTTATGCTCCACGATCATAAGTCGCAATCAGCATTAGAATATCTCATGACCTATGGCTGGGCCATACTGATCATAGTGATAGTAGCGGCAGTCCTTGATGCAATGGGCATCTTCAATCCCGCTGCGGCGGCAAACGTCCCATTCACAGTGACAGGCACGTCAGGAACGGTGATAGCCGCAGGTCAGGGGAATGCGACGCAGATATATCTTACGATATACGATCAAACGGGTTATCCTGTGACAATAGACTATCTATCCTTCGAATCGGGCGGAGCGACCTATTCTGCATTCGGCTGTGCCGGCTTCCCGCCTTACCAGCTTGTGGCAGGCCAAAGCACCATATGTGCCATCCGTTCATCCCCGAACGGCAACTTCCGGAGTCCGCTAGGAGGGCAGGTGTCCATAACATACCTGGAAGACAACGGCGTACCGGGACAGAACTTCATGACGACAAGCTCGATAAGGATGTCATTGACGACCTCTAAGCTGGACAACAACGGCGAGAACCTCTCTTTTCCTTTAATGACTACGTTCACAGAATCAGGTCTTCCTTCCGGTACATCGTGGAATGTCACGTATGACGGAGTGACTAACCACTCTGCCACAAATACAATAACGTTTTTGGCATTGGCAGACCCATTTTCGTACACGATATACAATCAACTAATTTCAAGTACTGCGGGTTACTGTTATCTTAAAATGTATTCCGTGCCAGTTCTATCTTCAGGCTCGGCTAATGGCGGTTCTTCCATACCGGTCACGTTCACAAATTCTTCCGGGTGTACGCTCGCATACGTTGCAAATTATGGTGCAAATACCACTTCCGTCATCAATACCTCTACCAATACAGTCATAGGCGGCCCGATAACCGTCGGTTCCCATCCGGATGGTGTAGCCATAACCCCCAATGGTAAATTTGCATACGTTACAAATTTTTATGTAAATGCAGTTTCCGTCATCAATACCTCTTCCAATACGGTCATAGCCACCATAACCGTAAGTGCTAACCCGAATGGTGTAGCCATAACCCCCAATGGTAAATTTGCATACGTTACGAATCAGAATGCAAATGCAGTTTCCGTCATCAATACCTCTTCCAATACGGTCATAGCCACCATAACCGTAAGTGCTAACCCGAATGGTGTAGCCATAACCCCCAATGGTAAATTTGCATACGTTACGAATCAGAATGCAAATGCAGTTTCCGTCATCAATACCTCTTCCAATACGGTCATAGCCACCATAACCGTCGGTTCCCATCCGTTTGGCGTAGCCATAACCCCCAATGGTAAATTTGCATACGTTACGAATCAGAATGCAAATGCAGTTTCCGTCATCAATACCTCTTCCAATACGGTCATAGCCACCATAACCGTAGGTGCTTATCCAGAGGGCATAGCCATAACCCCCAATGGTAAATTCGTATACGTTGTAGATTATAATACAAATACAGTTACTGTCATCAATACTACTTCCAATATGGCCATAGGCCCCCTGATAGCCGTAGGTAATAGCCCGATTGACATGTCACTTTCTTCCGTAGATTCAGTTTGATTACTCGATAAACAGAGTCATGGTAACAGTTATAGTAGATCTATAACTTATTAGCTTCATTTTGCATCCTTTATATGAATCTTTGAGTTTTCAAATGGTAAAGGTGGAATATCTCCGTTCTTAGAAAGGGTTATTTCCAGTTTCTTTGGAACAAATTGTTTCTGTTCTTTTTCTTCTATCTTTAGCATTTTTTGTTCTATTTTGGGGGAGTTCTATTTTATTCTAATTTACAACTGGTTCCATTCTATTTTAATTCTGTTTAATTCTATTTTGAGCTGTTTTTATAGGCTCTAATTTCTATTTTTACTCTATCTGATTCTATTTTATTCTAATTTTTCTTGGATTAGAATCGGTTCCATTCTATTTTGAATCTGTTTTTATTCTGTTTAATTCTATTTTATTCTAATTTATTCTGTTTTTAAGGCTTTGTTTATAAGTCTTCAAGTTTCTTTAGAATATTTTTAGAAAGATGCGCCGGCTTTCGTTCCTTAATCCGCTTTTTTATCTTCCAAAGTGTCGATGTATTTATTCCGATTCTTTCAGCGTCTTTAACTTTCATTTTTCTAATCAGCCTTTCCAGCTCTTTTTGGTCTGTATAAACGTTTTGCTCTAATCTGTTGAGACAAACTAAGGCCTTTTCTACGTTGTTGGCTTCCTTTCCTATCGACGTTATTTTATCAACTACTATATGCTTTCTATGTAAAATTCCCTCGTGACCATCGAGTTTATGCTCTGGGTGTTTTACGTATCTCCAAAGTTCATCACTTAAAGTTTTCCAGTATTCAACTCCTTGGCACTGTTACCAAATACGGTTGGTGAATCTTAATTACACCGGCTGCCATCTTTATTTAAGGTGAAAATGGAAAACCGATGTAATTATTGTAAAAGTAGCAGCGCAGCCTTAAATGGTTTTAGAAAGACGAAAAACAGGGGAAACGTACAGCGATACCGTTGTACGTCCTGTGGCAAGACGTTCGTAGAAAACATCGGTTTCAGGTGGAAACACCATGCGAAACGCACCATGATCGGCAGCATCCACCTGCATCTGATGGGATCGTCGCTTAGGGAAGCCGCGAAGTTCCTTTCCGTGTCCGTTGATTCCGTATTCAGGTGATTCCTGGAATATGGAAAGATGATCGTAGGATACGTAAAGGACATCAAGCCTTTCAGGACGGAAAGGCTTCACATGGACGAGATGTCCGTAAAGATGCGCGGGAAGTCCTTTTACGTATGGGCTTCCATCTGCAGGGAAAGCAGGTTTGCCACGGCTTTCCTCGCTTCCGACAGGACGAAGAAGAACGCCAGACTGCTGATGAAAGAGTCCCCGCCCGCCATCAACATCACTACGGATGGCGCATTTGGATACGGCTCCGTCATAAGGGAAGCCAAGGGATCGTGGTATTACCACAATCGTTATCATCGCTGCGCTTCCTTCGAGGACAAGAAGGACAATGATCCCATGGAAAGACGGGACAATCCCTATCGTGCTAATACTCACGAGCTTCGCGGCTTCAAGAAGCTCGCCACTGGAGACCTGTTCGTAAGGTTGTGGACGTTCTACTATGACTTCATAAGGCCGCATTCTTCCCTCGGCAGGACCCCTGCTGAAGAAGCGGGACTTGTAAGGTATTACAAAGGCGATGATTGGTTAGGACGGTGGGAGCGATGGGTCGAGAGAGCTTCGCTCTCTTTTTATTTGGCTTATATATCAACCGTATTTAGTAACAGTGCCTTATAAATTTATGACTTTAGATTCTCTTCACTTATTTTATCCTTTGTTTAGTCTTTACCGTATACCTGTTTATGCGAACAGACCTTCAGCAAGAATATCTCTCTGTTCTTGAAATCAACTGTATAAGCTATCCGATTGCTGTGACTTATATCCAGCGCATAGAAGCCAAGATTTCCTTTCTTTACACCAAGTTGCAGAGGATTTTCCACCGCGCCCAGTTCGATGATTTTACTTTTAGTTCTTTCTTGCATTTCCGTGCTCTTATTTTTGAACAATCTCTTGAAAGTCTTGGTTATGACAAACGACCAAACCATATCAGCTTTCTAGGTGTTTAATCGCGCTTTTTGCGTCTGAGAATTTTACAAAATCTCCTTTTTTGATGTCTATAAGGCTGTTTTTTATCTCTTCTATCTCGTTTAAGTCAAATCCGCCGACACTTTCATCTATGCCTATCAATCTTTTGATTACTTCATTCAAGGCTTCTCTTTTGTGGATCTTGAGCTTTTCCAGCTCTTTTCTTACTTCTGAACTTATTTGTATCGTCGTTGCCATAGCTAGTTATAACACGCTATAGTATTAATACTTTATTGTCGTCTTCCCTTATTTTATGCTTTTGTTAGCTCTTCTTTTATTCCTTATTTTGGAGCATCCCCTTTATAACCCACCACAACTTTATCCGCACAGCTAAAAACGGTTCAAATATAGTCTAGTTCATGTAGCAAGGGAATATAGATATCTCCAGAAATGGCGCAACTTTATAACCGTCTTTCCTTGCGGTTTTGAGTGGACCGGCCCTTAATAGAGCCAGGGGAATAATCGATACGTCCGCCCTGCATATTTCTCGTACTCAGCGCCGAAGCGGGAACGCAAGGCATTTTCTTCGATTTTGATTCGATAGACATATACAGTAAGACCAGATGCGATTGTGATAACGATTCCGAACACCGGGCCAAGAGTGACTGCCAAGCCGATTATAGTCAGGAAGCCACCCGTGTAAGCGGGGTGGCGGATCCATCGATATGGGCCGTTTTTTACGATCCGATGATCTTGGGAGATGGTGATCGGCATGGTGAAGAATCGACCGAGGGTTCGTAACGCCCATTCTCGTATCGCTAACCCGATTGCTACTATAGCGATTCCTAACGCGACTGTATATACTGGCAGATAGCCGCCGATGCCGGTCACAAATCCGAACAAATCGGCAATTAAGCCGATCGTGATCCCGATCGCTATTATCGGATAGGTGCCTTTGTCGATTCTGGAGGAAGGATGTTTAGGAGCACCTTGGCGCCACGTGGATCGCCTAGCGAAATATTCCGACACGCACCAAGCGATGGCAAGCAAAAACGTCGCGACTACGGGAATGGAATGCATTGCAAATAGATTACTTAAGAATCCAAACATAAGTTTCCACTGACCATTTCAGCGACATCCAAGGCAAGCTCACCGCATTCGTTAGTCATAAATTTTATCGTTTCTCCCTATCCTTTTTGTAAGTCATCCCTTATTTACCTTTAATGTGGTCAAAAGACCCCTTAAATTTATTTATCAAGCCTTTTTTATTTTGCCGGGGGTTTTATGCATAAGCCTCTTATCTTCAAAGGCCAGCAGTTTAAGGATGCGGTCTCTATTTCTTACATACAAGCGGTTATTAGGGTCGATAGATATGGCGGCATCAAACTCCATCACAGCATCTACATATTTTCTAACGCATTTCCGTTGCTGTTATATGCCGCAGCATTTTTGGGTCGAATCTTATAGCATTTTCATATTCTTTTGTCGCTTCTCCATACTTTCCGAGGGAAAACAACGCAACCCCTCTGTCAAAGTGAACCTTTCCATCAGAAGCATCTCGTCTGGCTGACAGTTTTCTGGGCACATGATTACTTTCTTCTTTGCAATAATTTATTGGACTGGTAAAAGCTTTCTACGCTCGATCTCTCCCACCAGCCTTCTAGTTCTGGATTTTCTATGAGTTCAGGCTTGTGGAATGGCACCCTGCCCGGAGACAATGTCATACTAAGTGGATGTACACCTACTTTGTCTCGGATTTGTATCGGCTTGTCCCCTTTGAACCAAGTTCCTAATCTTATTAGCGACCTCCGTATAGCTATATCCTGCAGGTGCGTCCGATCGGTTTCCTGTACTGCGTAGTCCAAGCCGCAATTTACGTTGGAAGGCGAATCATCATATACTTCAGACGCATCCGAAATCAATTGCTTTAGCACATTTGGGTTTCTCTTTAAGAATTCAAAATACGCGTCTTCATAAAGTGCATATGCGCCGGGTTCTCCCACATAAATGTCCCCAATTTTCCAGACGACTCGCCAGTTTCCCTCGCCGTATTTGTCATCCCGCTCCTTGCGTTTGTCGTTTCTTTTAGAGCCCAAGTATCCAGTCCTGCCGACGGTTTCCCAGTTGGAAAGATTTTTTTCTACGCCAAAAAGCCTGTGTTCCTCTCTTTTAAGATCTAATTGTTCCATACGTTTAGCTTTTTGTTATAATTTATATGCTTTATGCATAATCTAATTTTGTCTATTCTAGCATTATCTCTTTGCAGTCCCATAGATTATAGTAGCAAATCCCGTGTCAGCTTTGTTCTTTTTGTACGCCAATTTTATATTTCTAAATCCTGCCTTTTTAAATACCTTTTTGAAGATGGCTATTGATATAGGGGCCATACCATCGAACTGAGGAACTTCTTCAGCTATATCAGTTCTCCTGGCCAACCAGTTTACGAACAGAGCGCTTCCATCCTTCTTTAAGCGCGCGTACATGTTCTTAACGGCAATCAAAAGTTCAGATTCACTGTTAACACAACCTATACAGCCGATTTCTGTTACATAATCATATTTTTTCTTAAACGGAAGAGATTTTAGTATATTCGCAACTTTCAATTTTCCTATTTTTTTGAAAGCATCCATTACTAAGCTTTTGTCTTTTTTTGAATATGGGTTAGCAGCCAATCCGTGGGTTAGCAGCCAATCCGCAAGTTTGTAATAAATCTCTGGCTTTTTGCTTTTTACCAAAAGATTTTTAAGATATTCTATATTCTCTGACAAAATGTCAAAAGCATCTATGCTAGTTGCGTTTTGCATGAACATCGCCCAGTAAAGCAATGAAGGTCCACAGCCAAAGTCCAATACCTTCCCCTTTACATTATTAAATAATAGTTTACCCACAAAAGCAGTTTCTGGCGTGATTGAACCATACTCTTCTTTTATGTATCTGTCAATGCAGCTCTTAACGCTCATAAAAATCGGTAGAGTATCATTTATTGTATACTTTTAGATTTGTAATTCTGCTTCGTAGTTTCTGCCGTCATGGCATCAAGCTTTATCTCTGTTATCCCGACCGTCTTTAGAAAAGATACGCAGCCATCGCATGCCCAGTAATGCCCAGCGAGGTATAAACTAGCCCCTTTAAGTTTTTCAAGTTCTTCCTTCGAAAAAGCGGAAAGGACCACGTCTTCTGAGACCTTTAAGTTGCTCGCGAATTTCTTCGTTTCCGTGAGTTCTCTTTCTTCTCGTATATTAAGACATGCCATTATTTCTGCATGTAACGGTGCACATAGCTCATAACCCGTTCCCGTCTTTACATTTGATCTAGGACACATCGCGAGAATCTGGCCATACTCACACTCGGCAGGCGCGCAGGAATTGCACCCTATAGAAAGTATCCTATACTTATTCAGAGAAGATTCGTAGCGAGCTATCGCCGCAGCCGTACGAGTTTTGAGACAGTTTGAATTGATTAGGTAATCGCGGACAGATTTTTTAATGTCGTCTTCTGTGTCAACTAATAAATCTTGTAATTTAGGCCCCGCCATCATCCAATAATATGGATCTGGACGGATTATATACTTATTTGACGGATGTTAAAGCCAAGATCGCTAATAAATCCACTTTATGCAAGACTATTTATTATGTGGAAGCAACATTATTCTATACACCATATGCGAGAGGACAATAAGCATAAAAAAATTGAGAATTGGCGCCAGATGCGTTCTCATCGTTTTTGGTTTTTTCCTTTTAGGTTAGTCGTCTTTTTTATAATAATATATGTATTCATCGCGATTGTCAGCGGGATAGCGGGCTATTATAATCTCAGCACAGGGCCGTTTGTAGGAATAATCGTAGGGATAAGTTGGATGTTCTGGGCATTCGTGCTAATTTTCGTTCTCTTCTTCGCTTTACGACTCTTTTTCGGTGGATTTTGGTATGCTTACTCCGGCATGCCAAGTAGATTGCCCCATGGTGACTTTCGCCACGTGGATTGGGATAAAATGGCGTTAAACCGCGCTAAGATGCGCCTAGCGTCCGGTGAAATATCAGAAAAAGAGTATAGAAACATAGTAAAGCTGATAAAAGGCAAGTAGTTCTTTATGGTCCAGGAATACAAGATATTCATCGACGGAGAATGGGTAAACTCCGAAAGCAAAGAGTTTTTTGACGTAATAAATCCTGCGACAGAGCAGGTAATAGCAAAGGTTGCAAAGGGCAATGCAAAGGACACAAAAAAGGCAATCGACGCGGCAAGGAGGGCCTTTGATAACGGCTCTTGGTCTAACAAGACCCCTGCGGAGAGGGCGCAGGCGCTATGGCAGCTCGCAGAATTAGTCGAAAAGAACAAGGACAAACTTGCTGCGTTAGAATCTACGAATGTCGGTAAGACGATTAAATACGCGCGGGATTCAGATCTTCCTTTCATAATAGACAATCTAAAGTTTTTTGCAGGGGCTGCAAGGATGCTAGAAGGGAAATCTGCAAATGAATATTCTGGTATAGGGATAAGCATAACAAGAAGAGAACCGGTTGGAGTAGTAGGTGCAATAATACCCTGGAATTATCCTTTATACATAGCGATATGGAAGATCGCCCCCGCGTTGGCGGCTGGAAATACTTTAGTAATAAAGCCCGCAAGCAAAACGCCGTTGACTTTATTGGAGTTCGCAAAGCTCGCAGAAACTGTTCTGCCAAAAGGCGTCTTGAATGTAATAACTGGGCCCGGCGAAATAGTCGGCGAAGAGCTGGCTTTGAATAACAAAGTAGACATGATCGCACTCACAGGGGACACGTCGACTGGGAAAGAAATAATGCGCCTAGCATCAGGAAATGTAAAAAGAGTGCAATTAGAGTTGGGCGGAAAAGCACCCTTCATAGTGCTCCCAGACGCATCGATAGAAGCCGCGACAGAAGGTGCGGTAGTATCGGCTTTTTGGAATAACGCGCAGGACTGCACAGCGACTACGAGAGTCTACGTTCACGAATCCATTTACGATAAGTTTTTAGAAGCTCTAGTTGGGAAAGTAAAGAAAATACGATTGGGCGACCCGCAAAATGAGAAGACAGATATGGGTCCTTTGATTTCAGAGTCACAGCGCGAGCACGTAGAAGAGTTCGTAAAATCTGGTGTAAACCAGGGCGCTAGGCTGCTATGCGGCGGCCGTAGGTCCAAGGAAATGAATAAAGGATTTTTCTTTGAACCCACTGTATTCGCAGACGTTGGGCAGAAGATGAGGATATGTCAGGAAGAAATATTTGGTCCAGTGCTATCAGTGTTGAAATATTCCACGGTTGATGAAGCCATAACAAATTCAAATGATGTCATTTATGGACTAGCCGCATCTGTATGGGGCAAGGACATAACTACTCTAATGAAAGTAGCGAATTCGCTCAAGTTCGGGACAGTATGGATAAATGAACACGGCGTCTTGGTTTCGGAGATGCCGCATGGTGGCTTCAAGCAGAGCGGCTTTGGCAAAGATCTTTCTATGTATGCTCTTGAGGACTTTACGCAGATAAAACACATTTACATAGACGAGACAGGCCTGGTAAGAAAACCATGGTATTATACCGTGTACGGAGACAAAGAATGAAAATAAGTTCTGTAGACCCGTCGAATAACAAGCTAAACAAAAGTTTTACAGTTTTTACAAAGACAAAATCACTTGATATAGCGAGAGAGGCAAAAGAGGCGTTTCTAGACTGGAAAAATCTTGGAGTTTCTAAAAGAGCTGCTTATCTGCGTAACCTTTCCAAAGTATTAAGAGAGAAAAAAGAGGACTATGCGCGGTTAATAACTATCGAGATGGGCAAACCAATCGGTCAGTCGCTTTCCGAAGTAGAGAAATGTGCTTGGACGGCAGATTTCTTTGCAGATAAATCAGAAAAATGGCTTAGTGACGAGCCGATAGAAATGGACGGGCAAAAGGCGTTCTTGTCTTTCGAACCTATAGGCGAAGTCCTGGCGATAATGCCTTGGAACTTCCCATTTTGGCAGGCGTTAAGATGTGCTATACCGGCTTTGGTAGCAGGCAATGTTGTTGTCCTTAGACATTCTAATATAGTTCCACTATGTGCTTTAGCGATAGAAAAGGCGTTTAGCCTCGCAGAATTTCCAGAAAACGTTTTTAGAACCACAATAACAGACCATACCGTCGTAGATGAACTTATAAAGAGCCGATATGTCGATGGAGTTTCCATTACCGGGAGCGTAGAAACGGGCCGTACAGTAGCAAAAATTGCCGGAGAAAGCTTGAAAAAATGTGTACTTGAGCTTGGAGGTTCCGATCCGTTTATAGTTTTAGAAGATGCGGATATAGAATTAGCCTGTAAAAGCGCTTTTACTTCTAGATTGATAAGCAACGGGCAAAGTTGCATATGCGCAAAGAGATTCATAGTCATAAAAGAAAGATTCAACGAATTCGTAAGCAAATTCGTGAGCTTAATGTCTGCAGCAAAAATAGGAACCCCTCTTGATAGATCCACCGACGTCGGTCCGCTCGCAAGCGCACAGCAGCTCAAGACCATAGAAGCACAGGTAAACGATGCTAAAAAGAAAGGCGCAAAGATAGAATGTGGCGGCAAGAGGTTAGGCGATAAAGGTTTTTTCTTTGAACCAACCGTGATTACTAACGTAAAAAGCGATATGCGCATAGCAAAAGAAGAAGTTTTTGGACCAGTGGCAGTTATTCTTCCCGCTAGAAACGAACAAGAAGTACTGCAGATAGCAAACGATTCTAATTTCGGTCTGGGCGGCAGCGTATGGACTACGGACAGTAAAAAAGGAGAAAGAATGGCCCGCGCGCTTGAAAGTGGCATGATTTACGTAAATGACTTTACAAAGTCTGATCCTAGGATTCCATTTGGAGGCGTAAAGGATAGCGGCATAGGGAGGGAACTTTCGCGATACGGTTTGCTAGAATTTATAAATATCAAGCCGATAATACTTAAGTAAATATGATATGGCTAAAAATAAAGTATTCAAATTAACAAAATCAGGTGAGCTTTACGCAAAAGCACTAAAAGCAGAAGAATATAACGCAGACGGGTTTGGAACTCAAGAAGACCTTTTAAACGGCATGCATAAATATTATCCGAAGATAGATTATGCATCGCCGGTAACCGTAATAAAGTGGGATAACATACGCGGCAAGCTTGTTGACGAATATAAATCCAGGAAAGTGCCTTCAGAAATGTGCAATTCGCCTTAAAAAAGATTATTTATTGGCAGTCCAGACCTTCATGTTTCTTTTTTCAAGCTCTTTGAACATGATATCTGGTTGTATAGATATTTCTGGCGGGACGACGCCGGTCCGTTTTATTTCTCCGCTAGCAATCATCTGAGCGACAACGGAGGGAGCGACGCCGGTATTCCATGAGCCTGCAGGAATATTCCATTTCTCGTTTGTGAAGCTTTCACAGTAAACTACAAGTTTCTTTTTCTTGCCTTTAGATTTTCCGATAAGTTCAACGTGCAAGAATTCCAAATCGTTTATCTTTATATCAGGTGTCGGCACGAATCTGTCCAGCAACTTGACTACAAATTTTTTGGGCGATACTGACTGGCCGCCCGGTAAATTTATTTCTTCATCCGATGCAAATCCCGCGTCTAAAAGAAACTTCACCTTGCTTACTAAGCTGGGGTCAAAGCCGCCCCTGAAGCTGCAGTTCTTCAATTTAAAACTGGATGGTAATGTGGCTACCTCGGAATGTAGAGTATAAAAGCAAGAAGCGCTATTCAAAGGCTTTGGAAAATTTATCTTCTCGGACCCGCTTAGAGGCTCCACGAATTCGATTTTTCCATTCCGTAATACTGCAGGCTTTTTTCCAAATTCATCAAAAAGGGTCTGTATAGAATAAGGAAGAACTATGGGTGTATTGTATTTAGTGTAATCTTTATCAGCAAAACTAACATGTATATCAGTTACTTTATCAAATTTTCTTGCACCGAAAGCAGCAAGGACGTTCATTATTCCCGGAGAAGAACCGCAACCAGGTATAGCCAATAAGTTCTGGCTCCCAAAAACTTTGTCGAGCTCAAGCTGTTTTAGTGTTGTGTGGAACAAACCGCCCAGATCTATGTAATTTACATGGGCCTCAAGACATGCAAGCATTACATCAAGATTAAAATAATAATTTACGGCGTTTATCACAACGTTCGCGCCAGACTCCTTTATAGTATTGACAAGGTTTTTATGGTCCTTAACGTTTACAGAAGCTAGCCTTACTTTTCTTTTAGGGTATCTTGCTGCCAATGTTTTTGCTCTTTCAATCTCCAAGTCAGCAAATGTTAGGTCGCCTTCGTAAGTTTCTAGAAGATCTGTACCAGTTACGCTGCCCATCTCTCCGCAGCCGAGCAGGAATATCCCCATAAAGCTATTCAAACATCAGCAAAATAAATAGACAATATAATCTTTTAGGGGGACCGACATTAAATTAAGCTACTTAGGCGCCCGGCGGTGCATCCTTAGAAATGAAGTAAACTTTGCTTTCTTTTATCCCGCCGTCGTTTTCTGGCGCCGTGAAGGCGGACTTTGCAGGACCATCCGCGGTTTTTTTCTCGGTTTGGGCACCTTGGTCCTTTGTTTCATCTGACTTCTTTGAAGTGACGGGCAACGCAAGCCTTATAGGTGCCGAAGAAGCTTGAGACGCGGTCGGTTTTGAAGATCCGCGCGCCTTGCCGAAGAGTTCTGTCGCTACCTTTTCCATAATCGAAAGCGCGTCGTTTATATGATTTTCTTCTATGATAAGAGAAGGTCTAAATCTTATACCGCTCGCGCCAGTCCTTAAAACTAAGAGCTTATTATCATAACATCTATTATAAAATTCCTCTCTAAGCGCAGGGCTTTTAAGGTCAAATGCGCACATGAGGCCGCGCCCCCGCGCGTTGAATATATCATCAGGAAATTTATCCTGTAGTCCTTCAAGGCCTTTAAGAAATATTTTGCCCATCTTTGCGGCGTTGTCGACAAGTTTTTCTTCGTTTATTATCTCGAGATATTTTGTCGCCCTGACCATGTCTGTTAAATTTCCGCCCCAGGTAGAGTCTATCCTGTTAGGCACCCTAAAAACGTGGTCGTTTATGTCTTCAAGCTTGTGGCCCGCCATTATACCGCATACTTGCATCTTCTTCCCGAATGCGATTATGTCCGGTCTTATGTCAAAGTGCTGGTGCGCCCACCACTTGCCGGTTATTCCTACGCCGGTCTGTATCTCGTCTAATATGAAAAGGATATCGTTCTCTGCGGTTATTTTCCTGACAGCTTGCATGTATTCTTTCCTAAAGTGGTTATCGCCGCCCTCGCCTTGTATAGGCTCCATTATCAATGCAGCTATCTGGTCACCTTCCTGGGATATTGCCTTTTGTATCTCTTCTATGCTCTGCTTTTCAAGCTCTTCCGCTTTCTTCGTGTTCTCTGCGTTTAGCGGGAAGGTTATCTTTGGATTCGAAACCCTTGGCCAGCTGAACCTTGGAAAATATTGTACTTTTTTTATGCTTGCGGTATTCGTTATAGCGAGTGTGTAGCCGGATCTCCCATGGAACGCTTCCATAAGATATATTACTTTCTGCCCGCGGACTTCCTGTATCCCCTTTGTAAAGTTCTTCCTTATCTTCCAGTCAAACGCGGTCTTAAGGGCATTTTCAACGGCCAATGCGCCGCCCTCGATGAAGAAGAAGTATTTCATGTAAGGTGGCGTCGCTATCCTGGATAGAGTGTCGACGAATTCCGCCATTTCGACCGTTAAGACATCGCTGTTCGTAGGCTTGTTTATGGAGGCGCGCTGCAACTTTTTAAGAAAACCAGGCTCGAACATCTTTTCATGGTTCATTCCTATGGCAGAAGAAGCGAAAAAGCCAAAGAAATCAAGGAATTTCCTGTCGCTTTTTGCATCTTGGAGGTACATCCCCTTGCTTTTGTCAAGATCAAGGACAAAGTCGAAGACGTCGCTTATCATCCTTTTCTTAATTATGCCGTGAACATCATTCGGCGTTATCATAAAAATACTCATAACCTCCTAGCTCAACTATACTAGGCTCAAATTCTATATATGCGTTCTAGGTGTATATATAGATTTTTCCGAGCCAGGAAATTTTTAATGCTACTATAAGAATAACTGAATACCTATGATACCTCTCTGGATACTCTTGTAAAGTGCTAAATATGCTATAAATCGTAAGATGATATGGCCAAAACTATTGACTAGATATCGCTTTCGCTGATCGTTTCGAGTTTCTCGATGTCGATCTTGCTAGGATTTATTTATCTTCTATGAAAAGACATCATGTATAAAACTTTTTTTGTAGAAGATCGATTTACTAGCGTAAACTTATATAATTCGAGTGGCAATAAAGGATATGGATTTCAAGAAATTACATTTCAATGACGCACCGGACATGCGCATTCCTCCGCCGGGGCCAAAAGCAAAGAAGATATTAGACGCTCAGGCAAAAACAGAAGGCAACGCAGTCTATTATCCCAAGGTCCTTCCATTCGTACCAGAAGAAGGGATGGGAGCTACGATAAGGGACGCAGATGGAAATACTTACATAGATTTTTACGCAGGCGTTTCCGTGCTTAATTTTGGCCATTCGAATCCTTACATATTAGATAAGGCACTTGCACAGATGAAGAAGCTTACGCACAGTCTCGACTTTCCTACGGCTGCGAGGACAGAGCTTGTCAGAAGACTCATAGGACTTGCGCCAGGTAACATGAAAAACGATGCAAAGGTCGTCTTTGGCGGCCCGACCGGATCCGACGCGGTAGAGTCAGCGATCAAATTGGCAAAGTCCAATACAAAGAGGCTTTCAGTCATAGCCTTCGAAGGTTCCTATCATGGTCAGACTACCATGGCTTTAGCGGCCACGGCCGAAAAGAAATACAGGGAAAATTATTCGCCGCTCGGACCAGAAGTTCATTTTGCTCCTTATCCAAACGTTTACAGAAATCCTTTCAGGACAGATGATCCAAATACCTGCGTAGAGATGTGCATTGATTATCTTGAAGACATGGTCCAGAACCCGGATTCCGGTGTATTATCGCCAGCGGCTATGATAGTCGAACCCATACAAGGCGAAGGGGGAATCATCGTTCCACCAGATAACTTCTTGCCGGAAGTAGAAAGAATATGCAGAAAGAACGGCATCGTGTTGATAGTAGACGAAGTACAAGCAGCTTTTGGAAGGGCCGGAAAATGGTTTGCTTCTGAATACTCGGGTGTCAATCCAGATGTAATAACGATGGCCAAGTCGATCGGTGGCATCGGTCTTCCATTAAGCGGTATAATGTATAGGGGCGATCTGGACATATGGAAACCCGGGGCCCACTTAGGTACTTTTAGGGGAGACGTGGTCGCGATGGCGGCCGGTGTGGCAGCCATAGATTTTGCTGAAGAAAGCGATTTACTGAAACACGTTAACATGGTCGGAGAAAAAGCTTTGAAGTATTTGAAAGACTTGATGAAAGAAAATAAATGTATCGGCGATGTCAGAGGCAAAGGATTATTCATAGGAGTGGAATTCGTAAAAGACAGAAAGACCAAGGTCCCATGGAAAGAAATCTGCGACAAGATCCAACTCGAATGTTTCAAAAATGGGCTTATTGTGTGGCGTGCTGGAGCGTATGGAAACATAATAAGGATAATGCCGCCTTTGACGATCACAGATGAATTGATGACAAAGGGACTTGATATCTTCTCAAAGGAAATCAAATCTAGCGAAAAATCTTTGTTATAAAGATTATTTTCAAGTGAAAACTTTTCAGCAGACGGATAGGCGTTTTAAATCCGGTTTAGATATATGACCTATCAGTTAATGGAAAAGGTTAGTAGAACCTATTAATGATGGCACCTATCGCAGTACTCCCCGGGCTCGCAGCCACCGCGGCCGCATGCAGTATGTCGATATCAGCCGGTTAGCCGAAATAAATACAAATAAGAATAATGGCATACTCAAATAAGCATGAAAAATAGAGCCTTAGAAGTGGTTATAATCATTGCGATTCTGGCACCGATAGCCTATCTAATTTATTTTTTACTTAGGACTCCATCGCCTTATGACTCCGCTATGCTATCGATACTTGTATCGATACTCGTGATAGTTTTGGGGTATATGACAGTCAGGGAGATCTCAAGAGTACTGGAAGGGTCTTTTGTAGGCAGACAGCACAAGAGTATAACGGGGGTCATAAACTACCTGATACGCGTAACGGCTTTCTTTGTCATACTATTCGTGATCCTTTCGGTTTTCCGCATTAACCTGACCGGCATACTTATAGCCGGGGGATTCGCGGGCATAGTGATCGGTCTTGCGGCTCAGACAGTCCTGTCAAATATATTTGCGGGGATAGCAATAACCGTCAGCGACATGGTAAAACCGGAAGAGGAGGTCACTGTACAGGGATGGCAATGGGGGTTTGGATTCCCGTTTTTTAAACCGAAGGGTCTTTCAGCAGACAGGATGCCTGCCGGTTTCACGGGAAAAGTACTGGCTATCAAGGCTTTTTACATCGAGATAATGATGGATGACGGCAACATCGTTAAGCTGCCGAACAGCGAATTTATAGGTGCTGCAATAACTTCACACACAAGAAATTCCATGGTCGTGGACAAACTGCAGATAGAGGTCCCGATAAAGACAAACATACTAAAATTCAACGGTTCACTTAGAAGAGCATTAGTCAAAGTAAAGAAGACAGAGGATCTGGAAGTCCATATTGAAGAGATGAGCATGGATGAATACCTAGTAAAGATAACTTGGAAATGCAAGAACATCAAGGAAGAGAGAAGGGAAATACGAGACAGCATAATAGCGATCACTTCAAAAGTCATAAGGAAGAAACCCTAAAACTTGCGATAACGATCAGTAGATGGACAGGTAAATGATTCCTTAGAATTTAACTCTTAATTATAAAGGTACGCTTGTGCATAACTGTCTTGTAGCGTGACTAGATACTCATCAAAATTACCCCGTTCCTGCGCACAAAGTAGAAAATGAGGAGTCATGCACAAGCGTACGATTTATATGCCAGAATGGCTTCTGCCTAATTGATGTGCAAAGCCGCTTATTGCATCACCTATATATTTGTACTAAACCATTCTTAGGATATTGTATGAAAAAACAGGAAAAACCGGAAACATATACCTGCCCTATGCATCCTGATATAAGAATGAAAAAGAAAGGGAAGTGTCCTGAATGCGGGATGCAGCTCATATCTTCAAAGTGACGGACTGCCGATGCAGCACATATGGACGGCGTTTGCGAGCGGTATTCATGTATAAAGACCATAATCTTGAACTAGCAAAACGTCGCATTGAAGAAAATAGACACAAAAGAAGTGGTAGATAAATGGCAACTGACCCGATATGCGGAATGAGTGTAGACGAACACACTACTACTTTGATCAATGAAAGTGGCGGGAAAAAATATTATTTCTGCAGTGCTTCATGCAAGCTGCAATTTGAAAAACCTGCCAAAGAATTGAAAGGATTGAAAATGTCTTTGTCTATTTCTTGGCCGTTGACTGCCCTCGTCGTGGCCATCACATATGGTTTGTCATTTGCATATTCAAATTATCTAATGTTTGCTTTGGCAAGTGTGGTACAGTTTTACGTCGGGATTAGATTCTATGCAGGCACATTAGATGCAATTAAAAACAGATCGAGTAACATGGACACGCTTATAGCAATGGGCACCTCTGCTGCGTGGGCTTATAGTTCGATAGTGACCTTCTTCCCAAGAATAGTACCGGCACAAGGAGTATACTTTGATACATCGACCATAATAATATCTTTGATCCTAACTGGCGTATACATGCAGAGACTGGCAGAAACCCGCGCTTCTTCTGCTGTGGCGGCGTTGATGTCACTTCAGCCAAAGATAGCACATCTAGTGGCGGGCCGTAATATCATCGACAAATCGATAGAAGAAATCAAAAGAGGGAACATTCTACTGGTAAAGCCGGGCGAAAAGGTCCCGACAGACGCTATCGTCGTATATGGGACTAGCGCAATCGATGAATCGATGATCACCGGCGAAAGCATGCCGATCGATAAAAAAATCGGTGATAAAATAACCGGCGGTACGATAAATGAAACGGGCTCTCTAAAAGTAAAGGTAACCGGCGTCGGCGAAGATACGACATTAGCACAAATAATAAAGATAGTGAAAGAAGCGGCATCGAGTAAAGTGCCCATACAAAAATTAGCAGACAGGATATCTTCGGTTTTTGTGCCGCTGGTCATAGTGATAGCCATCGTTTCTTCGCTTTCTTGGTACCTTTTCGGGGGGATAGGACAGGCCTTTTCAATATTAGTATTTGTCAGTGTATTGATCATAGCCTGCCCATGTGCATTAGGAATAGCGACGCCGGCAGCATTATTGGTTTCTTCTGGAAAGGCAGCTAAAAATGGCATCCTGATAAAAAGTGGCGAAAAGCTGGAGATCGCTAGCAAAGTAGATGTAGTCATATTTGACAAGACGGGGACCTTGACCGAAGGGATCCCAAAAATAACTGAAATAGCGGCTGTCAAAGGGTATACAAAAAAGAGACTGCTAAAACTAGCGGCCGTAGCAGAAATAAATTCAGAACATCCGCTTGGCAAGGCCATAGTCTTGGAAGCCAAAAAAGAAAAATTAAAGGTGCCTTTTCCAATGAAATTTTCCTATAAACAGGGAAGCGGAGTGATAGCGATAGATAAAAGAGGCAGACAACTCATATTAGGAAATCGCGATCTTTTTTCAAAGAAAGAACTGGCCCGTTTTGAAGAGAGGATAAAAAATTTAGAATCGAACGGAAATACCACGTTGATAGTCGGGTTCGATAAACGGATAATCGGCATGATATCACTGGCCGATGCCCTAAAAAAGGACAGTAAGATCGCAGTTGAAGCATTACAACATTCAGGAAAAGAAGTCTGGTTGATAACGGGGGACAATGAACTCGTGGCAAAGGCGATCGCAAAGCAGCTTGGAATAAAAAATATGATCGCAAATTCCAAGCCGGGAGATAAACTGAAGAAGATCAGCGAGCTTCAAAAGAGTGGAAAGATAGTCGCCATGGTGGGTGATGGCATAAACGACGCTCCCGCTTTGACTAAAGCCGACGTAGGATTAGCCATCGGCGCCGGGGCAGACATAGCAAGACAGGCTGGCGGTATAATCTTGATGAAAAATAGCCCTTACGGCGTTTTTTTGACCTTAGAGTTGGGCAAAAAGACCATGAGTAAAATAAGACAGAACCTCTTCTGGGCTTTTGGGTATAATACAGTCTTGATACCGGTGGCTGCCGGTGCTCTGGTCCCGATTTTCACCGCGTCCGTCTACACTTTTTTACCCATGTTAGCGGCGTTTGCGATGGCGCTTAGCTCAGTCACTGTGATTTCAAATTCTTTATTATTAAATAGATTCAAGCTCGTTAAAGACATAAAGTGACATCCTCTCACCTCTAAAGGGTGTAGGCTTCCGGTTCCCGCTCACCTTTAATAAATCGAGAAGGCGGTTTGTAAGAAACGGCCTTAAATTAAGCCGAACCTTCGCTATGATCTTTGAGATAATCCTTAGCATTCGCACTTATGGCAGGTTTCATGAGAAAAACTGCATATATGGGCAGCTTTGTGCTGAGCCTGTTCGTCTGTTTCAGTGCCGGTGGCCAAATTACTTGTTGTGCAAGTGATTTTAGTCGCACTGACGTTTAGACTAACATTGTCGTAAAAATGGGCGTTGTAAGCAACTTTTCCGTCTATTATTGTAAAACCTTACGAATAGCCAAAAGAAATCATAGGATGATCGTCTACTATCGATGTTTTTAGTTGCAAGCCCAGAATTGATATAACAAGGAATGCAACTCGGATGCATTTGTCAGCTTTTTCGTCTATTTGGTTCGTTGCAGGCCAGGAATCTCGCTCACTGACAATGCAACGTTCGAAAGAGAAAAACTCGCTCAGCTAATAGAAAGAGAGTTAACTCGGTATAAGAATGATGATGTCCCCGAGCTCGAAGTCACATGCGCGTTGGCGTATACGAGTAACTCCATGCTTTGATTGTTCTCCGGCCTACCGAGGCTAAAGATAGCGCTATCGACCTGCCCCCCTCCAGACGAGTTTGAGATCGGATAAGGATTTATCAGGGTGTACTTAGTGATCACCATGCCGACGTTTCCAATGGTCTGGGTATAAGTATCATTGCTCATGTCCGAGAATATCCCGGGGGTCTGTGAAGTAGTACCGCTGACAAACTGACCGGTAGTAAGTATCCGAAGCAGCGGGAAAAGGCTAATGGCCTGAATATGATTCCTAAAGGCCCCATAGTTTATCGTGCCGTTGGGATACTTGAATCCGCTAAGCGAAAGATTAGAATCGACCGTGCCGTTCATGTAGGTATAAACTAGAGATGAAGTCGCCGGGGCGGAGGAGTTGGAGGCCGTAACGTTTAATTCGTCCATCTCTACACCGTTTATGGTCGTAGTCTCTATCTTATCGTAACTAATGGTTACATTTAAAGAAGAGGAAGGGCCGATAGAAATCGTCACCGACATGGATGGAAAGGCATTGATGACGCTTGCGAAGCTCTCATTGTAGAGGAGCGGGACTGCCTGGGGCGGAGCGGTAGGGATACTGCCAGTATACTTCATATACATAAAGATGGATACTGCGACTACGACGACTATGATTACCGCAGCCAGAATCGTTCTATTTGACATAAATTTATAGAGCGGTGGTAGAATTAAAAGATGCTGTTCGGTTGTAGGCGTGTGCCGCTGGTGAACCTTATTGCATTAAGAAGATTTGCTGCGGGGGGATTTTGGACTTCGTAAAAATTTCTGGAGCTTTCCTTGCTGCGACATTATTTATCGGTTTATTGATCATTTATATATGATCTGTTATTTTACAGGAGACTTCAAAAGCTTATATGCAACAAAACGCAAAGCCATTATATGAAAAATACAAGTTTAGCCGTTGCGATTGTTATAATAGTCGCAGCTGTGGGGCTATATCTTTACTTTAATTATCACCAAAGTCAGAATAATGTCTTTCTTAGTCTTATGGACCCTGCTAACGTGCCACAAGGTACGCAAAGTTTAAACATAACTTATTCCTCTCTTATGGTTCATACAATCTCAGGAAATAGCAGCGGCTGGGTAAACGTAGCCGGCAGCGGCACTCTTAATCTTTTGTCTGTTGTAAATGTTAGTTCGATTCTGGGAAGCTTATATTTGCAAAATGGTACACGGATCAATCTAGTGAGATTTAATGTTACTTCCTCTAGCATTGAGATAAATAATTCTACTTACCCGGTTACTCTAAAGAACAACCAAATAACAGCGACAGTCCTTCAAAATGATATGGTCGAAGGCACTACAAACTTGATTCTTGATTTATCGCCTACGATTATAACAGTACTTAATGCAAATTCGACTGTGTTTATAATGGTTCCCTCTATAAGGGCCATTTTAGTTGGAAACACTGCATTACGTGGCGCTTCTTCTGGATCCAGACACGGATTAGACCCTGAAGAAAAGCTTGCGTTGGATGCTACAAATATGAATATCACATTGTCAAACGCAGTACTCTCTACGTCTGGTAATGTAACTCATTTATCGATAACTATAAAAGACAATTTAAATGAAAGTGTAGTTTTAAGACAGGTTATAGTATTTGGAAATCAGTCAGTATCGGCGGATCAAGCATCAATAGGTTCCGACGGAGTTATATCCAGAGGCGACCATGGAAATCTCAGCGGTGAAAATGATTCTAGAGGAAGCAATGTAACAGCTGGATTAAATGGCTCTGAACGAGATCTAGAACACGAAGAAAGTTCGCAGGCAGGATTTAGAACAGTTAACTTCTTAGTCGCCCAAAATGGTAGCTTATTATTGCCTTCATTGGAGAGTGATTTCTCGGGGGAAGGATATACATTGGCCGCCGGGCAGTTAGTCACGCTGACATTTACAAACGCAATACTTTTAGGTGACGGTCAGGTACTGGTTAAATTCGTTTCTGGTTCTAATTACAAGATCGTTGTTCAAGGTGAAGAGGACGCAAGGGCAGCTCTTGATGTCACTGCAAGTTAAATACGCCGAAGTCGTATAAAATTATATGCCGATAGTCAACAAACGCGCCGGTAGGATGTCGGTTAAAACGGCACATGGCGAGGCGGAACTTCTTTATCGAATAAGAGGAAAAGTCATGGTTATTTATCGTACGTTCACCCCCGTCGAAGACCAAGGGCATGGTACGGCCGCAAAATTGGCAGAAGAAGCCTTCGCTTTTGCGAAACGGAATGGACTTAAAGTGAAGCCCGATTGTCCGTATATCGGCTATTTCGTCGATAAAAACAAGGAATATGCTTCAGAAGTGGTCTAAACTTTAGATAATTTTATCAATGTGGTCTGATCCGGACAACGTTTAAACATTTATATTGTTAAAGATGCTAGACTAAAAATGGACGAGCCATTTTCTTCAAAATTAATACTAAAAAATCTTTTCTTAAACGCCGTAAGGAGCTTCGGCGACAGAGAGATACTCTACGCAAACAAGGAAAGATATTCTTACGAAAAATTCTTTAAAAGAGTCAAAGGACTGGCCGCGGGCCTGGAAAAATTAGGCGTCAAGAAAGGTGACATCGTCGCGGTACTTGATTGGGACACTAACCGTTATCTCGAAGCATATTTCGCGGTGCCCATGATGGGCGCCATACTGCACACTGTAAACATACGTTACCCGCCCGAATTGATATATTACACTATGAATCACGCAGGTGACAAGTACGTGATAGTCCGGGATGAGTTCGCACCGACAATAGAGCCTAATAAAGATCTTTTTGATTTTATAAAAGGCTGGATAATATACAATGAGGATAAAGGGAAGGTAAGCAGTTCTTTAAATCCATTTTACGACTATGAAGACTTGATTTTAGATGAAGATTATGAATTTCCAGAATTAGATGAAGATACAATCGCTACGATATTTTATACTTCGGGTACCACAGGAATGCCAAAGGGCGTTACTTTCACACAAAAGAATCTTGTGCTTCACGCACTCGCGGTCTCTGCAGCCGTGCATTCGCCGCCGCTTAATCTTACGGATAAAGACGTATTCCTCACTGCGGTCCCATTATTCCACGTGCATCAATGGGGGATGCCGTACGCAGGATTATTATCTGGAAATAAATATGTTCTCGCAGGAAAATACGATGTACCGACTATCTTAGAACTTGTCAAAAATGAAAATGTAACTTTCTCCGCAATGGTGCCCGTCATATTAAACATGATATTAAGCTCGCCAAAGATAAGCGAATACAAAAGTTATCTCAAAAATTGGAAAGTGATAATCGGCGGTGCCGCACTTCAGAAGGGACTTGCCGACAGGGCGAAAGAACTTGGAATAACGGTCATTGGAGGGTACGGACTATCAGAAACGGGGCCGGTAATATCTATCGCTACATTCAGCGATTATGTTTCTGGCTTGACGGAAGAACAAAAAACTGAATTTAGATTGAGTGCGGGGTTACCCATACCTTTGGTAGACGTAAAGATAGTAGACAAGGATATGAAAGAGCTGCCCCGGGATGGAAAAAGCGTGGGTGAAATAGTCGTAAGGTCTCCTTGGGTCACAAGGGAATATTACAAAGAACCGGAAAGGACCGCAGGATTATGGCGCGGCGGATGGCTTCACACAGGAGATATCGGTTTTGTAGACCCGCATGGGTATATCCACATAGTAGACAGAGAAAAGGACGCAGTAAAAAGCGGCGGAGAATTCATCCCCACCTTAGTGATTGAAAATGCCATAAGCGACAACGAAAAGGTAAGTGAGGTAGCCGTAGTCGGTATGCCGAGCGAGAAATGGGGCGAAAGACCCGTGGCGTTCATAGTAAAAAGAGGTGAAGTTACTGATAAGGATATATTCGACCACCTGCAGAAATACCTACAGACTGGAAGGATACAAAAGTGGTGGATCCCGGACAAGATAATGTTTGTAGATTCTTTGCCAAAGACTAGCACCGGTAAAGTAGACAAAAAAGAATTAAGGAATCACGTTTAAGGTTTATTAACGCATTAAGATTAGTATTACTATGGCTTCACATGATGCTATTAAAGATCTGGTAAGTAGGTTCAACGTCAAAGATGACTTAAAAAACGATGGGAAGGCGTGGAGTCCATCGAAATTCCAGTTCAAGCCTACGGACGCTTCGGCTTATTATATACTTTTCAATCAGGATGGATCGATTTCTTTAAACGAAGGCGAGACTACGGACGCCAAAACTACGTTCACTGCCGCAGACCAAGTATTAGAGGATATTTTGAGCGGAAAACTGGCCGGGGTAAAAGCATTTCTCTTCGGTAAACTAAAGGTTGCCGGAGACCTAGCATCGGCACAAAAATTGGTCGCATTATTGAAGCGCGCCGGGTGAAATCCATTAAATGGACATAACTAAAATAGCCGTTGTCGGAGCCGGCGAGATGGGCCACGGAATAGCCGAAGTTTTTTCTCTTTCTGGTTATAATGTGAATTTAATCGACATAAGCCAGGATGTACTTACGAAAGCATTAAGCGGGATTGCCGACAGCTTAGACAAACTAGTAAAAAAAGGATTGGTAACACAGGATGCTGCAGAACAAACAAAAAAAAGAATAAAGGCTTTTACTGATATGCCCGCCGGCGTAAAAGATGCCGAGTTAGTCATGGAAGCCGTTCCAGAGGTCCCAGATTTAAAAAGAAAGATATTCAAACAACTTGGAGAGTCGACAAAACCCGACACAATTCTCGGGTCAAATACTTCAAATATAAGGATAACTGAGATAGCTGAAGGCGTAAAAAATCCAGAGCGGGTAGTAGGAATACATTTTTTTAACCCCCCCGTCATCCTGAAGCTAGTAGAAATAATAAAAGGCGAAAAGACAAGCAATGAAACCGTTTCTTCTATTTACGCATTGATGCAAAAAATCGGCAGGGCCCCAATAAGGGTGAATAAAGATACTCCTGGCTTTATCGTCAACAGGATAAACGGTCCCGATATGTTATTTTTCGGGCTTCTTTTCGATAAAAAACTCGCAAGACCCGAAGAAGTAGACGCTTTCATGAAATTGCAAGGTCTTCCGATGGGCCCTTACGAACTATTAGACTTCATAGGAATAGACGTGATCAATAGCTCATTGCTTTACTTTGCTAAAGAATTATCACCCGACTTTTCAAAGGTAAAGGTATATGCAGATTTAGTCAACAAAAAGATGCTTGGGAAAAAGACTGGACGAGGCTTTTATGATTGGAGTGCTGGCAGACCTTCTATAATAGATTCTGCAAAACCTACAGACAAGTTTTCATTGATGGACATATTTTCTTTGGAGATAAACGAAGCGGTAAAATTGATAGAAGCCGGCGTGGCTACTCCTGAAGACATAGATAACTCTGTTAAGTTAGGAATGAACAGGCCCTTCGGTCCTATCTCTGTAGCAAAAGGCTTGACCAATGACGAAGTAAAACGGACTTTAGAAAGGTTAGCGAAGACTTTTGACTGCCAGGTATTTGCTCCAGCCGAAAGCATAAAGCAAGGCAAGATGAGAGATGCGGTTGAAGGCAGATTACAGATAACTAAAGACCCTAACGGCACCGTCAGTTCGAACCAAACTAAATACAAATATATAATCTTAGAAAAGACAAAGGAAAAGGTTACAACGATATCACTTAATAGACCAAAATTAAACTTGATCAACAACGACGTCTTAGATGAACTCGACCTTGCTGCGACCGAGCTATGGGATGATGACGAAACAAGGGTAATATTAGTAAGCGGACGAGGTGGCGTATTCTCTGCAGGAGCTGACCTTTCTGCTTACTTCGCAAACGAAGGGGAGTTCATCGAATTTTCAAAAAAAGGCCAGACTACGCTGAATAAATTTTCCGAGATACCAAAGATCACTATTGCGGTACTCGATGGCTATGTTCTTGGTGGAGGATTTGAACTCGCACTTGCCTGTGACATAAGGGTCGCGACGAGCGAGTCTTCTATCGGGGCCCCGGAGGTATTAAGAGGCTTGATACCTGCATGGGGTGGCTCACAGAGACTTCCAAAATTAATGGGCGTCTCAAATGCATCCAGATTGATATTGACCGGCGAAAGAATAACCGGCAAAGAAGCGTTTGAGCTTGGGCTGGTCTCAAAGTTGTTCGATGCGGATATAACATCAGCTGCCATGGCATATGCAAAAGATATAGCCGCAAATACTGCTCCAGTCGCCGCATCGCTTGCAAAAGCTCTAATAAACAAAGGCGCAGAACAACCATTGGAAGTAGGATTCAACATGGAGTCATTGGCAGCAGGAGTCGTGTTCAACACAGAAGACCTAAAAGAAGGTTTAATTTCATTCATGCAGAAAAGAACGCCAGAATTCAAAGGTAAATAAAATTCAAAGGTAAATAAAATGGATGCATACATAGTCGACTATCTCAGAACGGCTTTTTCAAGATCTAGACCAAAAGAACCGGAGAGAGACGTCTTTAATTCCTTAAGAATGGATGATGCGACGGGGTCGCTTATAAAAGCCATCCTCCAGAAAAGACAGATAGACACAAAAGACATCGGCGATGTTATTACTGGCTGCGCAATGCAAGCCGGAGAAAATTGGCTTTATGGTGGGAGACATCCGGTGCTTTCAGCTGGGCTCCCTACTTATGTCCCCGGAGTTGCGGTAGACAGGGCATGTTCATCATCGATGATGTCGATAAACATCGGCGCAATGGAAATAATGACGGGAAATTCGGAAGTCGTGCTTGCTGGCGGGATGGAACATATGACCCATGTCCCTATATCAGATAATCGATTGATATCGCCTAATTATAGACTTCTTCTTAGACCAGAATATGCGAAGTACGACATGGCTGTCGGATATAATATGGGCTTGACTGCAGAAAAGTTAGCAGAACAGAGTGGCATAACAAAAGATTCAATGGATGAATTCTCGCTTAGAAGCCACATGCTTGCATCGAAAGCTCAGAAAGAAGGCTGGTTCAAAAATGAGATATTGCCTGTCGAAGTGGAATACAATGGACAAAAAACTATAATAGACACCGACCAGAGCATACGAGCGGATACCACACTTGATCAGATAAAGGCGCTTCCGCCGTCTTTCAAACAAAATGGTGTGATAACCAGTGGAAATTCTTCTCCTCTTAATGCAGGCGCGTCACTTGTGATGCTGATGTCTGAGAACGCAGTAAAGAAATATGGCTTTAAGCCTATCGCTAAGATAAGATCTGCAGCATGGGTCGGAGTAGACCCAGATGTCATGGGAAAAAGTCCGGTGCCGGCAAGCAGAAAAGCATTGGAAAAGGCAGGTCTGAAGGTAGAAGACGTCGACTATTGGGAAATAAACGAAGCGTTTGCTGTGGTAAGCCTATACGCTATAAGAGAACTTGGGCTCGATCCAAACAAAGTAAACGTCCACGGCGGCGCGATCGCAATAGGACATCCGTTGGGCGCAAGTGGAGCAAGGCTGGTCGGTACACTTTCAAGGATACTTCAGGATACTAAGAAAAAAATAGGAGTCGCGACGTTGTGTGTTGGTGGTGGGCAAGGCTTTGCGATAGTCTTAGAGAGAATGTAAATTTATCGGGCTTCTCCGACGTAAACCAGTACCTGGTAAAAAATGGGGCTCTGCCACGACCAAGCGGCGCTGGCGCAGTATGTGGAGCATAAAGTGATACGATGGGATTAACTTATTTCTCTGTAAATTTCAGATGTTCCCTGACGCAGAGCCATTTATTTTTGATTTTCTCGTCTTGGTGGAAGATTTTAGCATGTCTTTTGTGAAACCGTTTGGGATCCGATTGTATTTTATAAAATCGTATAATATCAGCTTAAAAAGATTGGACAGGAGGTACCCTATCATTACACCTATCACAAGGATTAAAATGCCTACGATTCCGATAACCGCCCCAAAAAGGAAATTCACCATTAACGCTGATGCCAAACCTGCAAAAATGGTTAGAATCCCCACAGCGACTATCGCCAAGCTATACAAATCTGCATATACTAATCCACCGAAAGATTGTCCGAAGTTCTTGATTATAAAGGAAGCGCTGCTCTTTAACGCTGCTATGGGCCCTAACTTGTCCTCCAGTATCACTGGGACTACGAACAGCGTCGACAGGCCTATTGCAATAGAAACTGTGGCCCCCAACAATAATCCGGTTATACCTCGTAGCCTGGACTCGAGCATTCTCACTGCAATTAGGACTATCGAATAGAAAACGCTCCACTCGAGTATCAGCGTGGCGTAGGACTTTACCTGCGAAAACGCGTCTCTAAAGGAAATCTTTCTGCCAGAAGCGAATGAACGAAAGGCGATGAACATCGCCAGTATTATATAAGTCGAGGTGAAGGTTACCGCTACGTAAACTGCGAAAAGCGGGAGCAGATAATAATACTGCAAAGCCGGGTTATTCAATAACGGCGCTGAAAGAAGGAAAATAGCGACGACTTCCAGCACCACTGCAAAGGCGGAAACCAGAGGGTACATGAACAGGTCCTTGTCTTCAAATACCAGTTTTCTGGTCGCTTTTCCGATTGCCCATCCCTTTTTTAGATTTTCAAACATGGCCATAATATTATCCCGTGAAATTTAAATATAAAAGATTAGAGAAAAGCAATGTGCATGGCTCAAAAGCAGGTTTTAGATCTGATGCCGTCTTTTCCAGGCACTGCCATAAATCACTTTCGCTTATTTCCCCATTAAAAATATGCGCTGACAATATCCATAAAATTTTCCTCCTTTAGTTGTTTTATTCTTTTTATATGAATGGTTATCACCTGCTCTGTAGAAATCCTTTATTAGAACGAAGTCCCTTTAATGATAATAACAAAGGGGAGACAAGAATACCGATAAAAGGAGTGGAGGACCCCCTGACGGAGGTCCACTCATCATCTTGCGTCTCTGAATAAAGATGCCAGCAAATTTTAGCTGGAGCATATAGAGATTTTGGCAACGATAGTAATGTAATTAAAACTCTGAAAACAGATAAAAGTATGAAAGAAAATCATAACGAGTACATTGAAAATTTGGTATTAGATCCCTCTTTGTTTTTGTCTTATAAATCTATTGAAGAGGCGATAAATCTAATAAGAAATATACCAGAAATAAACTGCGGAATAAGGATAAAAGAGATTTTTATCCCAGACGACTTATACAACGAGCTGGATATAATAAGAGAAGAGAGAAAAATTAGCGACAAATTTCAAAAAGTACTAAAGACATGGAAAATTTTAGACGAATCAACTCCTAAAAATTTAAACGATTTATTTTATCAAACAATAACCAATCTTTTTTCTTTGCAAGAAAGAGGATTAATGCTTTCGCCAGTAAGTAGTTTAGCTCGCAATAAGTCATTTAAAGAAGATTATTCAAAGTTAAGAGGAAACTTTGGTAACTATAAGAGACTATCCCTTAGGAGAAGATTAGCACTTGACATGTTATTTGTGTCAAAATACGTAAAATGCGCTATCTTATCATTTGGTGGAAAAATTAAGGATGTTTTAAAAGGCACCTTTGTACAGATTATTGAAGGCAGATCAGCACTGAAAGAACGACTTAAAAAATCAGCAAAAGTAAGTAGTGGCGTCAAATTCATCATCGTTTTAATAGAGAACAGAGATGTAATCACGGAAGCAATAGGTAAAATTTTAAAGTTTTTTGAAGTTTCTGGTGCTGCCGGTTTTGTCGTGAAAGAGGGAATTAATGGCGTACTAGTGTTTGCGGATGATGAAGTAGCTGAAGATTCTAAACAAACAAAACTTACTTGAGTATTATGAGAGCATCGGCTACGCTGGACACCGTAAGACTAGTGCCGCTTGGTGGTTATTCTCGAGAGTTGCGTGAGAAAGCTATAGAATTGCTTAGCAAAGGTTTAACAAAGACCGGATCGCCGAAGAGTTGCATATAAGCGGAACAACCATAAGAAGATGGCTTCGAACTAGTATGCATCGTTACTTAAGGCCGCATTCATTCGAGATCAAGCAGAAAGCTTTGGAATTAGTCAAATCTGGATTAAGCAGGCGCGAAGCTGCAGAAAGAGTCGGCGTTAGCTATTTTACTGTCATATTTTGGGCCAAAGAATTATTGCCTATTAAAAAGAGCTTATCGGCAAAGCTAAAATATAGAGCAAGAAGGTTGGTAAAAGAAGGGGTTTCTAGATTGCGGATTGCCGAAATCTTAGGAATTTCTTATCAGACGGTTTTAAAATTGACGCGAGACTTAGGCTCTCCATTTAAGAAACGAATCTTAACTGGAAGGATGGCGTTTTTAGCTTCACAACTTATTAAAAACGGATATGTATTTTGTAACAAAGAAATTGGTATAAGTACATATAGAGTCCTAAAAAAGAATTTTGATGTCAGATACATAAAAGTTAGGATAAAGTGGCATAAGGCGTCGATGATTTATCTTGTAGGTAGAGAGGAGAATGCTATTAAAGCATATTTAACTAAAAATCAACTGCATAACCTAACGGAAAGGCAATTAAACTCGATAAAAGCACGTTATAGTATCAGAAGTAAAGATAAAAGAAGGGGAGAATATAAAATTATATGACAAATAAATGTGATTTTTGTGGAAAGCTAGAAGAGTATTCTTTACCATTTAAGTGCCGTCGTTGTGGTAATCAGTTTTGTTCAGAGCACATATTACCAGAAAATCACGATTGTCCTGTCTTGGTGCAAGAAAAAGCGAAACTTCGGGTAGGCGGGACAGGTATTTTTGGTAGACTTTATTCTAGTAACGAAAATGAAAGCGTAAACCGAAACTTTAAGATTCATAATCATGAACGCGGTGCCAAAAAATCGCCACAAGAAATGCATGTACATAAAGTACAAAAATCGGCTGGCTACAAACGATATCTATCATTAATCGGTATAGTTTTAATTCTTATAATTGCAATAGTATTCCTATTACAATTCTTTGCTGCATCCCAACAAACCTATGTCTATGTAGTTAATGGCAATAAAATTTCTGTTATTAATGCGGCAACAAACATCGTAGTAAAAAACATCACTGTTGCGACCACACCATCCTCAATTACAGTAGCTTCTAATGGAGACTATCTATATGTTAGCGAACCAGCTTTAAATTTTGTGCAGGTTGTCTCTACATCTAGTTATTTGGTTGTTTCAAATATATCTGTAAATGACCCCTCTGAAATTATAAGTTCGCCTAACGGAGAGTTTGTATATGTTTTAGATACTCCAAAAGAGACCTACAACGCAAATAATGTGCGATTTTTTGATTATTCAATCTACACAATATCAACAGCAACAAATAAAATAAGCGCTACGGCTACCGGAATAGGTTATCCCTGGAATGCCGTAGTAAGTCCAGACGGCGCGTATTTATACTTCTCGAATTATGGCCCGCGTGGGGAGGCCCCAATAAATGGCGTGCCATCGGGCTATGTTTCAATACTAAATTTATCTACTGGTAACGTAATCAAAAATATAAGTTTAAATTTTAATCCTAACAGTATTACTATAAGTCCGAATGGTCAATACTTATACATTACAAATACTGCAGAAAATTCCTTGTCAATTATAAATACAGCAACAGATTATACTTTGTCAAATATACCATTAACTTCCTGTTCATGCGATTTACAAGATATAGCTTCGACTATAGCGTTGACATCAAATGGAGAATATGCTTATGTTTTTGGGGAAACCTGTTCATTTTCATCCCCCTGTAATTCTAGCATATATGTAATTAACACGTCGACAAGCGCCATAATTAAAAATATTCCTCTGAGTTTTATTCCGGTCAGTATAGCAATAAGTTCAGATTCGAGTAAGTTGTACGTTTCCGGCAACCAGAACCTTTATATTATTGATGCAATTACCTCCCAAATTTTAGATAATAAAAATCTCGGTGCAGAAACGTCCTTTATCGCAATCGGCCATTAGAGTGCTTTTGAGGTCGTAGGGCTCTGTAGAAATCCTATGATAATGATATAAGCAAGCTGTATGAATCGCCGGATGTCGTAGACCACGTCGATCACCTTCGCCTCCTTCAGCTTGTTCAAATGCAGTTTGCTGCCCAGGGTGGAGCCGAACTTCCTCTTCTCCACGGAGTTGACGGTCTCCACGATGCTTCGTTTGTGGTACTCGTCAAGTGGAAAAGATGCTTTCATCAGCTTCCTCCATCTTCCCCTGGTCTTCCATATCGGAACGCCTTCATTCCTTGCAGGAATGATCGATTCTGCGTGAAGACGCTCTCTTGCGAACCTATGATTTCTCTCCGAATCGTATCCTTTGTCAGCCAGTATCTTATCGATCTTTACCATTTCGGCGGCTTTCTTCATGAGCGGTCTGAAGGTCTTATTGTCGCTTTCATACCTTCGGTTAGAGGAGGAAACGGCTATCGCTTCCGTCTTCGGGTCTACGACGATGGAATGCTTGGTAAACTCCCTTATACGCCGTTCTTCGCCTATCCTCCGCAGGTAGTGATAGGAAGCGTTTCGTTCATCGTATCCAGTGGAGTCTATCGCTGCATCCATTCTTCTTATCCCAAACAGTCTAAACGCGAAGGATAGCATCGCGTCCCATACTCGCAGCGGTATCCGTTTGAAGAATTTCTGCAGTGTCGTATAATGAGGGACGTTATCGAAGTCAAACAGCCCCTTGAGCTCTTCCAGCTCGTCTACGACGTCCCGATAAGGCTTCCTTTCGTGTCTCGTCAGGCAGATGCACGCAGCAAGCTGTGGCTGCGTGTATGTCTTCTTCGAGAATTTGTTCGAGAAGGGCGACAACGCCCTCCGCGCTATGCCCGATACGATGGACGCAAATCTTTTATAGTAAGGACTCCCATTTTTATCCATAACTACCTCTTTTTTTGTTTATTTACTATAATAATTAAAGAGGTGCTTACTTTAGAGGATTTCTACAGAGCCAGGTCGTAGTATTACTATAAATATTGAGAAAACTCTAATTTATAGCTCTCCACAGAAGTAATCCGACACCAAAATAGGCAACCGAAAAGTATTTCGGGAAGTAGCGTTCTTAATAATAGCATAAGAGAGTGGGGGAAAGCCGAAGTTGAAAGGAAAAGAGGTTTTCCAACTTAGAAAGATATTAAAGGGCGGAGTGTAGGATTACTTTCGAAGATTGCTATAATATGCAAGAAATAACCGTATATACTCCAAGAGAAGCCGCAAAGAGTAAATTAATTGATTTTCTTGTTGGTTTTTTAATAATTAATGGCTTGATGGGCCTTGGAATTTTAGGTGCTGCCTCAGTTTCTGCTATAAATATACAAACAAGAATTTTTAGTGGCGTTGTAGGTCCAATATACATATTTGCTAGCGTCTATGTATGGTACAGGGCTTATAAAAGACATTACAGTCTTCCTAGGGGAGTAATATTTGAACTTTTATTATTTTTTGTAGGAGTCTTTCTACTTGGCGTTGCTTATATCTAATAGTTTGTAACCTAGTTTAAACAACTAGAGTTTGGATCTAATGTACTTATATGCTTGATACGAAAGAATACCAACTGGAGCAACCAAGCAGAAAATTATATCGGTTATACTCAATATATTTCCCCCTAAAAGTATTGTGGCACCAAATATGGTACCTAATAGATAAAAAATACTTGTGGTTTCTAAACTAGCGATAGAAAAGGCTATAGCAACAAGTTCAAAGAGAACTATTGCAATTACCGGAACCCATGCAGACGCATCGTAAGGATAAGATTCAAGTACTGCAGGCAGTACGCCGCCGAGTATCGTGGTACCTACGATTCCGGCAATCAGCCCCGTAAAAACACTTTTTACCCCCTCCCGGAAATCGTCTATTAAATCATCTAACCCCATACTTTATATTTTATTTTTTGTTATTAGCTTTGCAACTTCGCTGTAATATTCAACTATAATACCTGCTCCAATAGGCAATAATATTGCACTTGTAAAATTAAAGATAGAATAAGCGTAATAATAAGTTAAAGTTCCTAAGAAAAGCCAAGAAAAAATAGCAAAAAATGCCAGTGGTAAAGCTTCTTTCCTACCTAAAGTCTTAACTAATTTTTTGAGGTATGCGCAGTAATACCCAAAAAATATTCCGAGAGCAAATATAAATCCTGCATCAAGAACTATACATAGGCTAAAACCAGATTTAATCTGATTCACAGCTATATTTATGAATTCAAGGAATAATCCAAAAAACATGGCTGCTAAAAGCGGAGAAATAAAAATCCAAATCAGACGTGTTGCTTCTAAAAATGCTTTTCTTGTAGGTTTTTCTCTGATAGATTTACCAATCTTTCTAATCTTTATTTCTGCCCCGGCGTTTACTTTGTGCAAAAGAAAAGATGTAATTTTTTCGCCAGGTGTTTTCTTCATAATATAATTAGTTACTAGAGTTGTATTTTATATTTTTTTATTCTGCATAGGATTAGTTTCCAAATGCCGCTTTTGTATAGTCTTCCATTGTCTCTTTGATGGGCTTTAATGAGTATAGTCGTTTTCTATTATCATCTTTGCTTAATTTAACATTAATCCAACCCAATTTTCTTAGTCTAGAGATAGTGACACTAACAAACTTTTCATCTTTCTCTTTAAGCGATTTAGATGCGTCCCCGAACGTAAATTCTTTGTCTTGAAACGACCCCCACAATTCTTTGTAGCGTTTTATAATCCAAATAGGAACCTGACTTTCCATCGTATAATTAGTATATGCTTAGTATATTATATAAACGTTAAGTATATATACTATACGTGCTGTAAGTATATTAGGTATACTAATAGTATGGACAAATCTAAATTTGGATTAAAACTAGTAATTAAAAATTATCGAGGTAAAAAGCTAGACCCGGCTAAAATATTAAATCAGCTAGAGTTTTGCCTTTCAATAAAGAAGCGTTTAGAATTTGATTATGAAACGATATTTAAAGCATTGTTATTCAAAGAATTGAAGGGCCTAAAGTCGGATAGATCTCTTGTATGGTATTTGCATGGTAACCCCGCAGAAGCGACTTTGCTCGGGTTCGACAAGGACATAAATAATAATGTACGAATACCATCGCGAAGGGCCATTGCTTACTTTAAATCTAAATTACTGACCTCGCAAGACAAAGCGTTGCTAGAAACTACTTTCAAGTTAATAAATGAAACCATAGAAAAGTTCAATATAAAGTTAGATAGAACCTCCGTCGCCTCCAAACTAATAGAAATAAAAGAATCCAACTTTCAGTATCAAAAGGAAAGGAAGCTTATAGAAGCAGTCGAGATAGCTAAAAGGTTCTTGTCTAAAGAAATAAAACTTAATGTTAAGCCAAATTCTAAATATAGCAAGGCGGAGATGTTAAATGTATTTCTTCATTCCGCATTAGAAAATCAGTTTACTCATGGTGGTGCCGAGTCTTTCAGAAAAACTAAAGGTTATGGCCCAGTCTCCGCAACTCTCCTTAGGAATATTAGGCTAAAAGACTTGACAGAGTTAAAAGAATCCTTTGAAAAGGCCATCGATAAAGTTCTTGACAAGTCGATAAGGCAAGGCAGGTTACAAAGAAAAGTCGTAGACGTCGCAATAGATTATACCTTGATCCATTATTATGGCGATGGTGCATGTCCAGATATAGTCAGATCAAAGGACGATAGAGGTACCAACAAATACTTCGGCTTCATAACGCTAGATGTCGTTGATAAAGGTTGTAGACTTACCGTAAAGGCTATACCGATATTCGGAGATCTTCGAAAAGAGCCGCAGGCTGATTTGGTAAGGCAGCTTGTAGAATACGCGAAAAGCAAGTTCAAGATAAGATACATTTTGATGGACAGGGGATTTGCTAGTGCAGAGACTTTTAGGGCACTTAAAGAGCTAAAGGTAAACTACATTGTACCGTTGCCAGAAGATGTTAGAATAAAGGGGCTTATAGCAACTTTAAAGCCGCCCTTTGTCGTAAAAGATTACCTTAGGGGCGGGGAAGTAATCCCAAACGTAGTTCTGGTAAATGGCCAGAAGGGACTCATGAAGTTGGCTACAAACATAAAGCTGTCAAAGGACGACGTAGTTTTGCTTAATAGATTGCCAATAATTTATGGCGAGCGATGGGGAATCGAGACAGGTTATAGAGTCAAGAAAAGGCAAGGAATGGTCAAGACGACTTCTAATGATTATAAAGTAAGGTTTTTTTATTTCATGTTGTCCGTCCTGCTTTACGATGCTTGGATCTTAACTGGCATTATAGTTGCCGTTTTTCTAGGTAAATTTTTAGCAGAAAGACATGGTACTAGATTCAAGTCGTTTCTATTGGCACTGGAAACGGCAATCACCTAACTAAACACTTTAGACATTGTATGATTTACCTTAGTCGTAAATATCTTCAAGTTCGTTAATTTTAAGATTAAAGAATCTCTTCTCCGAAGTTTCTTTTAACTGCGCCGTTGTTTATTATTAAAAAGATTTAATACCATAGCATTTTGATGCTTATCAGTTATCTGTATAGAGGGACTTTTTCAAGTACTGTATAATAAGAAAAGCTTTTAAACCATGCCATCTTTTGTAATAAAGATAGCGTCCATAGGCCGGTGGCAAATCCCGTTCCCATTTCGAACACGGAAGATAATCGCCGGTGCGTCTTATCGGTATTCCGTAAAAGGGAGAAAGTAAGTTGATGCTATCACTTTTTTATAACCCGACCTAGGCT
>JAKASS010000021.1 GCA_021818905.1 Nanobdellota archaeon
TCTTCTTCGAGAATCTGCTTGAGAAGGGCGACAACGCCCTCCTCGCTATGCCCGATACGATGGACGCAAATCTTTTATAGTAAGGACTCCCATTTTTATTCATAAGCACCTCTTTTTTTGTTTATTTACTATAATAATTAAAGAGGTGCTTACTTTAGAGGATTTCTACAGAGCCTATCGACCCAATAATTATATATATCTAAGCATTATTCTAATTGCTAATCTGCAACTGTGCCGGATGCAGCCGTATCGGCGGCGCCCTTTTCCTGAATGCTAAATACGGTAGTATTATGAGCGCCAACCCGGCAATCCCAAATATTATATCTATACTTAGAACTATGCTCGTGAACGGCGCCGTTACGCTTTGTGGTATAGTCAACTTAAAACCATCTAAACTGAGATTAGAAAGGACATACGGAAAAACGTATACAAAAGGAATGTACGTGGACACGAATGATATTATGGCGACAGACAGGAACGACCTGCCCAAAGCGGTAAATCTCTTGCTCATCTCATAACAAAAGAAAACCAATGCGGCTCCGATTGCCGCGACTACCTCCGCTATCGTCTGGTATAACCCGGTATCCGATGTCGATAATGGAGCGCTTAATCCAGTCTTATTTGTCAGCGACGACTGTGACAATTCTTGGGTGATCAGACAACCAATATTGCAGTTTGGATTGCTTGTTTTGAAACTTGACAGTGCCGCTTCTATCTGGGACGCAGTCCCGTTTGCGCAGCTTGAGCCACCCAGACCAAAAGTACTGCACGATGCAGAAGAGTTGGCTATCTGCCCTATGGCGCTGCTTAGATAACCGGACGTCAATACGCCGGACGCATTTGCGGCGTATAAAGTGATAAATGCGATAAGCCCGAAGAAAAGAAATATCCCTCCGAACCATCTTCCAATGCCAGCCAATAGCATAAATGGTTATAAAACGTGTTTACTAATAAACTTTAATTTAACCAAAGACTAAATTGTTTATGCAAGTCTATAATACCCTCACAAAGAAGGTGGAGAAATTCGTTCCCATCGATGAAAATGAGGTGAAGCTATATTGCTGCGGTCCGACCGTATACGACTTTGTGCATATAGGAAATGTAAGGACATTCATATTCTACGATATAATGCGCAGGACGCTGCTGGAGGACGGATTCAAAGTAAAGCAAGTAATCAACCTGACAGACGTTGACGATAAGACTATAAAAAATTCCAAGCTTCGTGGCATGAATCTTGATGAGTTCACCAAAAAATACATCGAATACTTCTTTGAGGACATTGACAAGGTAAACATAAAACGTGCCGATGTTTATCCGAGAGCCACGGAAAACATAGAGCAGATGAAAGCGATAGTCCTAGGTCTGATAGAGAGGGGTTATGCTTACACTGCGGAGGACGGGATATATTATTCCATATCAAAGTTCAAAGACTATGGGAAGCTTTCCGGAGCAAAGGTCGGGGGCGGCGTATCTAGGATAAAGAACGACGAATACGACAAGGAAAATGCGACGGATTTCGCGCTATGGAAAAACTGGACGGATGATGACGGTGATGTTTACTGGGATGATAATCTGCCTAAAGGCAGACCTGGCTGGCACATAGAGTGTTCTGCGATGAGCCTTAGATATCTGGGAGAAACCTTGGACATACACAGCGGGGGCGTCGACCTCATATTCCCACACCACGAAAATGAGATAGCACAAAGCGAGGCGTATAATGACAAAAAGTTCGTAAATTACTGGGCGCACCCGGAACATCTCCTCGTAGACGGAAAGAAAATGGCAAAAAGCCTGCATAACTTTTTTACGTTGCGCGATCTGGAAAAACGAGGATTTGACCCAATGTCCTTTAGACTGATGATGCTAGACGCCCATTATAGAAGCAAGCTTGACTTTACGTTTGAAGCCCTAAAAAAATATGAGAAGACTTTAGAAGACATAGAGATAGCGCTGAAGCGCCTGGAGAAATTACCAAAAACCGGCGAGATGGAGGTTAAGGTAGTCGGCTCTGCCGGGAGCGAACTGGAAGAATTCAAGACCGCGATGAACAAAGACTTCGATACGCACTCCGCTCTTTTGCACTTTTTCAAGATAATCAACCTGATAAACGAGAAGGCAAACAAGGGCGAAATAAACCTTATGGAGTATGAAGAGATGACCGCCGCGATACAAAAGATGAATCTTTTTGTAGGGATATTAAAAGATTACACGGTGCCAGAAGACATTTCAAAACTCGCCGATGAACGAAAATCACTCAGGCTAAACGGCAAGTGGAACGAAGCCGATAAAAAAAGAAACGTTATAAAAGAAGCCGGATTCAAAATAATAGACCTACCAAATTCGGACTACGTGATAATAAAAGACAGGAAATATGGCAGATAAGAACGAAGACAAAAACGCGCAATACTGGGACGAAAAATTAGCATCAAAGCTCCCAGATCTTAAATCGGTAGTCAGGATGTTTGGCGCGGTAAATAAAAACGCGGTTTTCCCGGATGAGGAAACTTTCTTAGTCGATCTGTTGAGGATGATTTCACAAAGAATAGGCAGCAGAGCCGACTGGCTGGCCGGCGCCATATCGCAGCCAAACAGCTATGAACAAATGCTTGCTTACAAATATTTAAAGGAAAGCGAAAAGCTGACAGAGACGAGAAAACTAGCGGAAAAGATGATAGCCTTGGCCCTGCGGATCGACATCAGCGTTATGGATTCTAAATCAAAAAAGGACGACCTGATAGAATTATACAAAAACATAACGGACGATATATTTTCCATGGAAACCGAATACATAAACGTAACTAAATTTGTCCTTGAGAACCTAGAGAAAGACAAAGATACAAAAGAAAAAGACGTCTACATAGGCTGAGACCGGCTTTTTACAGCATAATTAACCATTAAATAGTAGTTCGTTTCTAGTAAATTAATACGATATGGGTTCGAGGAAAGCAAGAATACGGCTTGAAGATATAGTCGGCACATCAAAACATAGTGATATCTCTGAACTAATCCGATTGGCGCAATCGGGCGCAAAGTACCTAGTGATAGGAGAATACCACTATGATAATTGCATAAAAGACCTTTTAGAGAAATTGATCGAACGCGGGCACTTTTCTTCTTTGTTTCTGGAAGCATTAGCAGAAGGGGATTATGCAAAAGACGGTCCATTGCTAAAAGACCTTGACTGTGTTTATTCACAAAATCCCAAAAAATATGACCGTCTTATCAAATCGGCAATAAATCGAGGTGTGAATGTATACGGACTTGAGTCTGGCGGGGCCAGAAAAGAAAAAAACGGAAAAGTCTACAAAGAATGGGCTGGGTACGTAAAAGAAAATGGAAGGGGATCATGCATAGTTCTTATAGGTGCGGACCACGTGGATTATTGGAAAGGCCACCCAAATGACTCGAAAAATTTTGTTTCTAAACTTGTAGACTGCGGCGTATCACCAAAAAACATAGTGACGGTTTCAAGTTTTCCCATAAAGATTGTATCTGGAAGCGGTGTAGAACCGGAACTGCTTTATTTTGTCAGGCGGCTGCCTAAAAACGTTACGGTCCCGAAAATAGACAGTTATCTGCGAATAAATCCAAATGGGTTCGAAGACAAAAATGATAGGCACGCAATAGACTCTCACAGTGTCCCGACATTCGGCGAAAACGGCAGAAAGAAAAGAATAAAATCTTTGCTCATGCCTAAATTTAGGTATCAAACGAGGACTGTCTATATACCTGCGTTTGTAAACGGGAAAGGGATAGCGGACTATATCTATGCTATAGACAAAAGGCATCTTGAACGCGCGATGAAACGGCCCGGAAAAGTCGACATAGACTAAAACTCAAAACTTAAGCGGATAAATATAGTTACCCTGCAAGTTTATCGTGCATTTATGAAAACATCCCCCCTGCTATTAGAGAAATTTAAACGTCAAGGAGCCACTTCCATAAAGGGACGAACCTTATCTTCTTGCCTTTGATCTTCTCCTCCGCTTCGTAGTCCCAGGTTATCACAAGGAGATCGCCGCAATGTAGTTCATAGGCTGTGGCAATCAAGTTATCAGTCTCTCTATCCTTGACCTCCCCCCTATCCGATGCATACGTTACTTGTATCAGGCTTGCTATTTTTTCGCGTTCTTTAATAAGAAAATCAATTTCGTGGCCGGCCACATCTTTGTACGAATATATCTCCGATAAAGGCGACAAGTCCTGTCTTCTCTTTAATTCTAAAAAGACCGCATTTTCAATCAGCCTACCGCGGTCGCTTACGATGCGCCATGCCAATCCCGTATCCGCCAAATAAACCTTTCTCGGCCACGCAGTTCTTAGCCTTACTTTAGTAGAATATCTGTCTAAAAAGAAAAATATCATCGTGTCCTGCAACTTATCGACATACTCGTACAGCGTATTCCTACCAAATGATACGCCCGCCCGTTTTAAGGCGTTTAGGACGTTCCTAGAACTTAGTTCGGAAGAAAAAGCCTGTGTCACAAACGAGAATATGAATCGACCGACATCCATGCTCTTTATCTTCTCCCTCTCGACGAAGTCCTTCAAAAATATCAACTCCTTATACTCCGAAATCAACTTCTCTTTTTCCTGTTTTCCTAAGACGACCTCTGGATAGCCACCAAAATCCAGATACTCGGAAAGGCGCTTTTTCAATCGGCCGATGTCTGTAAAGGAAGAAATCGGTGGGGGGTATTCGTTCTTTGCGGATAAAAATTCCCTAAAAGAAAACGGCAATAAAAGAAAGGACAAGCTTCTGCCTCTGAGTTGTGTGGCGATCTCTCTTGACAATAATTTTGACGTCGAGCCGGTCACGAATACGATATAACCCCTGTCCAACAGCGTCCTGATAAGACTCTGCCAACCGATCACGTTCTGTATCTCGTCTAAAAACACCGTGCGGGCCTCTTCGCCGCTCACCTCGGTAAAAATCTCGGTGATCACTCTCAGGGCCTCGACCGCGCTAATCCCTCTCAATGCTATGTCTTCGAAATCTAGGTAAATGGTCCGTGACCTATCATAAGTGGAAAGGATTTCCCACATGAGAGAGGTCTTGCCGGCACGTCTCGGGCCTATTATCACAGATGCCTTGTTAGGCATCGTCTTTATCGTCAGTTCTCTCTTGACCAATCTTGGCGGTTCGCGTTTTAAAAAAGTGGTTATATAGTCCTTTATTAGTCGCATTTCCATACTTTATAATTACTGATACATTATAAATACTTTTTGTATCAGTAACTGATACATTATATAAATAGATTTGCACTCTAAATAAAAAGATATAATACGGATTATGTCTGGACATTCTTTGCGCGCGGGAATCTTTACGCTGTGCTAGACGACTACAAGAACGTGAACGGGATACGAGGGCACTGAACCACCTCTTCTACCAAGGCGAAACCCAGTTTACATTCGTAGCTATGCCGTTATTGTTTTCTCCGCTGTAATCGTTTGTGTTGCCGTCAAGCGGCCACCAAGCGATCAAGCCGCTGGTCTGGGCCGGCCCCGGTAGAATTCGTGTAAAACGAAAGCCCGTCCTTCCCGCCTGCGGAATCTATGCCGGTGTCTACTATGTTCCCGTTGGCGGTATTTATGATTGAAAGCCCGTTCGCGCTTCCGTAGCCGACGTATACATATTTACCGCTAGGATCGTGAAGTTTTCAGCTAGGCCAGGAGAACTGTCGCTCGGCAGAGGTATGTAAGAACCGACTATCGACCCGCTTGACGTATTTATCACGGCGCCAGACACCTTATTGAAAAACAAAACGTTCTGGAATGCGTGGCTATTGCTGGTAGTATCGTTGATCCACTGGCCATGATCGACAAAAGAAAAGTTCACCATCTGTCGGGATGGCGCAGGTAGAATCTCGTAAACATATTAAAATGAAGAACGCATAAAATCTGCATGGATAGCCGACATACGCTTGAAGAATTGTTCGTAAACGCTGCGTGGAAAGACTCTCTTGATGCAAAAAACATAAAGAACGTGGTCGACGAGTTCTACGCATATGCAGGAGACGACCGGGCGGACAAGTTCGCGGATTCACTAAAAAAGTATAAACTGGGAAGGGGCCGATTTTACCTAGCCGATATGCAAGCCGGCATAGAGGAATACGCATTTACCCTTTTGACGGCCGGCGTAGTTGGATCAGACGTAAGGAAAAGATTAGATTCCGGTTTTGTTGTGTACCTAAAAGCAACCCAGGTGCTTTCGCATCTCGAGACATACGTGGCCAGAAAAGACTACGAGAAAATAGATTACAAATCGGCACTAGAAGACCTTTCAAGGTCATGGACGAAACACATTTCCAAGATATAATCTGCCTAAACTTAGATTTTAATCGTCGTCTGGACTGTACTCCGGCCTCGTCACCCTTTCAAATCTGCCTTCGCCGGATTTGTACCACATCCCATTGAACCTGATGAAAGATTCATTTTTGCTATTTACGACGCGTTCGACCGATAGATCGTCCTGTTTAAGCACCGCAGGTATTCTGATTATCGCCTTCCTCTGATCCGGTTCAATCAACTCGGCAGGCACAGCAGATATCTTTATTTTTTCGACCGGCTGTCTCTTTGCCTGCCTTTCCAACAGAGCTGTCGGTGATATTCTTATTACCTTCTCTCGATGTTTCAATATGAATGCTGCCGCGAATAGGCTTATTATCAAAAGCGTGATGTATGTTATAGCATTATCGAATATGTTTATCAAAAGGTTCGTCGCACCCGCAGGAAGTTCATTTTTCTGCAGAAGAAGAACTGACATGGTAAGACCAAAATCCAATACCGATGAGTACACCGATAACTTTATCGCCGTACTTGAAAGTCTTTTATGCAGTTCTACCATATTATTATCCTAATAACTATAAGCGCTACAAGAATTAATAGGTTTTAAAATTAACTGCATATGAAACAAAAACGTAGTATTCACTGTCCATCCTGGTAATACTTTGTATCCCCCATAAAGTATCTGTTACGAATCGATAAAAATATATCGCGGGAAAACAAACGTTACAACTGCTGTCCGCCGTGTATCAGGTTTTTATGAGTTCATACATAAACCCACCATAATCATATTATAATATTACTTTAGTGGATTTATAGGGATCGACCTCTGCGGAAGCTCGCATGGCTAAATATGACGAGTGTCGCCTAGCCGTAGGTCATCATGTACCCGTGGGTAGACCAGGACTTGCCCCCATTTGCCTTCTGCGGACCGTGTGGTAACATATAATTGCGCGTGGATATATAACCTACCGCAAACAAAAGCGGGGGCTGAGATTATTTTGCATCAAGAAGCCATTTCCACAATGGGATAATAGATATTTTTTTATCTTTAAGCATGATTTCATCTTCCTGGTTATAGGTCAATATAATTCCTGTGTTCAATGAAAATTTATTCATGGCCTCCTCCAGACCGTCAAATTCCCTTCCTTTATTTTCATCGTTTAATTCGTAACAGGCCTGTATGGCGGAGATTATTTTATTTTTTTCTCTTACAAGAAAATCGCATTCCTTCTTTCCCCTAAAATAGAATAAGTTTTTGTGGTTCCTCCTCAAACCAAGAAAAACCATATTTTCTAGTAGTCTGCCTTTGTCTTCCGAATTAGAGATTGAGTTGGCGAGTGTTAGACCGTTGTCGATTGAATATACTTTTTTGGGGTTGCTCACTTGTTTTCTTAAAGAATAATCAAATTTCGGGATTGTAAAAATAAGATAGCTGTCCTCTAAATAAGAAACAAATGAAACGGCGGTATTGGTAGAGCCCAAATCGAATAGTTTACGAAGGCCGTTATAAGTGAATTCCCTGCCGATGCTGGATAGCAGATAAACTGCCATTTTTGTAAAGACCCGCTGGTTTCTTATCTTATATCTGGCCAGTATGTCCCTTGATATTATATCGTTAAGAAGCGTAGTCAATATAGTATTGTCGCCGAATCTTAAATACTCTGGAAAACCACCCTCGTTGAAATATTCGGCGAACGAGCGCGGAGAGGCCGCTAACTTTTTAAAATCCAAAAACTCCTTAAATGAGAATGGAAATAGCTCGTATATCAAGTTCCTTCCGGTGAGTTTAGTACCAAATTCTTTGCTCAATAACGCGGCATTAGAGCCGGTAATTATGAATCTTTTCCCTTCGTCTAATTTACTCCTTATGAACACTTCCCAATCGCTTACGTTCTGGATCTCATCAAATACATAATAGTCGGTTTCGCCGAACATTTCTTTTAGAACGTCGTCCAATTTGACTAGGTCCTGTGCATCGATCCCTTTGACCCGGGGGTCTTCAAAATTAAAATAATAAAATCTGTCCAATTTTTTAGATGCTTGCATGGCCAACGTACTCTTGCCACTCCTGCGTATACCAGAAATTATCAGGGCAAAACCCCCCTTAAAACTTATTCTATCCAGCAATTCTCTTTTTATGCCATAATCGAAATTTTTAATGTTGGCTGCCTGGCTTTTCGCGACTTCTCCCAAAGTGCTTTTAAGTATCATAATAAATGTGTGCATTAATAGTATATAAATATGTGCATTACTAATATGCGGTTGCATAACTCATTAATAGAATAGCCGTCTTTATGAGGATATGGCGTCTAATATCGCTAAACCGAGATCGATAAGAAGTGGAAGGGGGCGATCCTTACAACAAGGTGATATCCCGTGGTGAAAGACTGTCGCCTCCAGAAATGTGGGGCAGTGATAGGTGATATAGTCGACTGGAAGCAAATATATCGCGGTACAAAAATGGTTTAATCAGGGCTTTGTCTTCCTTTTCCTTACCGGTTCATAATTTCTTTTTACTCTCTTGAAAAGGTGCGCGCGAATCTCGCTTTCAGCGTAAAGCAAGGACATTCCTATGACCCCCAGGTCTTCGACTCTCCTGTAAGATACTAGGACTTTTTCTTTTATTCTTTTGAACTTTCCAAACCTACGTAACCTACGGAAGTATTCTACGTCTTCGCCCACATTGATATTTTCATTGAAACGACCGGCTTTTCTAATGCACTCCGACCTGCAAAAAACGCACCCGGTTGCTTCTGGGAAACCTGTTAAAAATGAGACTCTTTTTCTAGCATTGACCATCGAATTTACGATTCTGAATTTAGTCAGGTTACCTCGCTTTATGTCTCTCGGGTTTATTAGCTGAATTGGTTCTAGCGCGGCTATCTTTTTGTCCTTGTCATTCGAAAAGGTCTCGACAACTGTCTGGAATAGCCTGCTGGAAGAAAGCACAAAATCCGCGTCTATAAAGGCGATGATGTCTCCCCTGACTTTTTTTAACCCTGCATTTTTTGCCGCGGCTATGTTGCCTTTTGGAACGTACAAAACCATAGCTTTGTATTTAAGAAATATTCTTTTTGTCTTGTCCTTAGATCCAGAATCGATCCCTATTATTTCATAGCGCCCGTAGGTCTGGTTTTTTATCGAGTCCAAAAGATCTTCCAGATAACCTTCCTCTTCGTAAGCTGGTATCACTACAGAAATAAGCGGTTCATCGCGGGGCGGTATCATTTTTCCAATATTTTCTTGACTCTGTTTTTTAATGGCTGATCGACTTTTCTTAAATAAACATCCAGCCTGTTTTTGTTTATTTTTTTAATCATCTTATCCAAAGCGTTTTTGGGGACTGCGATCCTGAAATACGCAAAGTCTATAAGAGTTTTTTCTACGTCTGAAACTGGTAAAAATGCATCGGCTGTCCTCTTGATCTCATAACCAAAGAACATTCTCTTGTTTATCCTTCTTATGAGGATGTTCCTACCTAAAATGCTCCTTAAGCCCGTCCTGACTTTTCGCGTGGTTATTATGACCAGATTAGTCTCCTGCTCCCATAAATCATGTAGAGACAAGGCTTCCTGTAATCCGTAATAAAACGGCTCAAAAAGAAAACCTATGCCGTCCAGATCCTCCTTAAAAGAGTAGTAGCCCCTCTTTAGTCTTATTATTTCCGACCTCTTTTTCATTTGGCAAAGCATCAGTCGAACGTAGTCTTTATTTGCGCCCCACTGTTTTAGAAATCTTTCGGCATCCCCGATGGTAAAATAATTTCTATTCTTAAAGTGTTCTCTAAAAGACCTTAAGTATTTTGTTTTGC
>JAKASS010000006.1 GCA_021818905.1 Nanobdellota archaeon
GCCCAATACGATGGACGCAAATCTTTTATAGTAAGGACTCCCATTTTTATTCATAAGCACCTCTTTTTTTGTTTATTTCTTATAATAATTAAAGAGGTGCTTACTTTAGAGGATTTCTACAGAGCCGAGTTCTTAGAAATAAACTTATATGGAAGAGGCAAGCGAAATGTGCGGGGACCTTCATAACCTGTTTAACAAGATGGATAGGTTTGACTACCGGTTCGATAAAAGTAAAATCCCAGAAAACGGAATCTATATCGTGTTTGAAAAGGGCGAGACCGCTCATGGAGTCGATAGGATAGTAAGGGTAGGGACTCACACAGGAGAAAATCAGTTAAAATCACGACTTTCTCAGCATCTTACAAAGGAGAACAAGGACAGGAGCATCTTTAGGAAAAACATAGGCCGAGCCATACTCAACAAAGAAAAAAGTCCTTTCATTTTAGAACAGTGGAACATAGACTTAACTACACTCAAGGCAAGAGAAAAATTCAAAGGAAGGATAAACCAAGAGATGATAAAACAAATAGAACATAAGGTAACCAGATACATGCAGGAAAATTTAAGCTTTGCAGTTTTTGAGGTTAAACAAAAAGAGGATAGATTGTTTCTAGAGTCGAAAATAATCGCTACGGTTTCACTGTGCAGAAAAAATGAACCGTCTAGAGGATGGCTCGGGTTGAATTCTCCCGAACCAAAAATACGTAAAAGTGGCCTCTGGCTAGTAAATGAACTGTACAAAGAGCCCCTCAGCGCGGCAGATCTTGAGGAATTGAAGCGGCTAACGACCCATTATTATAAACATTAATTGAAACAACCTTTTAATTATTAGTTGCATAATAAAGAGATGCGATTGTTGGGGTGACCGAGCGGTAAGGTGCACGCCTGCTAAGCGTGTTGGCGAAAGCCTTGATGGGTTCAACCCCCATCCCCAACGGTTTTAACTTATAAATACGGAAAAGATTCTTAATAAAGAATCAATATTTATCTAGCCCACCCAATGAGAGACCGATTAGAAATCTAGAGGCGGGAAAAAGAGATAGAAAAGCGATTAGAAATAGAGCTTGTAAACCCGTCTTATAGTGCAGCCGAAATAGGCAATATAAAACAGGTAGACTCGGGAGAAAAAGGAGTTTACGATCCATCATTTGATAGCTCTGAGATAGTCGAAGGCGACCTAGAACTGATCAGGAATGCAGACGGGATGGTCGCAATAATAACGAAGAACACATCTATAGGGACAAATATGGAAATATTCTTCGATTCTTACGTCTTAAAAAGGCAGACAAAATATACAAAAATAGAAAAGAATTCGCCGAGAAGTTTCTTGATAAGGACGACGGGTAGAAATGTGTTTAAAAGTATATAAATGGAATATCTTATAATAATACTGTATGGCAGATGAAAACGCATTGAAAAAGATACTCGCCTCGGCAGTATCTAATATGATGTCTAAGAACTCGCGAGAGTTGACTTTCACATTAGATAAAATGGAGTTAAAAACCCCGCTATCGGAAAAACCGCTAGTCCTTTCAGGAAAGCTGACGATAGAATTTTCTAGTAAAAAGGGCAAGAAGTAGATCATGGGTAGCAAGTTAAGACCAGGACGTTCATATCGTAACTGGGACATGGCTTATACTCGCAAGTCAAAGTATAAGTCAAAGAACTATGTAAAAATGTCACAGACGCCGAAAATAACACAATATCATTCTGGCAACGTTTCAAAGCAGTTCTCGACAAAAGTGCTAGTTTTGTCTGAGAGGACATTGCAGATAAGAGACAATGCAATCGAGGCTGCGAGGATAGTCGCAAACAAGCACTTGACAGATGCGATTGGAGACCAAAATTTTCATCTCATAGTCATAACTTACCCCCACAATATCTTGAAGGAGCATAAACTTGCCACCGGTGCTGGAGCCGACCGCTTTTCATCTGGTATGCAGCAATCTTTTGGCAAGCCGATAGGTCTCGCCGCCAGAGTCAGAGCGGGCGACAGGATATTTGAGATATGTTTAGAAACGGAACATCTAAATGAAGCAAAGCTCGCCGCAGACAAGATAGGCAAGAAACTCGGCGTGAGGACCAGGGCGGTAGTAGCTTAATCCAGCCTGAAAACGTCTTCTTTAAAATTATCGGACTTGTTCACATATCTGAACATCACGAATAAAAGTGAGGACAGACGGTTCAAATATTTTAGTACATATACATCAGAGACATCTGCGTCTAGTACCGTCCGTTCTGTGCGTCTCGCTATAGTCCTGCAGACGTTTAGCGAAGTCGCACCATCAAATCCATTTGGGTATATAAAATTTGTTATGTCCTTTATTTCCTTTGCATAAGACGCTATAGAATCTTCGATAAATTTTACGTTCTTTTCCGAGATCTTTTTCTCAGGGGCGCTCTTGTCTATGTGCGCGGATAATTCTCCGCTGAGAAGATACAAGTCATGCTCTACCTGTTTTAAGACGTCTTTTACATTACCATACTTTATTTTTGACAAAGCATTCCCCAAGAAAGCGTTTAGCTCGTCTAAATCGCCTATCGCCTTTACCAATTTGTCCGTCTTAGCGACACGCGAATTACATATGTAAGTGCCTCCGTCATCGCCACCGCCAGAATAATATTTCATGGTTATTCCCCGTCATCTTTTTCGGCATCGACGTTCTTAAGCAGATAATATTTGGCTTTTCTCCGCATCGTGTCCAGGTAAACTCTGAACATGTCATACGAAAGATGGTAAAAAACGGCTTTGCCCCTGTGCTCAGAAACTAAGACCTTCCCGAACATCGGAGAAACAAGGTTGTAAAAATGCTTCTTGCCTCTGGGAGAATTCAGGTCTATCGCAAGAAAGGTGGCTAATTCCTCTCGGCCGACGTCGTTTTTCTCCCTTATAAAGTTTATTAATTTTTCCGCTTCTGCGTATAACTTTTTACTTTTGGGATGGTTTCCGTATATCAGGTATAGCAGCTCTTCCATGCAATAGACTAATCTTCTTTAAATATAAGCTATTTTGTGTATGACATACTAAAAGCGGGGTTAGCCGTTTCTTACAACGCGATGTTGAAATTTTATAAAGTATAGAGTCATTACAATCAAATGCGCACAGCTAAAGAAGTCCCCACACCGACCAAACATGTAACAATCTTTCATTATAAGGAACGTGGCCCGCTAGGAATAATATTCAGGGATTTGATTTTCGCATTGGCAAAATATTTTCCGTCCTTTAAAATAAAGCGAGGCATTCTTAGACTAACGGGGATGAAGCTAGGAAGACACGTAACGATAGCGCCCTGCACAATAGACCCCATACGACCGGATCTTATCGAAGTCGGAGATTATAGCATAATAGGTTGGGATTCTATGCTTTTAACACACGAGATAGTAAGAGGTAGACTTAGAATAGGACACATAAAGATCGGCAACAATGTGACTATCGGGGCAAGGTCGTTGATACTGCCTGGCGTTAAAATCGGTGATAACGCTATAGTTTCGGCCCAGTCTCTCGTAAACAAGGACGTGCCGCGTGGAGCGACTGTCGGGGGGGTTCCGGCCAAAAAAGTTTCTTTAAGATGGATTCGTTGAGTCTGCCGTTTTCTTCTACTGTAATTTCGTTCTTCTAAGTCTTTTGTAAATACGAATGCGTCCGTTTCCCCAGAGATGTTTTATGTACCCGACTTTTTTAAACCCGTTTTTTATATTATATTTTTAAGCATGGATATTGTGAACATCTTCTTCTCCAACAATTTTTCGTATCCCGTTTTCTCTAGCAAAACGTACTAATCTGCCCATTAGAGCAGAAGTGACCGAACAATTTATAAAAGAAAATCTTATACTTGTCATAAAAAAGATTTAGGAACATTAAATTAGTATTTCGCTCTTCAATAAAGAATCCACTGTATCTGGGGATCGTTAATGAAACATTTGACTATTTCAAGAGCATTTGATTCTGTTTGTATATATCTCGCCGGTAAGGCGTTCACCAAGCTTTGGCAGACGCGTGTCCTCCCCCAAACTGGCGTTGGTAATTTGTAAAATCCTAGTCTTCCAAGATACGAGGTAGCAACCAACATAGGGCAGGATATTTTCTGCTCGTCTCTAGCCGTAAATTTAACTTTAAATGAAACCGTTGCTCCATAGTGGTCTTTAAAGTTAAACAAGACACGTTTCTCGAATTCTGAGACTAATTTTTTCTCTTTTAGTCTAGTGTAGATATTTTCCCCCATAGGCATAAATTGACTTTCTAAGAAAATTGCATTAGGTTTTATTTTTAAACCCGTATTTAGCGCAGTAATTACTTCCTGCGCCCCATTTGGATAATCACAATTTATATCGTCAATAATTATTACGAATTCGTCTGCTGCAGGATACGGTATTTTATTCGCCTCAACTATTGTCTTATTATATTCTATGTCTGCGATATGGCAATACTCGACGCTTTTCATGAGAAAGTAAGTTAATCAGAGTTAATAAAACGTTAAGGATTTCAGAAAAATAAAGCAAATAGTTTTCTTTTCTATATTTAAATAAAGGAATTGCCCTCGTCGGGATTTGAACCCGAGTCGTCGACTCGAGAGGCCGACGTCCTTGGCCGCTAGACTACGAGGGCACTAATTATTTATCAATAATGCAATAAATAAAGCTGCTTCTTTCTTTCCTTTAAACATCAAGTAAGTATATTAGTAAAAATAAAGTAAATAAATAATGAATAATAGATACCTCGCAGCAATCGGCACCGTGATAGGTACCGTCATTGGCGCCGGGGTACTTGCTTTACCATATGCCGTATCGAAGTCTGGTTTTCTTATAGGCGCCCTACTTATTGTCATAGTAGGAATAGCATCGATTTTAATAATGATGTATACTGGTGAACTATCCTTTAGGCTAAAAAAGATACATCAGCTACCAGTTTTGATAAGCAAATACACCGGGAAAAGGTTTAGGCTAGCTATACTTATCCTCCAGGTATTGATATTATACGGGGCTATACTGGCTTACCTTATCGCTATGGGGGACTCCCTTCAGACGCTCTTAGGAATTCCATACATGCTATCGGTTATTCTGGTTTTTGCTCTTTCGGCGCCGATAATCTATCAGGGGTACAAGTGGGTTGAAGATGCCGAGGTCCCGCTTTCGGCTATAAAATTATTACTTATCGTAATAGTCGCCTTGGTGGTTATATTCTCGGCTAAATTAAGCAATCTTTCAATGATAAGTTCTAGCGGCGTTTTTGCCCCATTTGGGGTGATTCTCTTTGCAATGATGGGCTTTAGTGTAATACCAGAAATCAGGGAGGAGGTTTCTAACAACAGAAAGGATTTTAATAAAGCGATTATAATATCAATGATTATAACAATTCTTGTCTACATATTCTTCGCGGCGGCATTTGTCGGGGTCTTCGGCTCTAATGTTTCGGCGATAGCGACGAATTCACTTAGTTCTGGCTCATTTAGCTTCTTGTATTATCTTCTTACGATATTCTTGGTTGTAACACCGTACATAGCGCTAAGTCTTGTAATAGTAGATGCGTTTAATTATGATTTCAAATTAAAAAGAAATTACAGTTTTTGGCTTACGATGCTGATACCACTCGCCATAGCTCTCTTAGACCTAAACTTTGCCCACGTTTTGCAGATTACAGGCGGCATACTCTTACCGGTGCTGTCTATAATGATCCTAATCGCCATATACAAAGAAAGGAAAATAGCTGGAGAAAGTAAGACTTATAGCGTTCCTGGCGGATTATATTTTTTAATATTTACGGCTTCCGTGATGGTAATAGGATTTTGCTATACATTGTTATACGTTTTGCTATGAAAGTAATAAAATTGGACAAAAAGAAAAGAATCTTAAAAGCGATAACGAAATCCTACGACGACCTGATAATATTAAGTTATGTAATAGGGCCGGGAGACAGACTAATCGCATATTCTCGTAGAAAAATAGATGTTGGGGCCTCGCCGGAAGTAAGGTTAGTTAAGATAGCGATAGCGGTCGAAAAAGTGTCTTTAGAAGAAACCTCTCTGGGAGTAAGTGGAAAAATAATGAGTTCGTCAGATGAAAGTGTGCCATTGCACAAATATCATACTATATACTTAAGACCTGGCAATGGTTTCGTTTTGCAGAAGGATAAATTTTTGTCATTCCAAGGCAACATGGTCTTAAAATCTCAAGAAAGATCACCAAAAATACTTATTTGTGTATACGAAGAGGGGTATGCGATATTCTATAAGATTACGAATTATTCTCTCAAAAGACTTTACGAGATAAAGGAGAGCGTCGCAGGGAAAAGATTCAAAAATGATGCTAGGTCAAAGTTCATCACACGACTCGTACAACAGATTAACGAAGAATATAATAAAATAAAGTGGAACCTAGTCATAGTCGCCGGGAAGGCGATGGATAATGAAGAATTGAAGAAAAGCATGCTAAAGGACCTGAAAATTCAATACGAGACCGTCTCTTATGCGGACACGGGTCTTAGGGAAATAACTTCTAAAGAAAAGATAAGCTCGCTGCTTAAAAACACAAAGATAGCTACGCAGCGGAACCTGATGAAAGATTACATAAACGAAATATCTAAAGGTAATCCCTCGTATGTTTATGGCTTCCAGAAAATAAGTGAAAGGGCCGCGTCAGAAAAACCGGAAGAAGCGCTTCTTTCAAAGGAATTCGTCTTGTCACATAAAGAACTTGTGGAACAGCTTGACGAAGCTGGAACAAATATAATATTCTTTGATGAAAAAGACGATTCACTGGATACGTTGGACAGTTTTGGAGGCGTAATATTAAAATTTTCTTAAGGATATATTCTCCGGGGCGTTCTTGGAAAAGGCACCACATACATTATGTGCGGCAGTTTGCATATCCACATGACCAATCTGTCGACGCCTAAACCAAAGCCAGAATGCGGTATAGCGCCGTATCTCCTAAGATCTATATACCATTTGTAATCGTCAGGGTTTAAACCATCCTCTTTCAGTCTATTTATCAGTGTCTCTTTATCGTCTACCCTTTGGCCGCCGCCTATTATCTCTCCGTATCCTTCCGGCGCTAAAAGATCATTGCACAACACATGTGTAGGATCAGATGGATCAGGTTTGTGATAGAAAGGCTTTAATTTTATCGGATAATTCATTGCAAACACCGGTACGTCTAACTTCGAAGTTATTACTCTCTCTTCATCCGCCCCTAAATCAGCGCCATACTCAAGTTTTAAACCATTCTTATTTGCCAGGTCTATTACAGACTCGTAGTTCATTCTTAAGAACGGTTTTTCAACGGCGTTTTTCAACATTGTTTGGTCACGTTTAAGAACATTGAGTTCCACCTGGTTTTTTAGAAGCACGTTCTTTACTACGTGTTTTACCAGCCGCTCTTCTAGGCCCATAAGCCCGTTTAAATCAAGAAAAGCTACTTCAGTTTCAGCGTGCCAGAATTCGGTAAGATGTCTCCAAGTTCTACTGTTTTCTGCTCTGAATGATGGCGCCACGGTATATATCTTCCAAAGCGAGTCTACCATCGCTTCTGCATAAAGCTGCCAGCTTTGAGAAAGATATGCCTTCTTATCAAAATATTTTATCTCGAACAGAGTAGAACCACCCTCTACGCTTCCACCGACAAAAGAAGGGGATTGCATTTCATAAAAGCCATTATTTCTAAAAAATTCGTGTATGCTTTCAAAGACGCTGGACCTTATCTTCATTATCGAGGTAACCCTTCTGCTTCTTAGCCATAGGTGTCTATTGTCAAAAAGGAAGACTTTTTTATGGCCTTTCTTTATAGGAAATGGTTCAGCAAGGCCGTATATTTTTAAATCGTCTATAGAAATCTCATAACCTCCTTCGGCTCGCTTGTCTTCTTTCAGTTTACCAGTTAGCTCGAGAGAAGATTCTCTTGTAATTTTACTTACTTCTGAGAATGTTTTATCCGAGACATGCGATACGCATTGTATTACATCAGAAGGATCTCTAAGCATTAGGAAGACATTGTTTTTGCCTTTTCGTATGTTGCTAACGAACCCCCTAAGCGTAACAGAAGTTCCGATATGTTCTTTGTTTGCCACATCGGAGATGAGTAGGTCCATATATTACCTTAAAGTGTCGATTATTTAAGATTTTAGGTTTTATAGGTTATTTACAGCGAAATTTATGCCCCCAGAGTATTATCCGCAAAACAAAAGCTTTAAATAATGTAAGGTTGATTTATAATATAATAAAATTGAGCTGAAACTCAAGAGGCGATTAAATATGGCAGAAACAAAACCACACATGAATTTGATTTTTGTAGGTCACGTAGACTCAGGTAAGTCTACGACTGTAGGAAGACTTCTATATGAAACTGGAAGCTTCAGCGAACAGGATAAGGCAAAGATCCAGAAGGAGATTCAAACGCTTGGTAAGGTAGACTTTGAATTTGCTTACTTTTTAGATACTTCGGGCGAAGAGAGAAAGAAAGGCGTAACTATCGATCTTAGCCACCAAAAGTTCGTCAGCGATAAGTATGAATTTACGATAATCGACGCCCCGGGACACGTAGACTTTATTAAGAACATGATTACCGGTGCATCTGAGGCCGATGCAGCAGTTCTCGTAGTAGACGGGAAAGAAGGAGTTGCACCACAAACGAGGGAGCACACGTATCTTATTAGAGTATTCGGTATAAAGAGCCTTACTATCGCGATAAATAAGATGGACCTTCTCGGATATGATCAGAAGAAATATGAAGCGGTGAAAGAAGAAATAATGAAGACCGTAAAGATTTCATATCCTAATGGAGACAAGTTTGACTACATTCCTATCTCCTCCAAAGATGGAGTCAACTTGGTCAAAAAATCGGACAAAATGCCATGGTATACCGGCCCAACATTACTAGAAGCTCTTAATGCGTTACCTTTGCCAGAAAGGCCGACTAACTTACCTTTAAGGGTACCAATAGAAGACGTTTATACGATCCAAGGAGTAGGAACGGTACCTGTCGGTAAAGTGGTAAGCGGTGTAATAAAGCCAGGAGACAAAATCATGTTCGAACCTTCGCATGTAAGCGGCGAAGTCAAATCCGTTCAAATGCACTTTCAAAACCTTGCTCAAGCGGGACCGGGAGACAATATCGGGTTCAACGTAAGGGGAATAGAAAAAGAACAGATAAAAAGAGGAGACGTAGCAGGATTAGTTTCAAGCCCACCGACCGTAGTAACAGAATTTACCGGCCAGATAATAGTCCTTCAACATCCGACTGCTATATCCGCGGGATACAGTCCAGTACTTCACACGCACACTGCGCAGGTCCCGGTGAAATTCAAGAAGATTCTTAAGAAACTCGACCCTAAGACTGGTGCAGTTTTAGAAGAAAATCCAGCGACCATAAAACAAGGTGACGCGGCGATAGTAGTATTCGAGCCCCTGAAACCATTGTCTTTGGAAAAAGCAGATTCGATTCCACAGCTCGCCGGTTTCGTTGTAAGGGATATGGGTCTTACGATAGCCGCAGGAAGATGTACAGATCTCGTGCAGAAGAAAGATTAGATCTTACAGCAATCTAGATTAGAAATCTGATTTTTTTAAGACTATTTGCTGCCGATTTATCACAAAATTTACGGTCGAGAAAATTAATTTATTGTTTATCTTTAGCAGCTGCAGTTTCCTTTTTAGCTTTAACGGCCACCAGCTTTTTTTGTTTTAAGTCCTCTTTCTTTGGTTTACATGCAGGGTTTACACAAAATATGTAAGTTCTTTTGCTTTCCTTAGCATGCCATTCAATCATGTGTATACCGCATTTAGTACATGTCTGCGGTGATATGAACATGTACCCAGACTGCGGTAATGGCATCCCAAAATGACACTTCGGATAATCGGCGCAGCCGACAAATCTTTTATGGGTCTTTTTAGATACTATCATCTTTAGATTTCCACCACTTTTAGGACACTTACCGAATATGTATTGCTGCAGCAGGGCCTTATGCATAAGTTCCTTTATCTCTTTTCTCTTGCTGACCAATTGTGTAAGTAACTCCTTGATCATCTTTCTAGAATCGTCGACAACTTCTTCCTTTGTCTTTTTTCCGAGTTCTATCTCTTTCATCTCATCTTCCAATGCAGCAGTGAGTTTAGGGCTTGTTAAATCTTCAGATATCTTTTTCAAGTTTTCTATAACTGCAAAAGCCATCTCGCTGGGAATAAGTGTCCGACTTGCGGATATATAACGTCTCTCCATAAGTTTCTTCAATATTTCTGGTCTTGTCGCCTTTGTTCCAAGTCTAGAATCCTCCATAAGTTTCATCATGCCACCTTGCGAATAATGAGGTGGCGGCGTAGTCATGTCTTCAAGCTCTTCTACGGATTTAATTTTTATCACATCGCCTTCCTTTAGCTCCGGCAAAACATTTTCTTCATATTTCGAATAAGTGTATACGTTTCTCCATCCGGGTATTATCGCTCTAGAGCCGTGAGCAGAAAATTCTTTGCCGCCGATGCTTAGCTTTATATTCATCAACTCTTCTTTCGAAGGATTTGACAGCGTTGCTAAAAATCTTCTAGAAATCAGATCAAATATTTTTTCATCTTGGCGGGGCAGGTTTTCTTTCGGGACCATAACTGGGTGGATGGGGGGGTGGTCTTTTGCTTCTTTTCCTTTTGTTGGATGTAACGCGGTCTTTTTTATTTCTTCTGCGAATTTGTTGTAATGCGGTGATTTACCGAGCTCATCAATTATCTCACCTAAATTAAGGGTTGGAGGATAAGCTTCGCTGTCCGTACGCGGATAAGAAACGTAACCCTTCATGTAGAGTCCTTGTACTATGCGCATAGCGTTAGGAACACTAAAGCCGATTGATGCTGCGCTTCTTAAAAATCCAGTTGTGTTGAACGGTTTTGGAGGCGCAACTTCTCTGATTTTTTTGACAACTTCTTTTACCTTTGCCGTTTTTTTCGTCTTTACCTTTCTTATAGAAGTAGCTAACTTTACATCGAATATCTTGTCTTCTACGGATTCGGCTGTAAACAATTCTTTGCCTGAACTTAGCGTGGTTATAAAACGCCAGTATTTCTGCGGTTTGAATGCCCTCCTTTCGGCATCTCGATCGACTATAAGAGTAAGCGTTGGCGTTTGAACTCGGCCTACAGATAAAAAAGAATTGCCGAGTCTTTCTGCAGCCAGAGATATAAATCTCGTTAGTACAGCACCTATTATAAGATCTATTTCTCTTCTTGCATCCGCGCTGTCTGAAAGATTTTTATCAGGTTTTTTTAGGTTCAAAAAAGCATCATGTAATTCTTTAGCAGTAAGAGAAGAGAAAATGCTTCTGAACACTTGTGCGTTTTTATTGGCGCTTTTGGCTACGTCTATGGCTTCGAAGCCTATAGATTCTCCTTCAGTGTCGTAGTCAGTTGCGATTATGACCTTGTCGGCTTTTTTGGCGTATTTATTTATAACTTCTATGTTGTCTAGAGCAGTCGGTACATATTCGAGTTTCGCATCTACAAGCTTGTTCAATGTAGCTTCATCCCATTTTTTGAATGCTTCTGGGTATCGCACATCCTTTATGTGGCCTTTAAGCGGTACTACCACAGAGTCTTCGCCGTTTATTTTTGTGAACCAGAATTTAACTAAACCAAGTTCCTCGCTTCTTAATTTGCTTTCTGCGAGGTTTTTTGCTATAGTCTCTGCGGCCGTACTTTTTTCTGCTATTATTAGCTGCATTATACAGTTTGAAAATTGTCCTATATAAGTATATCTATTTTATTTAGTCGACTCGGCAGGTCTCTCTTGCGGGGATTGTACATAGGTAAATACCAAGAAAGAACCCAGTATTGCGATTATCGCAACGGAGAATGTGGCTAGATAACCGAATTGGTATGAGATTACTCCCGATAAGAATGCACCTATGACTGCTGAGACCCCCAGGATAGCGACCCAGACACCTATGTAATGTCCACGTCCAAGGTCCCTGATTTGCATATAAAGTATAACAGACGACGCGATGTTCCAGACCGCGTAACCGATACCCGCAATGAAATATCCTATAATATTAAGTTCTAGGAAATAAGTCGGGATAAGAATAGCTGGCACCGCAACAAGGAAACAACCGGACATTCTTACTATGTTTGAAGCAAGGTAAGACGTGCCAAGGTTTATTTTTCTTATAAGTAATATTACAGATATATATATGCAGAGCTGTGCAACGCTATTCAATATGTTAACTAGAAATATATTGCTATAACTTATCGAGTGTGCACTCAAGTATGGGATATAGGACGTATTAAAAAGATACATGCTGGCATTGAATAGGCCTATCGCAGCTAATAATATGTAGATATTTCTTATTTTCTTGTTTACAAGACCCGCCGCTATCTTCTGGATTAGCCTATAGCCAGTGAGGATATAGGGGGTCTTGCTTAACATATTTAATAAGGCGAAACTTCTCTTCACGAGTTTATGGCGGGCTTCCGCAGGTTTAATTTTGTCTGGCCGTACCAATAACATCGCAAGCATGAGCGAAATCGCGTTGAACACTAGAAGTAACATTAAATAATCTTTTATGAATCCGCCGCCTATGAAGAGCCCAGGGATTGTGCCGATTATAGAACCGGATATCGAAAGTATACTATAGCGACTAAAATATCTAGGAAGGGCCGGATTTTTTCGGCGCGACATTATGAGTATATTTATAGCTGGAGAAGATGCCGTGGCTATGAAAGCATATATCCCATATGTAGCCTCTATCACAGGGACAAAAGCCAGAAGATAGAATATCAATAATATCGGAAACGAGCCGACTATCGAAATCAATATGAAAAGTTTTATTTTCCCGAGCTTATCGGTTAAGTCCCCCCAGAAAAGTGAAGCCGGTATGCTTACAAGCTCGAACAAAGTTATGGCAATCGCGACATTATAGACGTTTCCATGTGAAGCTAGGATATAGAGTGGTAGAAGCACGCTCAAACCACCGGACAAGGCGGAGATCGGTAATATCGTGTACATCCAATTCGAAGAGTTTGCCATTAGTAGTTATAATTAAACGAATATTTATTATTTTTATAGCTCACTCTATTAGCGTACCAGAAAATTCTTTACCGTGTATATAAGATGCAATATCACTTATTTTATTCGTTACTATGACTTTTATTCCGTTTTTCTTGCATATGGCGCCGGCTTGCGGGTCAAATATAAAGTTCATTCCGGGGGTTCTTTTGCCCCGGTTTATTTTGTAAAGCGTTTCAAAAGAAAGGGTTTTTAGAAGTTTTGCATCGTCAAACTTATTTGGATCTTTGTCGTAAACGCCTTCCTCCTTCGAGAGATTAAAAATGGCCTTTGCCTTGGAGGCTATAGCTGCGTATGCAGCGCAGATGTCAGTCGTCCAGCCTATCTCGAAACCGCCAGTTACGATAAGTCTTTTAGTTTTTATAAGGCGCGGGTCGCCTTCGTATAATTCTCCCCCCAATACTTTGTTAACTATTAATGCATTCAGTAGAGTGGACTTTATGCCGACGAGGTGCAGGTCTTCAGATTTTAATTTAAATAACGAAGCAAATTTTATGTATTCTCTTGCCAACCTGCCGCCACCGCAGATAATTATGAAATTCTCGTCAGAGTTGCGTATGACCTTATTTAGAGCGCGGACCTTTTCGGGACTTTCGAAAAGAAAAGAACCGCCCAATGATATAACTATTGCCATAGCCAATTATTATAAACACGTATACTTTATATTTGCTACTAATTTTTAGGTTTATTTGATAGACAAAGATAGAATAAGTATTAAATGTTCGGATATGCTAGTTAATAACATAGCGGGATGGAGCAGCCAGGAGTGCTCGTCGGGCTCATAGGAGCTGGGTCTTTTATTACTGGGGCACCCGAAGGCCGGTGGTTCAAATCCACCTCCCGCTAATATTTGTGATAAACGGTGCATTTAAGTGCCGTTTCTATATAAAGTTACAAACATCTTAAAGGTTTTAAAGTATAAATCTTCTTTCTAACTTAGGGGTCACAAACATGGAAAAATTTTATGTAACTACGCCTATATATTATGTTACCGCTAAGCCACACTTAGGCCATGCTTTTGCTACAATCGTAGCCGATATTTTAGCTCGCTGGAATAGAATTCTAGGCAAAGAGGTTTTTTTCCTAACTGGCACAGACGAACATGGTACAAAAATAGAAAAAGCCGCTAGAGAAGCCGGTAAGACTCCAAAAGAATTTGTTGATGAAGTCGCAAATATGTATATGGGGGCGTGGAAAGCTTTGGACATATCTTACGATAAATTTATAAGAACAACAGACGAAGAACACGAAAAAGCTGTCTCGGAATTTGTAAGACTCGTTTGGGACAACAAAGACATTTATAAGGGAGTATACGAAGGCTGGTATTGCGTTCCAGATGAAACTTTCATAGCAGATTTCGAAGTAAAGGATGGAAAATGTCCAGAATGCGGAAGAGACGTTCAAAGAGTAAAAGAGGATGCTTACTTCTTTGCCTTAAGTAGCTATAAGGAAGATCTTTTAAGAATATTCGAAGAAAACCCAGATTTTGTAAAACCAAATTCTAGATTAAATGAAATAGTTAAAATACTTAAAGGTACTCTTAGAGATTTGGATATAACTAGAAAATCGGTAACATGGGGAATTCCATTTGAACCCGATAAAGAACAAACGGTATATGTTTGGTTTGATGCCCTTATAAATTACATAAGCGCTTTAGGTTGGCCAAATGGTAGCAAATTTACGGAATTTTGGCCGGCAGATGTTCATATTGTTGGAAAAGAAATCAGCCGGTTCCACGCAGTAATTTGGCCAGCAATGTTATTATCAGCAGGAATAGATCTACCAAAAACGATTTTAGTGCATGGGTGGTGGACAGTAGAAGGCAAAAAAATGGGCAAATCTTTAGGTAATGCCGTAAACCCGATTGACCTTTCCAAAAAATATTCTGTTGACGCATTACGTTATTTCTTGGTAAAAGAAAAATCAATATGGGAAGACGGAGATTTCTCTGAAAGCGGATTAGTTTCTAGAATAAATGGCGAGCTACTTGCAGACCTAGGCAATCTAGTTGCAAGGGTACTGACTCTCGCAGAAAAATTCAAGGGGAAAATAGATGGGAAAGCGGAAATCGCAGATAATCTGAATATGAGCAGAATAATGGAATTATTCGACGGATATGATATAAATGGCGCACTAAACGAGATTTGGGCTTTTGTGCGTAGCATAAATAAATACATAAACGATACAGAACCTTGGAAATTGGACGGCCCTAGATTGGGCACCGTCCTTAATAATTCTTTGGAGGCTTTAAGGATAATATCGATTTTGTTGTATCCATTCATGCCGTCTACAAGTGAAAGTATGCAGGCTCAATTGGGTATAAAGTTAGGCACAATCAACGACTGCAAATTTGGAACATTTAATGGTAAAGTTAAGAGGGGCAAAAATCTATTCGATAAGATAGTTACAGCTTAATTGTATATCTTGAAATCTGTAGCTATTGCTTCATCTTCGAATGTCATTATCGGGTTTATGTCTATGTCCTTTATCTGCGGATTAGACTCCATAAGTTTTGATAGGCTTATCATATAATCGACAAGCTCATCGAAAACTTTATGCTTTGCAGCAGCAGAAATTATCTTTCCAATCTTTGAGTTTTTAAATTCATTTATGTCTTTATCAGCTATTGGCGCAAGCACAAATTCACTTTCATTAAGCAAATTCGCATATTCTCCACCGAGCCCAATCCCGATAAGCGGACCAAATTGTCTATCTCGATGGGCGCCTAGCAATATCTCAATATTCTGTCTATTGTCTTTATTTGCATGCTCGTATAGTTCATACCCATTAATTTTTAGATGGTTTTCATTTACCTTTGCCTTTAAAGAAGCGAAAGCTTTCTTGAGTTCCTCATTGTTCTTTATTCCTAAGACTACTCCGCCGACTTCTGCCTTATGAGCTATAGAGTTTGACGCTATCTTAAGTACACAAGGATATCCGATCTTTTTTACGGCTTTTTGCAATTCAGCTTCATTTTTGAAAGGCACGCCAGACACTGTCCTTATGCCAAGTTTATCAAAAATTGTCTTAGCAGACAGTCCAAAAAGATTTTCTTTTGAGGAAACTTTAGGAACTTTAGTCTTATTTTTATTGTAGGCCGTATAAACTGGGGGAGTAAACGTTCCATAAACATAGAGCCCGCGTATTATGTCTACGGCTTCATTTGGATAGCTATAAGCTGGCAGTCCATTCTCTCGAAGGTATCTTTTAGCCTTTTCTATCCTAGCGCCGCCAAGAAAAACCGGGAGTATAGGAAGATCACGGTTTTGAAGCCGTATCTCCGATATCTCCTTTGCCGTTTCTATCGGTAGTGAAGTTTCTTGCGGTGAAAATATCACTATTATCGGTTTGTTTAATTTAGAAACGATCTCAAGCGCTTCCTTATATCTTTCTGGCGTGGCATCTCCGAGTATGTCTATCGGATTATGTAGGCTGGCCTCTTTTGGCAAAACTTTAGAAAGTTCGCTTATAATGTTATTGCTCAACTTTACAAGCTTTAAGTTAGCAGCACTAAGAGCATCGGTAGTTATAACGCCGCCACCACCAGCATTAGTTACTATAACAATTTCGTCGCTCTTTATTTTTAGATTTGGGGCGTCCCTCATAAAATTGAAAAGGTCATCAATATTATCAACCGAGATCACACCCGATTTCTTGAAGGCAAGGTCATAGCTAGTGTTATTATCTGTCAAAGAACCAGTATGAGATTCAGCTGCTGCAGCGCCCATTTTAGATTTTCCGCCCTTTAGGGCGATTATCGGTTTCTTTTTTGCTACTTCTATAGCATTTTTTATAAACTTCTGGCCGTCTTCTAGTCCTTCCATATAAAGCGTTATTGCGCCGGTTTTTTCATCATTCAATAAGACATTTAGCATCTCAGCCTCGTCTACATCAACTTCATTGCCGATGCTTATTATTTTACTAAATCCAATTTTTTCTAAGGTAGCATCATCAACTATCGCACTTAGGAGCGCACCGCTTTGGGAGATAAATGCCGTCCTGCCTTCAATCGGTTTTGAATTTGGGTCTATAAAGGTAGCATTATAAGAAGGAGAAGTGTTTATCGCGCCCAGAGAGTTCGGACCTATAACTCTTATTTTTGAGGTTTTAAGGAATTTTTTAATGTCCTCTTCTAATTTTAGGCCAGAGCTGCCAGATTCTTTGAAGCCGGCACTTATTACTATTGCAAACTTAATCTTTTTTCTTTCGCATTCCTTTAGAACAGATAATACGCCTTCTGCGGGTATCGATATAATCGCGAGGTCTATAGGGTCTTTAACTTCTGAAACCTTTTTGTATGCTTTGATTCCCTGTATCTCTTCGGTATTAAGGTTTATAGGGAATATCTTGCCTCGATAGGTTATCCTAAGATTCTTTAATATTACACTGCCGATTTTACCCGGATCTCTAGATGCGCCGACGACAGCGATGCTCTCCGGGCTGAATAGTCTGCTGAAGTCCATAGACTTTATACAAGATTAAAGAATTAAAGGTTTACTATACTTACTAAAAAGTAATTAAAATAATATTAAAATAAAATGTAAAATATAACTTTTCAAATTTTATTAATAAATTTACTGAAAAAGGAGTTTATAACTTCTACCGCTACGGGAGCAGTCGTGCCGTCTTCGTCTTTCAAAGGATTTACTTCAGCCATTTCAAATGACCCAACACAGCCAGAAGAGCCTAAAATCGACATAGCAACTTTTAGTTCACTAAGATCAAGCCCGCCCGGTACAGGAGTTCCAGTCCCAGTGGCAAATTTTGGATCAAGTACGTCTATGTCTACACTTAAATGCACTTTGCGCCCGTTTTCCGCAGCTATCTGTATAGCTTCGGCGATTATTTTGTTTATCCCGTTGGTTTTTATTTCGTTCATCCCTACTACATGGACCCCAGCTTTTTTTAATAGTATTTTTTCTTTCGGATCTATATCTCTTGCGCCTATTATTACAATATTTCTAGGGTCTACCGGTTTTTTCATGTCCAATGGTAGCGCTTTAGCTTTATATTGACCGGATATCAGTGCCAATGGCATCCCATGCACATTACCGCTCGGCGTGGTCTCTGGCGTATTGAAATCGCCATGCGCGTCAAAGTATATAACACCCACAAGGTCGTCAAAAGACTTTGACAGACCCGCAATAGAACCAATAGCTATAGAGTGGTCGCCCCCCAAAAGTAGCGGGAACATTTTCGATTTTATTGCATTGTATACTGATTCAGCGACCTTTTTGTCAACTTTCAATATTTCTGCTAGATGTCTCGCCTTCGGATTTACCTTTTGTGGCTTTTTTGTTTTTGGTTTTATGTCTCCATCCTCTTTTACTTTAAAGCCCAGTTTTTTAAGCAAAGAAACAAGCCCCGCCTTTTTTATCGCGTCTGGACCCAGTTCCGCGCCCCCTACGTTGCCGCCAAAAGACATCGGCACACTTATTATCTCCAAGGCAAATGGCGTATTTTTCATATATTATATACAAGTAACTTACATCCTCTCAAGCGGAACTAAACCTAGTATTAACATAGCATTTATTAATGTTATCTTGGAAGCATTGACAAGCCACAGTCTAAAGTCTCTTACTTTTTCTTCGGCTTTTAGGACCGTTGTATTAGTATAGAATACATTGAAGTCTGATGTTAAGTCGGATAAGAAAGAAGATACAACAGTTAAATCGAGAGATGTTGCTGACGATTCGATAGCTTCTGGAAACCGTATTATATCCAGAAGTACGTGCTTTTCAGAGTCGTTCAATTCTGGGACATCAACACCATTTTTTATTTCTGATTTTGAATTTCTAAGTATACCGGACATACGAGCTAATGTGTAGTCGATGTAAACTGCGCTCTTCGATTCTAATTTTAATGCTTCATCCATATCAAAAACTATCGTCTTCTTTGGATCGATTCTTACCATTTCGTATCTTAGCGTTGAAACTGCCAAGCTTTCAGCGACTTTTTCACACACGTTTTCGTTTAAGTCGGTATTCTTACTTTTAGTCTCTTCCAATATAGTTTTGTACAATTTTTCTAGAAAATCATCCGCATTTATGTAAATGCCTTTTCTACCGCTCATCTGGAACGCGTCCTTTTCTTCAGTATCCTTTATGCCTAGTTTTTTAGCGGTGTTTGATGAAAGGGCTACTGGCCCATATTCGTAATGCATATAATTAACGTCTTTTCCCCTGCCTAGCTTCTCTATGGCTTCCTTTACCACGGCCTGCTCATAACTCTGCCTCACGTCTATTACGCTTATCGAGCGTTTCACGTGATTAAACGTAGGATGATTTTTTTCTGCATCTTTATCCAAAGTAGTAGTCCATAATTCTTCGTTGTTTTTTTGCAGTCCGAATTTTTTGTATCTAAAGTCGCTATCAAGTAAACCATGTTTCCACATCGCGTAGGCTATATCTTTGCCAGCATATACAACGGTTCCGTCCGAACGTACTAATATCTTGCCCTCATCTGGCAGGGGTGTCTCAAAAACCCAACAGCCTTTCTTTTCGCCATTAGTTTCTAATTTTATTGCTCCGATAGCTTTCATCTGAGCAAACGCCGTTGCCCAAAATTTGTAGGTAAGTATATGTGATTCGTAATTTATTAGGTCATAGAAGACACCGAGCCTGCTAAGAGTTTCAATCTGTGCCTTAAGCACATCTAAGACCATTTCCCTCGCTAACGAAGAAATCTCGTTGTTTCCTTCTTCTATAGATTTTAACACAAGTCGTCTTTTTTCTAGAAGTGCAGGGTCGCTTTCATACAGTTTATTTACTTTTACATAGACTTCATCACCTAGGTAGTGGTCTATCTTTATTCCGGGTTTAGATCTAGGGAAGCCAAGGAACTTAACTCCGACAACATTGTCGGCTACTTGAGCACCGGTGTCATCTATATAATTAGTAACCGTAAGATTGTATCCAGAAAATCTAAGTAGCCGAGATAGAGAGTCGCCTATCGCAGAATTTCTTACGTGTCCTATATGGACGGCTTTATTGGGGTTTATACTCGTGTGTTCGACCATAACCCGTTCATTTTTTCCGCAGTTGCTTCTGCCGTAATCGGCGCTGAACTCACTAATAAGTTCTTTTGCCAGTTTTTCGTAATTATACCAGCAGTTAACATAACCATTGACTACTTCGATCTTTTTTATGAAATCTGAGCCCTTCAGCTTGGCCTTTATGTCTTCCGCTGCCTTTTGTATCGGGATACCTTTTAGTTTGCTTTCCCTCAAAGCAAGTGTTATCGAAAAGTCGCCGCCGTACTCGTATGTTTGATACTTAAAGTATCGCCTAGTTTCATCTGCGTTTTTTAGATTGAGTCTAGTCGTTATGTCTTTTAATATCTCGTCTACAAGATTCACATAGGCTTCCATTTTATTCGCTTTGGGCTATAGCTATTCTAAGGTTAAGTTCCTATGAGATTTAAATATTTATTAAAAGAAAAAAGCCAAATTTTATCGCGTGCGCTATTAGAAGCCTATTTATACTAGCTTAGCTCTATTAAAATATAGTTTATTAAGTACGAGGTAAAGAAGAAAAATATAATGACAGAAGTCTGTTCAGTTTGCGGATTGCCAAAAGATCTTTGTATCTGCGGCACAATTTCTCAGGAAAATCAGAAAATAAGAATATACACCAAACACGTTTCTTTTAAGAAAGTAGTTACCATGATAAGTGGGCTAGACCCAAAAGTAGCCGATTTAAAAACGATAACGAAGCAGCTTAAGAATAAATTGGCTTGCGGCGGTACCTATAAAGACAATACGATAGAATTGCAGGGCGACCACGTCGATAAGGTAAAGAAACTTCTTGTAGAATTAGGCTTTCCAGAATCTTCTTTTGTTCAATAAAACATTTTTCTGAAGGACTAAATTATTTGAATAGAATTATAAACGATAACTTACCTCCATAGCTATGCAGGAGGAAGACCTAAGTAAATTTTTCTTAAATGGGATACTTGTAGACGCCGCAATACAAAGCGCAAAAATAGATAATGTCGATCAAGTAATAAAGACGTTGAAGGAGAGGAACATAACTTTCTTGGACCAGATGATATTACATGACTTGTATCCAGAAAACAAAAGCGGTTCTGAATATTCTGTTGAGATAATAAAGAACTATGAAGGTGGGACCTCGGCTTCTAAACCAGCTGACTGGACCGCATATTTTAATGACAGGTTTAACCGGATTAAGAATATACTCATAAACAAAGACGGCGGCGGCTTAATGTCCATTTCTCAGGTAAAAAACATGCCATCCGGCTCAGACGTAAAATTTATAGCGATGATCTCTAGTGTATCAATAAGCCCAATTAAGAAATTTATGATACTTGACATAGAAGATAATGTCTCATCTTATAGAGCAATATCTTCTACAATAAACCAGGACCTGATGCAGGATCAGATAGTGATAATAAAAGGAAAAAAGTCGAAGGATGCGGTCTTCATAAATGAGATTAATTTCCCAGACATACAGGTACGTAATGGGAAACCGCTAGAGATAGAAGACTCTTACGCGCTATTTTTATCTGATGTTCACGTGGGCTCAAAGCTTTTTGCCAGAGAACCGCTTGAGAAATTCATAAAATGGATAAACGGAGAGGTTGAGGAATACGTAGATATAGCGAGACTTACGAAATTTATCGTGATAACCGGCGATCTTGTCGACGGCATAGGGGTATATCCAGATCAGGAAAAAGAACTTAACATAACCGATTTAAAACAACAATATGATGAGCTTTACTCTATTTTAAACAAAATCCCAAAACACATAAAGATACTGATTTCGCAAGGCAACCATGACGCAACACACATTGCTGAACCACAACCAAGACTGGATTCATTTTTTGGAGGAGAACTTTACAAGCTAGAGAATGCAGTTTTCTTATCAAACCCTTACCAAGTTAATCTAGTTGTCGGTGGACATAAGACAAACTTGCTCGGGTATCATGGTTTTAGTATAACTTATTTCGTGAACACAATAAGCAAATATAATAAGATGACTACGGATGACGTGATTGCTATAATGAAATTGCAGTTAAAGTCGAGACACCTCGCACCTACACATGGGTCTACGCAAGTTGTCCCATTAACGCAAGATTACCTAGTAATCGATGAAACGCCGGACATATACGCGGCCGGCCATATACATAAAACTTTGATGTCAAAATATAAGGAAACTATATTAGTAAATGCTTCGTGCTGGCAGTATCAGACTTCCTATCAGAAAAAATACGGCATAGACCCGGAAGTCGCAAAAGTACCGGTCATAAACCTTAAAACAAAAGACTATCAGATATTGGATTTTCTAGGAGAGAAAGTGCAAATTTACAAGAAAGGTATTAAAGCATAAGGATATTTCTTATCTTATGTCAGGTAAACTTCTTGTTTTAGAAGGAACGGACGGCTCTGGAAAAGCAACACAAGTCAAAATTTTAAAAGAGCATCTGGAAAGCAAAGGCTCCAGGGTTTTAGCACTTTCCTATCCGGATTATACATACATATACGGGAGAATAATAGATGACTTCCTTCATTCTAGGGTAAATTTAGACGTTGAGGAGCAGTTCTTCGTCTACTTAGTGGATATGCTAAAGGATAAGCACAAAGTGAGAGGCGCAATAGCAGCGGGTGATTTTGTCATTATGGACAGATATCTTTTTTCCACTTTATCCTATCAGTGTTCTAACGGTTTTGATTATGAGAGAGCAAAATCCTTCATAAGACTTATGGAACTAAACGAACCATTCGCCGTGTTTTATGTCGATGTGCCAGTGGAAATTTCCATGCAGAGGAAACAGAAACAGAAAACTCTTATCGGCGACGTAGACAAGTTCGAAAAAGACAGGGCGCTTCTCCAAAATGTCAAGGGCATTTACGAAAGATTAATAAGTGAAAAGTTTTTTTCCAAAAATTGGGTAAGGATAGACGGCTCCAATGACCAACACGTCGTAGCCGATCAGATACTATCAGAGCTTGCAAAACTAGAAGGTAAAAAAATATGAAAGGAAGGTTCATAGTGTTAGAAGGTCTAGACGGAGCGGGCCTGTCGACGCAAGCAGCGCTTTTAGCACATCATCTTAAGGAACGTGGCTTTCCCGTATTGCTTACGAAGGAGCCGACCAATGGCATAATCGGCGGCTTGTCGAAAGCTGCATTAAGGGGAGAATTTTCCACATCATCCAGAGCCCTTCAACTACTTTTTTGCGCAGATCGCGCCCACCACTTAGAAAAAGAAATAGAGCCGGCTCTTTCGAGAGGGAAGATGGTCGTATGTGATAGATACTTATTTTCTACCCTGGCATATGGCTATGCTTCTAAGGTAAATTACAAGTGGCTTAGATACATAAACCTGAGCTTTAGACTTCCAGACATAGGGATATTCATAGACGTAAAACCAAGCGTTTCTCTAGTAAGGATATCCGACCAGGAAGAGAGTCTGGAATTGTTTGAAGAAAAAGAAAAGCTTAACCAAGTAAGACAGGCATATCTGCATATCTCAAAAGAGTTTCACCTAAAGAAGGTGGATGGGGATAAAGACATAGGTGCCGTAAGTTTGAATATAAATAAGCTTATCGACAAGGCGCTTTAAAGTAATTACATGAAAGCACTCAATTCCAAATTGAAGGGACAGGTTTCTTTGGAATACCTTATAATCATAGGGATCGGGCTGTTGATACTTTCTACCTTTTTAGCCTATACGTTTTATTATTCATCCGCTTATAGCGCAACGGAGAACGGACAGAACTTGGCTCTGATAGTCAACAGCATTAGCGGGGCGGTCAGCTACCTAAGTTCGCAACAGACAGGTTCGTCGATGGCGTTCACTTTTGATTCTCCCGGCTTAAACATTTTGAATTCTTATCTCTGCAACAGCTATCTGATTTTGGCGTCAAGCGGAGCCGAAGACACGTCGACGCTCAGTCTACCCATAGTCGGCGAACTGCCAATAAATCCAGGACAGTTTTCAGGTCAGGCAAAGTTGGTAGAGATAGACGGCAAGCAGACCACACTTCTTAGTTTCGATCTTCCGGTCTCTTTTATAAACGCTTCTTACGCTTTCAATTCTTCAAATACAAAAATTTTATCGTATAATCTGTCCTTTTTATCGCAAAGCGGGGCGGCGGTCGATGATATAAACTTCAATATAACGGTTTATACGATCGGGGACGTTCAGATAGCTTCTGAAAACGAGAGTGCGACTAGCGGGGCTTTTTACGGCGCCATAAACCTAACAAAAACTTACCCGGAAGTTAAAATAATCGTCAGCGTGCCGTCTTTGGGCGTGGCTAGCTCGGAATGCTTTATCCCGTCGCAACAGCTTAAGATAACCTTATTAAATCCAGAGTTTGCTGCCACCCCGTCACCATTCCAGCAGGTGATCACAATAAACTCTTCGGCGTACTCTAAATATGAAGCTTCAAACCTCCAGGATATACAATTTTCTTATTCAAACGGCACTGTGATCCCCTCATGGCTCGAGTCCGGCAACCTCGCAGATTTTAACGGATACACCAGTCGCATAGTGCCGCCACAGACCGTAAACTATTCGTTTAGTAAAGCGACTATTACCGGTTGGGTCGAGATATCCGGCTTCACGAGCAGCAACGGCGTTCAGGAATGGTGGACAAACAACACTGCGAGCCCATCTTTTGGCTTGCAGTCATACCCGAATACTTACCCGGACCCTACTTCGACATCCTTTACTTTTTTTGTGCTTAATTCGACTCGTGGAACAAGTTCATGCAACAGCACGTCCATACCGCTAAATACCGTATATTTCGTCGCCGAAGTGATTGACGAAAACAACGCCATTATGTATGTCGACGGTAAGCCGTCCTGCACCTTTACGTTTGATGGCGCCGGGATCGGGAACGTATCGCTTCCCGTGATCGGGTCTTACAGTCCGGGAGACGTTGGCGCCGGTAGCGTCATGGATGGCGTGATCGCGAACGTGCAGGCTTACGACACGTCGTTGACCAGCTCACAGGTGGCTTCCCTGTATAAAGAAGGTGAAGCCGGCTCTCCGATAACCATTGCGAAGGGCTGGTGGCCTCTCGCTGGGAACGCAAACGATCACAGCGGCAACGGGTACAACGGAGTCGTATACAACGTTTCGTTTTCTGGGGCGGGCTCAGCGAGTACAGACACGACGTATTGGTTAAAATTAGGGGCGGGGATACCTGCCAACTCTGAACTATCTATATACATGGATCTATATTCGCCGCCGTATAATCTTTTTAATACACAGAACACGGGAGAAGCCCCGCAGCTATCTCCGACATATGGAGAATACGACGACGGCGCGAACGTGTTTACTTATTATGACAACTTTGCAGGGTCGCTCGTATCAAACGGCTATACCGAAGTGATACCATCCGGCACGACTATCACTCAGGACAATGGGATAACCATAACTACCGACAGCAGCGCTGCGTATGGCGGACTTGTCTATGATAATGGTTTCACACCACCCGTGATATCTGAAGCGGACGTGATCACAGTAAGCGGGGTCGCGGCCGGCATAGCGCAACAAATAGGCGACACTCCGACGAGCGCCGGGTATGACTTTAATTATTGGAGCGGAAGCGTAGCGTACGGATCTATGCAAAATGGGACGACCGGCGCCCAGAACCCGGCACTGACGATAACCAATGGGATCATCGGACAAGTATGGATATCAGGTTCGGCACAGGCTTATTACATCGACTATTCAGCACCGCATCAGGGGACACTATCAGCGTTTAGTTTTCCAACGCTAGTATACCCGTCCATGGGTATTTACGCTGATAGCCCCAATTCGAATATCGAGATCCAGTGGTTTAGGGTGAGAGCGTACCCTCCAAATGGCGTGATGCCGCTGGTTGCGATCGGCAGCCTAACTTAATAAATCAGAAAATTAACTATATGTGATGTCAATGGAAAAAGGAAAGGTAAAAATAATCGCGACGCTCGGACCAGCTTCTGACAAGGAGGGCACCATCAAAAGACTAATATTAAATGGCGTCAATGTATTCAGACTAAACTTTTCACATGGGGACCCGGAATATTTTAGTAGGATAGTCAAAATAGTAAACAAGCTTAAGAAAAAACTGAGGAAAAACGTCTCTATCTTTGTAGACCTGCCGGGCCCGAAGATCAGGACAGGTCTTCTTAAAAACGCGCAGTTAGAAATAAAACAAGGAGTCAAATATACGCTGGGGCCGGGCGGAGAGATACCTACGACAAAAGACATAGCGAGAGGCATCTCACTGGAAAAAAACGTATTGCTTTCAGACGGCAAGATTGAAGTAAAACCCCTAAAAAGGACAAGGGACTTAGTGATCGTCCGCGCACTTAACGATGGCATACTGCTAAGCAAACAGAGCATAAACTCGCCGGGGCTGGTCTATAAAAAAACTTATCCGACGCATAAAGACACGGCGGCTATAAAATTCGGATTAAGCCACGGGATAGACGCCTTCGCCCTATCGTTCGTTTCAAAAAAGGAGGACATCCTCAAGACGAGAAAAATAACTGGTAAGGATAGCGTACTTATAGCGAAAATCGAAAGAAAGGAAGCGCTACAAAATTTTGACGAGATAGCCGAAGCTTCAGACGTAATAATGATCGCTAGGGGGGACCTTGGCCTGAACCTTGACATAGTCCAAGTCCCGTTTATCCAACGGAAACTGATAAAAAAAGCGAATGAGTTGAGCAAACCGGTCATAACAGCGACGCAGATGCTAGAGTCTATGACGCATGGGAGGATGCCAACGAGAGCCGAAGCAGACGATGTTTTTACCGCCGTTATGGAAGGCACGGACGCGGTAATGTTATCCGAAGAGACGGCGATAGGAGCATATCCGGTAAAGACCGTCGATATGCTTAGAAAATTGATAGGATTCAACTATAGAAAACTAAGCGCGGTGGAGTACAAGATAAAAGGCGAAGGGGATGCTTTGATGGGGGGGATAGCCGGCCTTTCTGGAAAGACCGGTATAAAAACCATAATCCTGGACACAAACGATATAAAAAATGCATTTAGGTTGTCAAGATATCACATAGATTTTAATATATTCGTGCTCGCAAAACGCGAGGATATAAACGACCTTCTAAATTTTGGCCGCGACATAGTCCCGATCCGTGCGAATACCCTGGATACCGCCCTTAAGTACATAAAAAACGATTATGCGATCGAAAAAGCGATACTGGTATCAGATACTTCAAAGGATAAGAGGTCGATAGCAAAAATCGACATATTAAACCTCTGACTGCCTTTAAAAAAATAAACGTATTTAAATGAATTAATGATAAGTTATATAATTAAAACCACACTTATAAAAAATACAAAATATGGCACACCAGATAACCAAGAAGAGTACGCCCAGGCGAGGCAGCCTTCAGTTCTACCCTATAACCAGAAGCGACAGGCCGTACCACAATTTCAATAACTTTGGCCACCTGTCGCCGAAGGAGATAAGCGGATTTGCGGGTTATAAGGTCGGGATGACCACCTTGACTTATTTGGACAATGACAAGAATTCCCCTACTTTTAAGACGGAGGTCATGACGAATGCGACCATCCTGGAATGCCCCCCATTGGTCGTTTGCGCGCTACGTTTTTATAAAAACAAGAACACGGTCGGAGAAAGCTGGGCACAAGGTCTTAATAAAAACATATTAAGACGACTGAGTTTTAAAGAGAACAATGCAAATCCAGATGATATCAAAGGAAAGTCGGACGATTTAAGGCTCTTGGTCTCGACACAACCTTGGCTCGCCAACATAAAGAAAACCCCCGAGGTTTTTGAAATTGGCGTAGGCGGCAAGTTAGAAGAAAAATATCAGACCGTAAAAGACCTGTTAGGGAAGGACTTAGAAGTCGGCGCAGTGATAAAAGACGGGTCTTTCTTAGACGTAAGTTCTGTCACCAAAGGCCAGGGATTCACGGGTTCGGTAAAAAGATTTGGAGTTAAGATATACCCGGTGCACGCAAGCAAATCCAGAAGAAAAGCCGGCAACCTCGGTGCCGAATCGATGGCAAAGGTACAGTTTACAGTACCGCAACACGGAAGATTAGGATTTAATTCGCGGGTGGAATACAACAAATTCGTTTTAAAGATAGTAAAGGAACCGGCTGAGATAAACATAAAGAGCGGTTATAAGAGATACGGAAACGTGACAAAGACCGCGCTGGTGCTTAAGGGTTCGACCCCGGGCAGCATAGGTAGGTTGATAGTGATGAGAAAGGCGTTAAGGCCGATAAAGAGCGCAGAACCCGTAAAAGTGAATTTCATCAAATACTAAATTATGGCAGAAACAGCACAATCAGTCGTAAGGCAGGCAGACGGAAGCCAGTTGCCGGCGGTATTCCAGCAGGAAATAAACAAGGAGTTTCTTAAAAGGGCTTATCTATCCGAAGAATCGGAAAGATTCCAACTGAAATATACCGACCCCCTAGCAGGAAAAAGAAAATCGGCGGAGCTTACAAAGAGAAGGCGATCGTATAAGACGACTTATGGTCACACTATGAATAGAAGCCCGAGGAAGACGCTATTGCATAGGGGCACTAGCTTTTTTTATGTCGGCGCAGTAGCGCCTCACACGGTCGGTGGCAGGGAAGCACACCCGCCGAAAGCAGAACGCGTAATGGTTAAAAAACTGAACAAGAAGGAAAAAGTGTTGGCAATAAGAATGGGAATAGCCGGTTCTGCCAACAAAGAGATGGTTTCTAGATTTCACCTAGTAAAAGATATCAATTCCCTGCCGGTGACAGTAGATGATAAAATAAACTCGCTTTCAAAAACCAAAGAGGCGATTGCCGCATTAAACGAGCTTGGTCTTTCAGATGAGCTAAAGAGGATAACGGAAAGGAAAATAAGAGCAGGTAAGGGCAAATTAAGGGGCAGGAAATACAAGAGGAAGCTGGGCCCAGTATTGGTTACAACCGATGATTCAAAGGTTGCTAGAGCCATGGCTAATCTAAACATTACTGTAAGGAGACCAGGGTCCCTCAATATATATGATGTAACTCATGCAGGCAATGCCGGCAGACTTATGATATGGACTAAAGGCGCGCTGGCGTCTCTGGGCTAAACATGGAAGAAAGCATAAAAAATATAATAAGCGTTCAAAGCGGTGAAAAAGCAACTAGGTTGATGCAGGAACAGAATAAGCTTTCATTTATAGTTTCAAAGACTTCGAATAGAATCGGCATAAGGAAAGAATTAGAAGCGCTTTTCGGCGCAAAAATCGAAAAGATAAATATAATAAACAAAATGAGCGGGGAGAAGGTCGCTATAGTAAAGCTAAAATCCGAGACAAGCGCCATGGATCTAGCGACAAAGCTTGGCTTAGTTTAAATTTTTACTTTTATTACATTTCAAAGTAGCATAAAAACGTTTTTAAACGATGGTTTTCTTAAATACCTAATGTTAATTGGGAGAGACGTATCTATCAAGGATACAAATGTAAGAGGACTTGTTATAGACGAGACTAAGAATACGCTAGTTCTACGTATAAATGGAGAACAAAAAAGGATTATAAAAGACAAGAACAGATTTGTTGCCTATGCTAACGGAAAAGAAATCAAAATTAGGGGTGAAGAGATAAATTTGAGGCCTTGGGAATATGCAATATAGTGACCTGGTAGCTCCAGACGTAGAATGCAAGGATGATAATTGTCCTTATCACGGATCTCTAAGAGTGCACGGTAGGAAATTTGAAGGGATTGTCACTTCAGCAAAAGCGCATAAGACCGTTGCAGTCAGCTGGACTAGATTTAGGCGACTTAAAAAATATGATAGATTCCTCAAGGAGAGGACAAAAGTTTTAGCTCATAATCCAGAATGCATAAATGCAAAGTTAGGAGACCGTGTAGTTATATACGAAACTAGGCCAATAAGCAGGTGGAAGCGGTTCGTAGTGGTCAGGAAGGTTTAACATGGGAACAGGAAGAAAGGGTGGAGGTTTAAAGCCGCTTAGAGCTAAGATAAGCAAATCGATAAATGTTGGCAGCTGGATAAATATTGCTGACAATTCTGGTGCGAAGATCGCCAAAGTTGTACAAGTGCGCGGTTATCACGGTGTAAAAGACAGGCAACCGAAATGTGGTGTAGGCGATACTGTTTGGGTCGTAGTAAAAAGAGGCTCACCAGATACGATTCATAAGACGTTTCCTGCGGTTATAGTAAGACAAAAGAAAGCTTTTAGGAGACACGACGGCACAAGACTTTCATTCGAAGACAATGCCTGCGCTATAGTAAAAGACATAGACAAATATGAACCACAAGGGACGATATTGAGGGGGCCCATACCAAAAGAGATATCTTTTAGGTTCCCACACATAACGAAAATATCACAGAGTATTGTATGAGCAAAGACTTTAGTAAAAATTGGATCAGCAGCGTTAGCCCGAAGAAACAGAGGAAATACCGAAAGAATGCACCGCTGCACCTAAAGAGACCTATGCTGTCTGCCCACTTATCGAAAGAACTCAGAAACATCTACAAGACAAGGAACGTTCCGGTGAGAAAAGGCGATGGCGTGCTTATAATGCGAGGAAAATTCAAGGGAACCGAAGGGAAAGTAGACAAGGTATACACCAAACAATCAAAGGTTACTGTAGATAGCGTTAAGAGGACGACAAAAAAAGGGAACAAAGTACCGTTCAAATTAAGACCTTCAGCTTTGCTGGTTAAGGAATTAAATACTACAGATGGCTGGAGAACTGACAAGCTAAAAATTTATGGCAAGACACGGTGAATCAAAGCACTTTAAGAGAAGCGTAGTAACGAAATCGGTAGTCATACCTAGGAAAAAATATACTTATTACGTCCGCTCTCTGCCTGGCAAGCATAGAAGCTCAGAAGGCATAGCGCTCCTGGGGATATTAAGAGACCTGATGAAAATTGTGAACAACTGCAAAGAGGCCAGATATCTTATAAGGGGCGGCAATGTAAAGGTGGATGGAAAGACGATAAAAGAAGAAAAGTACATAGTCGGTTTTGGCGATATGCTGAACGTTAAGGGAGACAAATTTATCGCGCATTTGGACGCGAAAGGAAAACTCATCATAAAAAAGGACGAGTCCGATCAGAAATCTAAGAAATTAAAAGTCCTATCTAAAGGCAAAGCAAATGGCGGCAAGACCGTGCTAAGGCTGAACGATGGAAGAAACGTCATAACAGACAGAGAAAATATACAGATAGGCGACACTGTAGTCTTGGACCTTCCGACAAATCAGATACAAGAAGTTCTACCTTTTGAACAAGGTCGTCAAGTAATAGTCTTTAGAGGTAAAAACGCCGGACTTACAGGAAAAATAACCAAAATAGACGAAGAATCAGTCGAACTAGAAAAAGACGGACAAGCGTTTAGGGCATCCGCAGCATCTTGCTTTGTACTTTGAACATGGAAAATAAGATGAGAGAGATAAATATCGAGAAGATAACGATGAATGTCGGAGTAGGAGAACCTGGAGATAAGCTCGAGAAAATAGGAAAATTACTTGAGCAGATATCCGGGGCGAAATCAGTTAAAACAACGACTAAAAAGAGGATACCGGAATGGAATATAAGACCCGGCCTAGATATAGGCGTTAAAGTGACATTGAGGGGAGAAAAAGCAAATGAACTATTGAAAAGGCTCTTAGCCGCGGTAGAAGATAAGCTAAAGTCATCAAATTTCGATAAAAATGGCAACCTGTCTTTCGGTATATCAGAATATGTTCATATACCCGGAGCAAAGTATGATTACACCGTAGGTATAGTCGGCGTATCGGTCGCAATAACTTTGTCAAGGAGAGGATATTCGATAGCTAGGAAGAGGATGGCAAGAAAGATAGGAAAGACGCACATAATAAAAAAGGAAGAAGCAATGGAATTTATAAGGGACAAATACAAAGTAAAGATAAATGATTAATATGGAAACGGCATTTGAAAGGATAGGGAAAAATCTTAAGGGAAAACCCGCTAAGTATAATCGATTCTTAAAGTTCAGCAAGCACAAGACACAGCCACACGATGCAAGAACAAGAAAATGCGTTCGATGTAACAGAGCAGAAGCCCACATAAGCGTACATGGTTTGAATTATTGCAGAGAATGTTTTAGAGAAGTCGCATATGACCTTGGTTTTAGGAAATACGGAAAAGAGGCATAAACATGGCAGACACACTTTCTAACGTTTTTAATGTGATAGATGTAGCGAAGAATAACGGAAAAAAGACGTGCGTAGTAAGTCCCGTTTCCCAGTTTCTGATAAGGATACTCGATATTTTGAAGAATAATGGATATCTGAACAAATGCGAAGTAATAAGCGACTCAAGGGGCGGCTTCATAAAGTTAGAGTTAAGCGAAGATCTAAATAAATGCAAGGCGATAAGACCAAGACTGCCAATCAAAGCGGAAGAGCTGACAAAATACGAAAAAAGATTCCTTCCTGCACTTGGTTTTGGTATGATAGTCCTTTCCACGAATAAAGGACTTATGACAAACAAAGAAGCCAAGCAGCTTAGAGTTGGGGGTACATTGATAGCTTATGTCTACTAAATTCAAGGTCGACGTGTCTGGCGTAGACTTAAACATATCTGAAAATACAATAACGGTAAAAGGCAAAGAAGGCGAACTGAAGACAGAAATCAAATATCCCTTCTTGCAAATAAATTTGGACGGCACAACCTTGCATGTCGATGCAGATAGAGACATAGCCTATCAAAAAGCTATAGCTGGGACTTTGGCAGCGATGGTTAGAAACATGGTTAAGGGAGTAAACGAAAAATATACGGCAGAATTAGAACTTATCTATATGCACTTCCCAGCCACAGTAAAGGTAAGTGGCGATAAGCTGATAGTCGAGAATTTCGTCGGCGAAAGAAAGCCGAGAGAGATAAAGCTTCCAAAGGACGTAGAGGTAAAAGTAACCGGGACCAAGATAAAAGTCTCAGGTATAGATAAATATCTTGTAGGGCAAGTCGCAGGCACGATAGAAAGCAAGATACAAATCAAAAATAAGGACAGAAGAGTATTCAAGGATGGAATCTTCATAACAAAGAAACCTTAACATGGAATTCACAAAAAAAGATTCGGGAAAATTAGTAAGAGTCGGAATGTCTTGGCGTAAGCCACGCGGGCGCAAGAACAAGACTAAGGTTGGAAAGAAAGGCCATAAACCAATGCCGTCAAAAGGATTCATGTCTAGTGTTAAGACACGCGGCAAGATAGCGAATAAAATCCCGTTAATAGTCTATACTCCATCCGATTTGGGAAAAATAAATGAGAATAACATAGTAATAATAGCAAGTGCCGTCGGTTCGATGAAAAGAGCAAAGATATTAGAGGAGTGCAAATCGAAAAATATACAGGTGGTAAACCATGAGAGGAATGTTAAAAACACAGAGACGACTAGCAAGTGATATTTTGGGAGTCGGTGAGAAAAGAGTATGGCTAGACCCAGCCAAATTCAAGGAGATAAAAGAAGCGATAACTAGAGCCGATGTGGATAATCTTATTTCAAGCGGCGCTATAAAGAAACAAGAAACACAAGGCCAATCTAGATCCAGAGCAAGGGAATTACATTTAAAGAAAAAGAGAGGACATAGAAAGGGCGTAGGAAGCAGAAAAGGGAAGAAAAACGCCAGGATGCAATTCTCTTGGAAAGATAAAGTGCGAGCCTTAAGAAAAGAGTTGTTTAAAGAGCGCGCCGCCGGTAAAATAGATAATAAGCTTTTTAGAGTGGTCTATAGAAAAATAAAGGGAAACGCATTTCACAGCGTTACGCACATGAAGAATTCGATAGAGGAGATGAAAAAATCATAATATGAGATTACAACAAAAAGGAAATACCGACTATAGGAAGAGATTAAAGCTCTTGAAATCGGGCTTACCAAGAGTAGTCGTTAGAAAGACAGATAGCACGATAATAGGACAAGTAGTAGAATACGCAGAAGCGGGAGATAAGACCTTGGTCACGGTATACGGAAGAGAGCTTAAAAAATATGGGTGGGCATTTAGTCCTAAGAATATACCTGCGTCATATTTGACAGGGTTTCTTTTGGCTAGGAAATCCAGCGCAAAGGAAGCGATACTCGACAAAGGGGGCAGAACTCTTAAGAAAGACAGTTTCATATATTATTTCCTAAAGGGCGCACAGGATGGCGGCCTGAATTTACATGCCGGTGAACTTCCAATATCAGAGGACAGACTATACGGATCGCATATAGCAAAACATTACGAAAATAAAAAAGGCAATCAATTTCATTTAGTAGGTGAAAAGGTTAAGGGCATGCGAGAAGAAGTAAATAAGGTAATTGACAATATAAAGCAACATGGAAACTGAACAAAAAGCCCCCGAAACTGTAGAGACTAAAAGTGCAGCAGAGGAGATAGCAGCGGAGGCGCCAAAATCATCGGCAGAGATTACAGGAAAAAAGTTTAGCAATTACAACTTTAAAAGTGATCTCGGTAGGCAAGTAGCTTCTGGCGAAATAAAAGACATAGACGAGATAATAAGCAAAAATCTTAAGGTCTTAGAACCACAGATAATAGACGCTCTATTGCCTAATCTTCAAATCGACTTTTTGTTTATAGGTCAGTCTAAAGGAAAACTCGGCGGCGGGAAAAGAAGGATAATAAGAAATACCCAGAAGGTTACTGCAAAGGCGAAGAGACAACATTTCTCAGCTATGGCAGTTGTCGGCGATTGCGATGGGCATATAGGAATAGGAAAAGGTAGCGCTCTAGAGTCGGTAACCGCAAAAGAAAAAGCCGTAAAGAAGGCAAAGCTAAGTCTAATAAAAATAAAGAGGGGCTGCGGCAGTTGGGAGTGTGCATGTGGTGCCCATCATTCTATACCATTCAAAGTAAATGGAAAGTCTGGTTCCGTGATAGTAACATTGATGCCGGCGCCGAAAGGGATAGGCTTTTGCGTCGCAGACGACATAAAGACTATATTGAGACTAGCTGGAATCAAAGACGTTTGGTCTAGAGTCGAGGGACAGACAAGCACAAGGATAAATCTAGGCTACGCGACATTCGAAGCTTTAAAGAAACTAGCTTCTTATCGCTTATTAAGCAGCGAAAGGAAATCATTGGGGATAGTAGGTTAACTAAGATGGAAAAACTTTGTGTTATAAGGATAAGGTCGTCGCTGAAGAAAAGCGGAGATATAGGCAAAGTAATAAAAAACCTGGACATTCGCAAATTATATTCGTGTACTTTATTGGATAATTCTCCTTCGAATCTTGGTATGATAAAGAAAGCCGACAGTGTTCTAACATACGGTGAGATAAACAATGAGATGCTGGAGAAATTACTGCTAAAAAGAGCTAGGCTTAGCAATCGGAAGAAATTCGAGTGGCAAGATGCTCAATTAAAGGAAGCTGCCCAGAGTATCCTGTCTGGTAAGAGTGGTCTAGAAGACATGAAAATAAAGCGCGTATTCAATTTGCACCCGCCAATAAAAGGATTTGAAAGAAGGGGAAAGAAAATGCCGTATACTTCAAAGGGAGTATTTGGTTACAGGGGCGCCGACATAAACAGTTTGCTCGATAGAATGATATGAAAAGAAAACATCTGAGAGGTAGTACAACTGCTGGAAGAGGGTACGGGAAAAGAGCAAGACACGCCGGCAACCGCGGCGGCAGGGGGCGGGCGGGTGGCGGGAAAAGAGGCCAGCAGAATATGATGTCTTTGAGGGCGCATGAACATAGATATGAGTTATCGAACGCTAGAAATGTGCCTCTAAATTTAAATCACATAGAAGATGAAATAAATTCTTTAGAAAAGAAAGGCGTGCTTAAAAAAGAAGGCGATAAAGTTGTTCTTAATCTGGCAGAGTTAGGCTATTCTAAAGTCTGTGGTAGATTCGGGAAGCAACGAGTCAAGATGATAGTGCATGGAAAAGCTTCAGAGAAAGCCAGAAATGAAATAGTCTCCGCTGGCGGGGAAGTGGTATGAATCCAAAATTACAAGCTTTCATATCAAATTTACCCGCTATTCCAGTCCCAGAAAAAAAGTTAAGTCTTAAGACAAAGCTTGGTTGGACGCTAGCTATCCTTCTTATATTTATAGTGATGTCGCTTATCCCACTTTTCGGCGTAAGCAAGTCTTATAGCCTTAGTTTTGAGATATTACAGGTCTTAATAGCATCTCACTTTGGTTCTCTTCTTTCCTTGGGTATAGGTCCTATCGTAAGTGCGAGCATAATAATACAAATGCTGCAAGGGACCGACGTAATCCATATAGACACTTCTACAAAGGAGGGAAGAATAACATTTCAGGGCATACAAAAGATAGCAACGATAGCTTTCATAATGATTGAAAATGGAGTTTACGTTTTTAGCGGTGCACTTACTCCAGCAACGCCGGGTCTAACTTTTCCGATAATAATGTTTATAGAACTAATTTGTGCAGGGATAATCCTGATGTTTATGGACGAGGTGGTCAGCAAATGGGGCATCGGCTCAGGCATAAGTCTTTTCATATTGGCAGGGATATCGCTGCAATTGGTGAATACGACATTCAACCCCCTGATTAGCCCACTTGGGGCCGTGCCAGCTCTAATTACTTCCTTTATTTCTGGTGCAGTAGTAAGTGCAATCTTCCCGATAATAGAAATAATTTCTACAGTTGCTCTCTTCGCGGTTGCTATCTGGTTACAGGGAGTAAAAGTCGAACTTCCTTTATCATTTGGGAGACTCAAGGGCTATGCGATAAGATGGCCAGTCGCGCTTTTCTACACGAGCATAATACCGATAGTCTTGGTCGTCTCGCTAGTCGCAGGGGTGCAGTTTTTTGGTTTAACGCTTTATAACGCCGGCAATCATTTACTTGGCACATTTACTACGGAGACTACAGTTTTTGGTACCCAGCAAGTAGCGACTGGTGGCTTAGCAGCATTGCTTTCGCCGCCAAATCTACAAGAATTATATGTTAGTGCGACAACGACAGGGATAACAAGTCTTCAAATCGAATCACTAATCACATATACGATTCTTCTTGTCATAGGAGCGGCGATATTCTCGTATATATGGATGTATCTTGGCGGCCAGGATCCCAAATCCGTTTCTAAGCAGTTGATGAATTCTGGGTTGTCTATGCCTGGGTTCAGGCGGGATGAAAGAGTTCTAACTGAAATATTCAAAAGATATATAGTCCCACTGGCAATTATAGGTGGAGCATTGACGGGCCTGGTAGCAGCGCTAGCGACTCTTTTCGATACGCTTACAGCCGGAGTCGGTATACTCCTTGTGGTTATGATAATATATCAGTTTTATTTCTCATTGATGCAGGATAATCCTCTAGAATTTAAGCCGATAAAAGAGCGGTTAACAGGAGAGGCGGAGGATTAATATGTCAATGGAAGCAATCATTGTAATATTAATAGCAATAGCAGTCGGCGTTTCCGGTCAACTTGCTTATCTTTTCATAGTAGACCAAGAAATCGTCAGGGCAAGCAAAGGTAAAATAAAGGAACTTCAGAAAGAATTGAAACAGGTCAAACCGGGCGATCCACGGTTTAAAGAGATATATTCCCAGATGATGTCTGAAAACGGGAAAGTAATGAAACAATCACTCAAGCCCACATTCGTAACTTTCGTCCCTTTTATAATAGTATTTCTTCTTATGTCATCGTTTTTCAGCTATGTTCCGATAGCTCAAGGAACCTCGATACAATCGATAATATCAGGACCAGTTAACGGTACCCTTTCTTTCACGAATAATTGTTTGGCTATAAATGACAGTTCGAACCTAACACTGGTTTCTACGAACTTGCCCCAAACTTTTCCAGCGATTTTTAAATCGGGAACCTGCACGGCGGTATTATTACAAAATGGCCAGGCGTATAACGCTTCTTTATCCAGCATAATTGGCTCTACAGCGGCAGAAACTACATACAAGGTTGGTAACCTGTCATTATCATTGGCAGCGAATCCGTTGGTTATAGTTAACCTGCCTTTTAGCGTACCTTTAATCGGAGACCAATTAAATTGGTTTTGGACCTATCTTATAATAACTCTTATATCTGGGATAACTCTAAACAGAATATTTATACATTATAAATTAGTCGCTTAAGTTAGAAATCAGATAGTATTTTCTGCTTTTCTTTTAAGTTTATAATCTTAGACTTATTCTCTATATCAATCGGATAAAGTAGTTTAGATTTAGCGTTCTTTATTAATTTTGGCATGTCTACGCTGGATTCTGCAGGATTCCCAAGCACTTTTCTAGCACCCTCCCTTACAACCCATACGCCGAGCGGCGCAAAATATTCCGGCGTGATTTCTCTTATCACTATCACCGAAAACTGTTTTTTCATGGTTTTTAAGGTTTCTAGTACGGCTAATCTTATCGCATAGTATGCTCCAGCAGTATTGTGTACATAATCTTTTCTACCTTCATAGAACTCATAATCGCTTTCGCCAGTTATTAGTGAATTCCCATTCCTATTCCAAGTTTCTATAAGCTCAAAAGACCAGGTTCCCTTTAAAAATAAGAAGATGAAATGGTTTCCAAGAACGGTCCCAGTTTTTACGAAGTAATCGTCTTCAGCATCAAAATCTTTTATCTCGTCTATAAGACCCTTTCCTACAGAATCGTCTACTGCAGTTATGGCCCATTTCGTCGGCACAAGCCGTCTTTTTACACCAATAGCACCTACACTTAATACTTTGTTTATCTTGTTATCGTCTATCCCATTTTTGTAAAGGTAGTTTATAGCGTCTATGGCATTAAAATCTCTGTCGTAATAGACTTTCTCTATTGGATGGTCTATCCTAAAGTTCTCGTTAAGATGGAAACTTTTTAGATCTGCTGTTATACCGTGTGGTGCAACAGTTTCAGATAGAAGCCCGCCATCATAAGCTTTTGACAATTTGAAGTCTATGGATAAATCGTTCCTGGACATGGTCGCAAAAGATATCTTCTGCATGAAATTTTCGTCCGGTTTTCTTACGTCAACTTTATCTCTTGCGTTCACAAGTGTCGTACGCATAGAAAATATTTTTGCAACGTCATAACCGGTTTTTACCCAATATTTGGGAGAGTCATAAAGATACGCGTTTTCATCTGTGGTAAAAATTATGCCAACTGAAACTTTTGGGTAATTAAATTCTCCAACAAGTGTAGAAGGGGGTGTGAAGCCTTGGAGATCTCCTTTCTTAACGCGGGTTATAACATTATTTATTGCCTTTCTATTTTTCTTTATCTCTTCATATACAGATTTTACGGAAATTATTTTCATATTATAATATGCCCTTATTTTTTAAAACCTCCTTTTTTATTTGTCGTCTATACTTAGCTATCTCCTCGTCTTTAGAGTATTTTTGTGGAGAGTTTATAATAGTTTGAGAGCTGCACGAATTACATTTTTCTTTTAGTGTATATTTTCCGCATTGCTGGCAAAAACGAATTCTTTTCATTCTTTTACTTCCTTATACTTAAAATCTATGCCGAGCTCTTTGCTTGTAGCTTCTAATCGTTCTATTATTTTCTTGTTCTCGGATATAGTTTTCTTTGTATCCCCTGCGTTAACCGTAAGAAGATAATGGGGCGCTTTTATGTATTTTATGGAATAATTATTCTTTGTCGAATATGGCTTTTGTAACAAACGTTTTATGTCTTCTACCCCCTCTTCAGCGAAGTCTTGTATAAATAAATCGGTCTTTATTGTTATTCTTTTTTTCGTTTTTTCTACGAAGTCCGTTATAGCATCCGCCGCTTCTTTATTTAGCTTTAATCCTTCAAGAGTCGACTCGCCATTTTTTAGTACTGCGTTGTAGAATTCGTATACAGAGCCATATTTTTCCTTGATTGATTGCATAAACGAAGAAGAATCCGTTTTTAGGGTCTTTTCTATTATTCGGCCTATCCGATTTTCTACAGACCATTCCTTTAATGCCTGCCGTTCTTCATTATCAGTGACTCTCTTTGCTGATAGCTCGGTAGACTGCGAATCCATCTTTATCAACTTACAAACTATTTTATCGCCTTCTCTGGCTACGTCTTTTACATCTTTAACCCAGCGTTTGCTTAATTCAGAAATATGGATGAAACCCTCTTTTTGGGTGTCGTCTATCTGGATTATTATACCGTGCTGTAAGAGTTTTTTGACCTTACATACATAGACTGCGCCTATATTTAGTTCAACCATACAAATAATTAGTACCCACCTATTTATTATAATATGTATAATCCATTTCAATAAATGTTAAATACTAAAATAAATAATTTAGAACATGGCTGAACATCTAGATTCAAAAATCTTTAAGGACGCTATAGAGAATTTAGATGTGGCAGTTGTGGATTTCTGGGCTGAGTGGTGCGCACCGTGCAAGGCAATTTCACCTTTGCTTGAGGCGGTTGAGTCAAAGATGGCCGGCAAATTTAAATTATTTAAGCTTAACGTTGATACAAGCCCGCTCGTAGCCAGCGAATATGGAATCGAAAGCATACCAACTCTGCTAGTTTTTCGAAATGGAAAACCGGTAAATTCTTTAGTGGGTTTGGTTTCAAAAAATGAAATAGAAAAGACGATACTGTCTGCGATGCAATAGAAGATGGAAAAGACAACCGTTACAAATGATAAGGTGATAGTATTTGATCCCCGACTCTCTTCAAAAATATTCAATAAGGGGTACTTCGGCTCGTTTCAAGACGGAAAGTTGGAACTGTCCTTTGAAGAAGCACTGTATTTGAATGAAAAGAAAGAATTGGCGGTATTTGATCGCAAGGGGAAAAAATTAGGTAGGCAGGCATTAATAAATGTTGCAGAAAAGAACCAAAAAAGATTTTGGGTACGATACTGTGTTTTTAGAAGCATGAGGGCGGCTGGGTTTGTGCTAAAGACAGCATTTAAATACGGCGGCGACTTCAGAGTATACAATAAAGGAGAGCACCCTGGAAAAGCGCATGCCGCTTGGATACTCTATGTTGCAACAGAACATGAGTCAATAAAATTTTTGACTTTTTCCGCAGTAAATAGAGTAGCCCACAGCGTAAAGAAAAAAGTGCTTTTTGGTGTTGTTGATGATGAAGACTCAGTAACCTATTACGAAATAAACTGGGTGAAAATATAATTATGGCAAAAATAAAGTTTAAGCATCTACGCAAAAAAAGAGAAGAAAGAAGAAGAGAGGCTTCGGATAAAGTCAGGTTTAAAAAAGTTATCGACGGATACGTCTCGCCTTAAGATAAATTTACTCTCAATTTTCCTATCCAATTTAGACCTTCTACTTCTTTTGACCTAACTAGCACAAATAGAGTAGTTCCTTGTATCTTACGTTGCTGGCCTTCCCAACCTAATTTAAATCTGAATCTGCCGACATCTCCCGTGTCTATTATGTTCTCTAAAGTAAAGTTATTGAAATATGCACCTTCAGTCTTATTGAAAACGACTGGGACAAAGTTGTCTCGGTCTTCAAGCGTTACTTCGAAGACTAAGGGAACATCAAATCTATTAATTACCTCAACCGATACGGTTTCGCTGCCCTCTTTTAAAAGGGCGACGTTGTCTGGTCTTATCTTAACGTCTAGTCTCGACGATAGTTCCTCACCAAGTTTTTCGAACACGTTTTTTGTTTTTAGACCGTATCCGCTCTTTACAAGTATCTCATTTAATGCATGAAGGATTCTGCTAGATTTTTCATTTTTTAATTTTAATTCCGCAAAGGTCTTTTCAGCTCCATCTTCGCCTATTGTCCGCTTTAACGAGTCCGTTATTAAGTGCTCAAGCACTTTGCTATCTGACAAAGTTAAATCCATAAAGTATAAACTACGATGTTATATTTAATGTTTTAGATTTTATTTTTCTTGGATTGGATATTCACGGCGCCCTCTTTATTTTAGGGCACTTTTCATTTCTAGATTTTGAGAGTTTAAGGTAATATGATAGGGGATTCTTTATTAATTTGCACGTTTCATTAGGAAAACAAACGTTGAAATATTTGTAATATCCCGCGGCATCGCAATTCGGCGGGGGGTATGCTTTACTTGAGAATGCATAATTTACCTGCTGCAATATCAAGTTTTCTTTTAGTGGTGGTTTATTTTTCTTGTTCCAAGCCAATAACAGGTTTATCACCTCATCACGATTTTTTCCTATGTTTCTATAAAAGTTGGTCAATATGAAAACGCTTCGTTTTTTCCCGTCTTGCAAACCAGCGGAGATAAATTTTATGCACGGCGGCAGGTAAGCTTCGTTTAGCGGGACAACGTTTATTTTGAATTCTTTCCTCTCACTAGCCTCTTTGTCCGCCCTTTCTGGGGGCTCGAACTTATCATACGCACGTATGAATAAACTTGCAGATTCATTTTTGCTCGGCGACAGATTAAAGAAATCCATATGAGTATCAACATTCTCAGGTTTAGCCATCTCCACGTCAAAATTATCTACTTTATTTTTGTCTATTGGCAATGAAACAAGCCATTTTTTCTCATTTAGCGAATATTGCATTCTGAACATATGCCTTTCAGATATAAGGACAGTGTCTATGTCTATGACGGAATAAGGTTCGAAAATCTCATCTTTGTATAATTTATTCTCATCAAGTTTAAATATGGTCGCCAATTTTTTAACACCGTAATCCTTTTCTAATACCGCTTTTAATTGTTCCCTAAGCTCATCTTTAAGAAAAATAGAGATTATCATGGGCGCATCTGGAAATAGACGATTAATTCCAATGCCGTTTACCGTTGAAGGGAACGTCTCGTAAGGTATTAAAATGTGGAAACCCGAGCCCCCGCTAAATTTTACAGAAATCGTTCCAACGCCCTCTTTCTCTAATTTTTCCACAAGCATCTTGCAGAAGATCTTAGATATTTCTAGGTTCTTGCAGTCTATGTCTAAAATCATATCCCAGCCGCTTCGCATTTCGGAAAGCTTTTCTTTTGTAGCGTCTTTGCTAAGATCTAGAGGATTGATCCAACGTTCCTCGCTTACATGAAAGCTAGTTGCGCCGGTTTTTACCAGGTTTTCAATGTCTCCAGGATATTGGAAGAGCATCGGTCTTTTGCCAAAGCTTTCCCCGTATCTTACCGCGCATTCTCGGTTTTTAACATTAAGAAGCCGCTTTATTACCTCGTCATTTAAATAATATTTTAAAATTTCAGACGGCTTCATATCATTTGATGCGTAAGTCAATTATTTAAATGCAACAATACCAATTATTAAATAATTATGCTAGGAAAACCTGTAGAAAATATAAAAGTAAAGAAAGGGGAATCTATAAGGAGTTTAATCGAACAGTTTAAACACTCTGGCGGATTCACCGCAAAAAAACTAGCTACAGCTTGTGAGATTTTTAAGGGGATGCAGGGGGATAAAAAGTGTTTAAAATTTCTTTCGTTTCCAGCCGATATAATCTCAACCGGCACAAGGGGAGTCATAAAAGACCTAGTAAAAAACAAGTTGGTAGATGTCATAATAACGACATGCGGGATGATGGATCACGACCTAGCCAGAGTCTGGAAAGATTATTACACGGGTACAGAAGTAGCCAATGATGCGGAGTTAAGGGCTTCTGGCATAAATAGACTTTACAATATTTTTATACCAGACTCTAGTTATGGAATAGTCCTTGAAGATAAGCTGATACCAATACTCAAAGAAGCTGGTAAGGTTAAGAAAGAATACTCAACTAGCGACCTAATCGCATTTATAGGTGAAAAGCTTAAAGACGAACCGAAAGCAGAAGAGTCTATAACTTATTGGGCGTGGAAAAACAATATACCGATAGTAGTACCTGGCTTTACCGATGGAAGCTTCGGTTCTCAGATATGGATGTACTCACAAAAAGACAAAGAATTCAGGATAAATACGATTGCGGATGAAAACCTTTTGGCAGACAAGGTATTCACAGCAAAGAAAAGCGGCGCATTGATGATGGGCGGAGGTATATCAAAACATCACGTTATATGGTGGAATCTATTTAAGAATGGTCTGGACTATGCGATATATATGACTACCGCAGTAGACTGGGATGGAAGTCTGTCTGGAGCAAAACTCGAAGAAGCAATATCTTGGGGTAAAATAAAGCCTAAAGCAAAATACGTGAATGTAGAGGGGGATGTAACTGTCCTCTTGCCATTGCTTTACGGTTCGTATCTAGGGTGAAAAAATATGAATGTAAGTGAAATAAGAGACGGAATGTCGAATGTAGAATTCTCCGGGGAAGTCGTTGAAATATCCGAACCTAGGGAAGTGATAACTAAATTCGGCGATACAACTGTTGCGACAGCTAAAATAAGGGATGAAACAGGAACGATAAACCTGTCTTTGTGGGGAAAGCAGATAAGCACTGTAAGCGTCGGAGACAGAATCGAAGTAACTGGCGGATATACGCGTTCGTTTAAAAATGAAGTAAGCGTCAATGTCGGTAAAACTGGCTCTATAAAAAAACTTTGATAGTTTATTTTTTGCTCAACCAGTTTAGTATCTCTTTTGCATGCTCGGCAGGAGAAACGTTTGGATAAATTTTGATTATCTTTCCTGATTCGTTTAGTATGAATGTCACCCCCTTGCTGAGCCGGAAATCGATTCTACACCTAATTTCTTTATCAATTCTTTTTTGGAATCGCTTAATAATACAAAATTCAGAGAATATTTCTCTTTGAATTTTTTGTGGGATTCGATGCTATCAACACTTACGCCGTACACAGGTATTTTATTTTTAATAAATTCGCGCATCTCGTCCCTAAAATTGCAAGCTTCTTTGGTACACCCTAGCGCGTCATCTTTAGGATAAAAATAGATTATATTAATATCATTATCCAAGTCAGATTTTTTGACGTTTTTTCCAGAGCCAGATACAGGCAAAAAATCCGGAAAGTCTTCGCCTTCTTTAACATTTATATGGTGTAGTCTATCGGTCTTACATCCTTTACATTTAGTGAGAGAGTTTCATTAAATTTGTTTGGGACACCAGACACTTCTACTTCGTATAAGCCAAATGAAACGTCATTAACCTTATTTTCTATGTTTTCGGCCTTTGATAAACCGAGAAGTTTCTCTGCAGTTTTATCAAAAAAAGATGCCCGTATAGTCGAAAGGCCGTCATCTAATATTCCGGAGATAAAAAGCGTTTTTGACAGGGCAGTGTCTCCATGTTCATCGCATTTATCTATAACTTTCTTTTTGCATATACCGCAACGTATAAGAAATATATTATTAGTGAAAAGTCTCACGACAAAGCATCTTATTTGGTACAGTTTTGAATCATCTTTTACATCGCTTATTCTTTGATATTCTTTTTTGTATGCCACCAAGGCGGTGGGGTTTTTAGTGACTTTTATGGCGCAGCCATTTCCAAGATGAAGTTCATACTTGTCATTCAATTTGTTTTTTCTAGAATACGCATTTGCTATTGAAATTGTGTCCCCATCAGATGCTTCCTTTTCGAGGTATCCGGCCTTATTCGCGTCCCACACAACGACATTTATCGAGCCGCCTTGGTCTTGCAAGACTAGGTTTATGACTTTAGATTTTGTCCCCTTTATCGTTATCTCACGAGGAGGAAACTTTCTTTTTATTGTCGCTGTAATGTTTATGTGGCCAAACTCGTCGTTTATATCGGCGATTTTATAGTTTCTCCTTATAGGCATGACCCCATTTTCTGTTGCCACCATCCTCAAAGCTGCGCTTTCTGTAAGATTCGGGAATTCATAAAGTTTCTTTTTTACCAGTTCTTTGACCTTATCTTGTCCAGTCCCCAGTTTTTCAGCTACAGCTTTGACTAACCAATCTTCATTTTCCATCATTTTATTATCTGGTTAATAAGGGAATGTATCTGCCTGAATGCAGCAGGCCCACGCCCTTCGTAATATACTCTAACGAGCGGTTCAGTATTTGACGGCCTGAAGAGCATAAAACCATTTTCTAAGATTATTTTAACTCCGTCCATCTCTATTCTATTTTTATAACCTTTTAAGTTTTTCTCTATCTCAAGCATCTTTCTTTCTATACTTTCTTGATTAGAAAAAGCCAGAGAGATGTTTCCGTAATATACTTTTGGAAATTCTTCGACTAATTTACTTAATTTTTTACCCGTGAGTTCAATGACTCTGCCAATTAATATGCCAAGTAAAATACCATCTGAAAAAGGGTAGTATTTCCCAAAATAGAAGTGTGAGGCCGTCTCTACTCCAAAGTCATATTTTTCGGCCTTCATCTCTACTTCTACGTTTGGTCTGCCAGTCTTTACGTATTTTACCTTTGCGTAGTCTTCCAATAGGCTAGAACAAGCAATAGTCGCAACGATGTTCTTGAACTTTAAATATTTTATCAGTATCATCGAAGTAATCATAGGGTCTAAAGCCCTGCCGTTGTCGTCAACTATCATGCCCCGGTCGCCATCTGCATCTAGTTGTAGTCCAAAATCAAGGCCCTCTTTTTTAACTAATCTTCCCAACTCTTTGCAATTTTCTACACTTGGTTCCGGGGTACGTTCGTAAAAGTCACTCGATGGCGAACTCCTAAGCATAAATGTTTTGGCGCCAAGTTTATTGAAAGTATAAGGTGCTATAAAAGTAGTAGCACCGCCCATCGAATCTATCCCGACCTTTACGGCAAGTTTTCCACCTTTTGTTATATACTCAACATATTTTTCATCATAATTGAATGGAACTATCTTTCCAAAGGTATTATTAAATTTCTTTTCTGAATAAGTTTTCTTGATTCCCTCGGGAGTTAGCGTTATTCCATCTAAATAAGTTAGAATCCCGGTATATTCCATCGGGTTATGAGATGCGCTTATGCATATCCCACACGCGGATTCATGGATAGACGCAAACGCAGAAACGGTAACGGGCCCCATGCCTAGCTCATATACAGTTGCACCGCTGTGCAGAAGCCCGCTAGTAAAATCGTCTTTTATTCTTATGCTCCCTAATCTATTATCGTAGTTAAGAAAGATATTTTTCTTTTTCAGCAACGTTGCTATGGCTCTACCGATTTTAAATGCGTTTTCTTCATTTATTTCAGACGGATATAAACCGCGAATATCGTATTTCCTGAAAATTTCCATTAAACAAAGATTGAACTTTTAAATAAATATCGGCTCTTTTTGTATTTATATATTTTTTAAGCTGCCTTTAATTTAAATAGGCACAAATCTTATTGTTATATGTTATGCTCAGAGGTTTGCAATTGGTTTTAGAATACACGAGGAATATGAAATCTAAACTTAAGATTTAGATAACAGAAATCTAAACACATAGTCGACTCGGCGGAAACCGTGTATTTTAAATACTTATCACACTTACTAATCAGTATGGCGATATTCAACAGTAAAATGGACGGCTTGAAAAGTGTTTCTTCATCAACGCAACAATCGAATAGGTCCGAAATAGCAGCTGAACCAGGGAAAGAGTTTATCTTCAGGCTAAGAAACGGAACTGAAGTTGGGAGGGCGAGAACCTTTGGTGATTTCTTATCCAGAGTAAGAACCGTTCCTATAGAATCCATAGAATATCATTTCAATGGGCGCCACTTCTCACCATGGCTTAGGTATCTAAAACTAAATCAGCTTGCAGAATCAATCGAAAAATTGACTTCTAAAGGAGAGAGATTGCGGGAAGATATACTTGAGCAGGTAAGTAAAGTCTGGCTTAAATAACTCTGGTAACAAGCTTTAAATCTGATAGATAATTATAAAAACAATGTTTGCTACACAGGCAGTAGTTGAGGTATCAACGATAATTATTTTTTTACTTAGCGCCGTACTTGCAGTATATTTAACAAGGAATTATCTAAGGATAAAAGCGCGGAGCCTTATTTTCTGGAGTGCGGGCCTTTGGTTATTTGCGCTAGGCGTTATCTTAGAGATACTATTTGCATTTGGAATATATAGCGAATTTTTGATCGCGACTTATCTTTTTGTTGTAGCCCTGCTGGTTAACTCCTTAGCGCTTGGTTCGATGGAGCTGCTAAAAAGTAGAAAACTAAAATGGCCATATTATATTTTCTCGATTGCGGCTGAAACGGCATTGCTCTACTCGCTTGTGGTAAGTAACATTGGTAATATAATATCCACATATGTCGTCTGGGGGATTCTACCATTGCTCGTCGTTACAATGTCATCAATAATAACATTTGTAGCAGCAATAATTCTTGTTGTTATCGCGGTAATGACTTATCTAAGAACTAAGAATAAAAAAATGTTAAGCATAATCGCAGGAGTCATCATCGTATCAGTAGCGGGTAGCCTTTACATCGTGCAATTCCCTGCGTTTTTGTACTATTCTGAATTTATCGGCATAGTTTTGCTTTGGTTCGGATTTTTCAGCTTCAAGTCATCCAAGCAAAAAGCAAGCGCAAATAAAAGTAGTAGGTAATCAATATGATACCTATCCCGCTCGATAGGTTTATTACTGGGTTTTCTTTATCGGTACATATAATTCTTGCTTCAATCGGTATAGCCTTGCCCATAATAATGTCGATTATGGAGTTCATAGGCATTAGAGCAAGAGACCAAGTTTACATTCTCTTTGCAAGGCGAATGACACCAGTCTTGATAGTTTTATTCGCAGTGGGTCGAGTCTACAACTAAAGGGGATGTATGGTAAGAAAATGTGGGATATTAATACTTTTTCTATTATAAAATAGTAAAAATTAAACACCTTTAGATGGTCGTTTTAATATTGCTGCGATTGCGCCAAGACTATAAAGCTGTTGGCCATCGCTCGAGTCTTTTGATATAAATTCTACCTTTACTTCGCTTTCTTTCGCTTTATAATAAAATTCGTTCTTTTTTACGTCGTCAAGAGCGGAAGATATTAGTAATAATTCTACGTTTCCTGCGTTTAATTCTCTTCTAACGGCTTCTTCTCCATAAGCAGAAAGATTATCGTTTCTAGCTATACTTGCCATCAACTTTTGAACGTACTCTTTTTCTATCACTACTCTTTCATTTACCAAAACGTCGCGGCTTTTTTCGACTAGTTCTTTTAAGCCGCTTTCATCCGTGTAGCTTATGCTTTTTGTAGCCTTTACAATATTTTTTAAATCCGTTGGAAGGTATCCGCTTTCAAGGAAGTTCTCCTTTGCCGGTCCAGGCCCGCCGATTATTATACCGGCTAGCCCCTTTCCAAAGAAAAAGGACTTTGCTACCCCACCGATTTCTTTATAGAAATCTCTTATCAAACCTTCCCTTTCTCTGGCAAAACGGGTAGCAGACTGACCACCCTTTGAGAACTTCCCAGGCACAAGTGATTTTATGTGCTTAAGCATCGTAATTTTTGCACCTTCGAGAAGGCCAAACGTAGCTTCGCGGTGGTCTAAAACTATAAGTCCATACGCGTTAGCTTGCTGGTACATAGCCTTGAGGGGTTCTATTATAAATCGCTGGTCGCAACGATAAAGTCTTATGTCAGATTTTTGTGGAGGCTCTACTTCCCAGACCTTTATATCTGGTTCGCCTTCCTTATCGGAAACGTTTCCGCAAAAGACAACAAGACCATTTAGCGGCGTCATGCGTATGAGCCTTAGTTCGTTAGATATCTTTTCTAGCGCATCTATTACGTTTTTACGGTTGTTTCTATCCTTTATGTTAGAAGCGGTGCTTTTTTCTTCTGCAAGCTGTCCTCGTATTATATCCAAACTAAATCCTGCCGGGACGTAAACCGTTACTAGTTCGGTATGTCTGCCCTTTATACCTCCCAGATATTTTATAAGATTCAGTATCTCAAATTCGTCCATTTTCATAAATAAAGTCAGCAGATTGCGATTTTTCCAGCAATCACGTCTTTTGTTATTTCATTTATCTTAGAAAGCCCATCGTTTATTAAATCAATGATTTTATTTTTCTGTTCTTCTCCAGGTTTTTCAAAAGTTTCTACCGCCATTATTAGGGGTTGGTCCAAAGGCTGGCCTATTCTTCCAACAGCCCTTAAGTTTATCTCCAAGCCGGTAGAGTCGTATATTTTTTGTGCTAATCTTAGCGAAAGAAGATTATAGATTTTACCTATGTGATTTACGGGGTTTTTTCCAGCAGAAGCTTCTAAGCTCATCGGTCTATTCGGAGTTATTAGTCCATTTACTCTATTTCCCCTGCCCACAGCCCCATCATCCCCATGTTCAGAGCTAGAGCCGGTAACGGTAAGGTAACATCCATTCTTTCCTAGACTTTTATCATCCATCCCGTTTAGCGTTATCTTTACTTTCCTTTCGAGAGGGGTGGTCCCAAACTTTTGGGATAGCTCAGATACTATCTCGGTTTTCTTTCTGAAATAATCAGAAATGGAATTTACATATCTATCCACGAAAGCCATAGCTACCGTTATGTCAATTTTTTTATGGTTCCTTACACACATTACTTTTATGTCTTCACCAGAGAATGGAAATTTCCTTTTGAAATCCTTCGAGTTTGTATACTTTTCTATGTCCAAGACAAGTTTTTCGGATTCGGTTAGAGGGGCATATCCCACACCAAATGAAGTATCGTTTGAGCCTATCCCGGCATCAGAGGAAAAAACACTCGAAAGATTAGCAGATCCACTTTTTGTTTCAAACATATAATTTATGGAGTCGGGATCCAAAAAGCGCAAGTTTTTTGAAATCCAATCATCAGCCGAATCGACAGCAATTTCTTTTACCGGTATTTCTGTCTCGGAGAACCTGTCTGTGGCTCTGCCTGAAAACAGAATGGATATTGGTTTTATTACCTTGCCGCCGCCAAATTCAGGGTCAGTTTTGCCGCCTATTACTTCCAATTTATCGACGTTGTGATGCAGGACTTTACCGAAATTTTTAATATAGTACTTGCATAATTCTTCAGAAAAAGATTCAGCAAGCGAGTCGGCAATATAGTCGGGATGTCCTAGGCCCTTTCTTTCCACAATCTCTATCTTTTGCTTCTCTAGTGGGATGCTTCTAACTTTGGTTATTACAATGTTTCTTTTCACCATATAATAAAAGTTCCATCATTTAACTATTTTAAGGGCTCTGTAGAAATCCTATGATAATAATATAAGCAAGCTGTATGCATCGCCGGATGTCGTAGACTACGTCGATCACCTTCACTTCCTTAAGCTTGTTCAGATGCAGCCTGCTGCTCAAGGTGGAGCC
>JAKASS010000007.1 GCA_021818905.1 Nanobdellota archaeon
TGGGTTTGTCATAAGGTTAAACTTTGGGTTAGTCCTTCGGTTTGTTTTATAACGTCATTATTTATATTTTTAACTTTCTCTCTTAAATCGTTTAAAAAATTATTGTTAATCCACTTCTCTCCTTTAAGGGACTGTCTAATAATAAATTGCCATATTCCTAGTTTATCGAGTAGTTCCAGTCAGGATTGGTGTCGTGCAAAGTGATCGCTATCTTGCCAAATTCTTCCTCTGAGATTTTTCTACCTTTTTCATATTTTTGCTTATCCATTTTTGCTGATATCCTTAATCCACTTTTTGTTTTTGTTCCTTTTATTAGATTTATTATCACTTCATAACTTATCAAAGGTTTTCCCTTCCAGTTCATACTTATGAATGAGAACATTTTGTGCTCTATCTTATTCCATTTACTTGTGCCTGGCGGATAATGCAAAACGGTAACTCTCAGGTTATTACTCACGGCAAATTTCCAAAGACAGTACTTCCATAATCTGTTTCTCGAACCATTACTCCCCCCACAATCCGCACATATAACCAACTCTCTCGCTTTTCGATAGTTGTGTTTCCCTATATTTTTCCACCAATTTGTGATGCTCATAACGGCAAATTCGGCAGTATCAGAACTTATACCCACATTGACAAATCCCTCGTTTTTATTGATGTCATATATGCCATATGGTATTGCTTTTCCTTTGCTCAAATTAATAAAGTCATAAACGTTTACCACTTCGGGTTTTCCTTTCTTCATCCATCGTTTTCCATTGTTTTTAAAATTCCCAACAAGCTCTTTTTTCTTCGTATCTACCGATATAAACGGGATACTTTTTTGGCGGTACTCTTTTGCCATGCTATTGATGTATCTAAATTGGCTATCCCTTTCCGCTGATGTTCCTCCCTCGAACGACTTTTTGTTCAATTGAAGACTAAATCCAAGATCTTTAACTATCGAAGCTACGGCATCTTTTCCTATACGTTTCTTGGGACTGTTTACCTCATTTGCAATATTCCGTACAGATTTGTTAGTCCATTTTATATCGCTCATCGGATCTCCAGCGGTATTCTCTTCCAGAATACTTTGGATTTCGTTTTTTATACCAGGATCTTTCTCGGCGATCTTTTTTCTGCCTCCTCCTTCTTTTCGTAATCTTGTAAGCGGTTTTCTTTTTTCGTCTTTAGCCTCTCGGATCCCCTTAATGACAGTATGATGCGACATTCCTGTCAGTTCGCAGACTCTTGATGATCCTCCCCACCCGAGCTCTAGTGCTTTGACTCCTGCGAGTCTCCTGCGCTGAACTTCATTGCATTGATAGAGTGTTTTTAGCCAAAGGCCGTCGATTTCGGTTCTTTTCATGAGAATATATGAATGCAATAGTATATAAATTATGGCATTTTATTCATAGACAGACCCTAAAGTCATTTAAAATACATAAATCGGTATTTTCGCCTACTCCAAATGATTCTTCCGATTGAAATTTTGCCCAAGAGCATAAAACCATAGCTGAATTTAATGATTTTTTGGGATCACATTGTTTATGTATTAATGTCCAAATAGCAGAATCCGCCCCACTACCTATTGCATCAAAACCTAACTTTTCAGAGATTGAAAAATCTTGGCCATAGAACTTAAATATATGTGCACCCCCCTTGTCTAGGCCCGCAATTAAAACTCCTAAATTAAGTTGCATATTTTTAATTATTTCATTGGTCATATTTACAAAATTATCAAGTATTTGTTCTTCTACGCGCCCTTTTTGAACGATAGAATAATCAATTCCTAAAGGTTCTAGAAACATTTTACTTACCTTTTGTCGCACTATCAAATTATAAATAGAACTTCCCAATTCAGCGATATCCTTTACATTTTTTATTTTGTCTTTCATTATTTCACACTGATTTCTTAATTTTTCAAAGAAATCTGTGATTAATGACAAATCACCGCTATCGACACTAAATACTTCTATCCCTTCATTGGCGAATACTTTTTCTATTTTTGATATTGAATGTTCTATTGTTACAGTAGATAAAGAAATCATTTTGTCAGCAACAAGAATAAGGCCTGGCTTATTATTCTCACTAAAAATTCCTGCTATACCGATAGTCATATATCTTATCTACAATTACTTATATTAAAGTTTTAAATAAATTAATGGGCGTGTGCATAAGTGCTTTATAGAATCACTGCTTCTGCAAGGATATGGCGTCTAGTATCGCTAAAAACAGGGTAGAGAGGAGCGGAGGCTGCCTTGACAAACGGAGTGAACCATATGACAAGGGATCGCCGCCCCCGCCCCTTACCGATTCCTTTTTAGTGCAATTTGATGCAATATATGATAGTTTAAGCGCTATTAGGATAAGGACTTATACACGTGCCTAGCTACACCAAAAATTAATTAAAGCTCGCATAACTTAATTTTAATCCACATCTCAAAAGTTGAACTTTTTGTACCCCCCTAAAAAGAAATAGATACACCAATAACAGTTGCTTAAATTTGTTCTGTACCCTTTTTTAATAAAAGAATTAGTAGTAAACTCTCCTAATGAGATGTCGTCGCCCATCCTTAGGTATTTAGCATCATCCAAAACATTACAATGTAATTGTGCAATGAAGTATTTCTTTTTTAATATTTTATTTTTTAATTTTTTGTATCTATAGAAGCCATCCATTAAAACTACTCCATACGCACTTCCATGACCAAATACAAAAATTGAAGTTGCATACTTATTTTTTGCAATCTTTTCAAACTCTTTAGAATTATTAACAAAAAATAATTTGAATCGTTTTTTACGCAGCTTTAATCGCCATATTAAAAATGGAACGCCACACATCGCTAATATTCCTTTATCTTTAGGATCATTAGTTAAGATTATGGCAGAAAAGTTTGTGTTTTTAATAAAGGGGAAGTTATTATGTTTTCTGTAATATTCAAAAACTATTGCGCTGAACAGCAACGGAAAAATAACAAAAAATATTATTACACTTAAAAAAGTTATTATTAGAGTTAAAACATCCATATTAACAATTAATTATAAAAGATTTAGTTAGTATTAAAGCCTTAAATCTAAAAAATACATTTTTACTTTATGGTTGATTTAGACACGATAAAGAAACTAGTTGAAAAATATGAACGCCTAACAAACGAAGGGAAACTCAAGAGTTATAACGAAGAAACGACTAAAAAAGATTTTATTATACCATTATTTAAAGCGCTCGGATGGGATACCGAAAGCTCAGACGTATCTGCCGAAGAAACGATAAAAAATAAACGCGTAGACTATGGATTTAGAATAAATGGCATGCCTAAATTCTTCTTAGAGGCTAAATCTTTACGTGAGGATGACATAATAACTCTCAAGTACGTCGAACAAGCGATTGACTATGCTTGGATGAAATCTTGTACTTGGGCGATTTTAACTAATTTTAGAACATTGATAGTATACAATGCAGAACAAAAAAATCCGGATCCGCGCATGAATTGGTTCCTAAAGTTCACGGACCCAAAAGATTACATAGAAAAGTCAGATAAATTACTCTTATTGTCTCGAGATTCTATAGAACGAGGATTTTTAGATAAGGCTGCGGAAGAAGTTGGTAAAAAGGAATCTAAAAAACCTATAGACAAAGCTTTGCTAGATGATATAACAACTTTTAGAGAAGCCCTATATAACAATATTAAGAAAAATAATCAAACGAAAAATTTAAGCGAAGAAGAGATAGAAGAAGCGGTACAAAGAACAATAGACCGCTTGATATTTATCAGAAATGCAGAAGATAGAGGTTTAGAACCAGAAGAATTAAGATCTAAATTAAGAGAATGGTCAAGTTCTGAAAATAGAAACTTATTAAGTTTCTTGGCCAAAGTTTATAATTCTTATAATGAAGATTATGACAGTAAGTTATTTGAGCCACACCTTTGTGACAAAGTAAAGATAGACGACGAAGTATTAGAAGAGGTAATAAATGGACTTTATGAATCAAAGGACAAATTATATAGATATGATTTTTCTCTGATTTCAGCCGATATTTTAGGTAACATATACGAACAATATTTAGGCAGGATCTTAAAAAAGACAGGGAAAACTAATAAGCTAGAAGCAAGCAAGGCTAAGAGAAAGTCAGAAGGGATATACTATACGCCAACCTACATTGTAGATTACATTGTAAGAAATACTCTCGGAGAATTAATAAAGGATAAAAAAATGGATATACCAAAAATAAAAGTATTAGACCCTGCTTGTGGTTCCGGGTCTTTTTTGATAAAAACCTTCGATATACTTAATGAATATTATAGCAAGAAAAAAGATTACAGTCAAAACAAATTGGATATTAGCGGCACAGCTGCAACTTACACAACAAAACTCAGAATAGTTAAAGATAATATATTCGGCGTAGATTTGGATAAGCAGGCAGTGGACATCGCTCAATTGAATCTGCTGCTTAAAGTTGCTGAAAAGAAAAAGAGGTTGCCTATTTTGCAACAGAACATAAAGAATGGCAACTCGCTGATTGACGACCCCATTCTCGCTGGAGATAAGGCATTTAAATGGAACGAAGAGTTTGCAGAGATAATGGGCAATGGCGGATTTGATGTTGTTATTGGGAATCCTCCTTATGGAATTGTGTTTAATGAAAAGGAGAAGAGGTATTTAGAAAATAATTTAACAGCATTTAGAAGAAATAATGATTTGTATGTAGCCTTTATCCAAAAGGCATTAAGTATTTTAAAAGAAGGGGGCCTATTTTCATTTATAATACCAAATACTTATCTAATAGGTTCATATTTCAATGATATTAAAAATTATATTCTCGGTAATACCAAAATAATTAAAATTTTAGATTTTGGGAACAACCACATATTCAAGGATCCAAGCGTGTTTAATTCTATTATAGTATTACAAAAAGAATCTAATGATAAAAAACGGGTAGAAAACGTTATGGTCTTCCTAAGTTTTCCGTTATTAACAGAACACGAACTGTTGAATCTAGATAATTATAGTTTATCAATAAAAATACCTCAAAATGAATTTATTAATTTAGAATGGCGTCCAAAAAATGAGATAATTGATAAAGTAATAAATAAAATGGATGCCACGGTGTCAGATTTTTGTGAAGTTAAAGATGTTGGGTTTAATTACTGGAGTGAGGGGCGTGGTAAAAAGCGAGGTGACTCAATAGGTAGTCGGATTCTTTATGAAGACGAATGCAAAAATCCAAAAGATGTACCCTTTTTGAAAGGAAGAGACTTGCTTCGTTGGGGGTATCGATTTGGTAATCATTGGCTACGTAATGATTATAAAAATTACCTTCAAAAAAATGATACATTTAGATTTAGCTTAGATTTCTTAAGACGGTCTCCAAAAATAATATATCGTCAAACAGCAGATAGAATCATTGCTACTCTCGACTTCAATAAATATTATTTAGACAAGACGGTTCATCTTATAGTGCCAAAGGATGGTAAACAAATAAACTTATTTTTCTTATTAGGCATTTTAAATTCTACATTTATTTTGTATTTTTATAGAGAAACTAGCCGAGAGAAAGGTCGAACATTTGCGCAAGTGATGACTGCTGATGTCAAAAAAATACCACTAAAATTTAATACAATAATAGAAGCAAAAATAGGAGAATTAGTAAAGACTCAATTAAGTTTGACAGAACGACTTTACAAAATCGATAATTTTAAATTGATTGATACAAGTGCTTCAATAAAAGAAGAAATCGCTAAAACAGATAATAAAATTGATGAGCTTGTGTATAAACTTTATGGAATAACAGAAGAGGAAAAGAAAGTAATAGAAAAATCGATAAAATAACGTAAAAATAACCATCTTACTTTTAATAGATTATCGTTTAGTTAAAATTTGGCCGTCATAAATTTTTGGATTTTATATTTATCATACTAGTAAGATTTATCCTACTTTTATAGATAAGACTTATTATGTTTATGAGAAAAGCGAGAGCAGTTTCATATGCGAATAATTTGATTATATATCAATAATTTTAATATAATATTTAGAGCGAATACTATGCTTTTATAACACTTATTTTGATATAATTTTACGAGGATTTAATCTAAGATAACAATACTAAGATAACAATATATTATTTGCATTATTTAAAATGCTTTAGTCAAAAATTTGCCGATGAACGTGACTTAATTTTCATAAGGCTTAAAACTAAGAATAACCAAATAACAATTATATGGGAGCTATAAGAATAAGGCCCGCTAAAGACTGCGATTCCCAGGAACTTACAGACCTATATAGGAAACTCTACGAAGGAGACGAGAAAATGAAGTTTTATTCATCGAAAGTCGTTCCTTCCAAAGTAAGATTTGGCAATAAGATCTTTGTCGTTAGGGAGAAGAAAAAAGTGGTCGGATTCTGCTGGGCGATATGGTACGAACATATAAAGAACAAAGGAGTCGGCGTAATCGAGGAGTTATACGTTGATAAAGAATATAGGAGAAAGGGGATAGGTAAAAGACTGGTAGAAACCGCACTAAAGTTCCTTGGTAAAAACTCGATCGCCGTATTCGTAAGCACCGGCGATGAAATGAAAGACGCGCAGCACTTTTATGAGTCGATAGGGTTTACACTTTGTAAAGGCCCTTGGTATGTTACTGTACCTAAAAAGAGTTAAAAGTAAAATCTGATAAAGAAAATCATGCTTGAAATAGGATCAAACCCGCGGAAGTCGTAGTATAATAAAAAAGAAAACGCGATTAAAGTTATTAAAACCGCCGTGACGTTTATCATTACAGGTGGGTCATGAAACAAGACAAGTTGTCAGAGAGATATAACAACGTGGCAATCGAATGTGCAGAAAAGTTGGCCTCGTTTGTCTGTCAAAAGCTCGTGGAAGGGGGAGTATACCGAGAAGTGAAGTTCATAAGGGAGTATGATAGACTTGACATAGTATATGCGGAAGGCGTAGAACTGCATAAATTCGCATTTATTGCGATAGACTCGATCAAACCCGTTAGGGGCACACTGATAGATGTCGAATTTTACTTCGGTTTATACGAAGAGGGATACGAAAATCCTGCAGTGGATAAATGCATGAATTCCGCGTTTAAAGAGTATTGCAATGCAAAAATGAAAAAAGTTGAAGATTAAATCTGATAAGTAATATGTACGGAACCGAAATTGACCATAAGAAAAGCAAATAAAAAAGACTTCAATGAGGTGCTTAAGCTGATGCATAAAGGAATATACGCAGAATATAGTTCCTCGGTTGTGCGGCGCATGATGAAAAACTCCTACCCACAGGGCTGGTTTTTAGCATGTTTAAATAAAATGATAGTTGGCGGGATAGCATTTTCTTCTTATGATAGCTATTACAATGCAAGCATCTTTGAAGTATCCTTTTTGGCGGTTAATAGACAAGAACGAAGCAGGGGTATCGGTAAAGCCCTGTTTAATAGCGCATTAAAGTCCATTAGGGAAAAACTTAAAGAAAAAGGAATAAAACTAGTGATGCTTTTTGTCCAAACTGATGGTGAAAATAAAGAAGCGATAGGATTCTACAGATCTGTTTTCAAAAGAGTCGGTAAAGTGACTGAAACGAGAATAAAAGACGCCTGGCCTAAAACCTGGTCCGGAGACAAAGACGTAGTCTTCATGTTCGTAAGGCTTAAAAGTTAAATCGGATGGATACCCTATGACAAAGCCAATAAGACAGGAAGATGGCATGGGCTGCGGTGTTGCTTGCGTGGCATTTATTGTCGGACAAAGTTACAAAAAAACAAAAAATGATTTAATCAAGAACAGACAAAAAGCACTAAAACAAGGATATCTTTGCAAGGAGCTGGTCGATGCACTTAAAAGGGTGGGATTGACCTATACTTATCATTATTTGAAACGCCCGTTGAAATATAGAGATTCGATGATAGTATTCATAAAAAGATCGAAGAGATTCCCTCGTGGACACTATCTTGTAAAGACTAGCATGGGCTGGATGGATCCTTGGATCAATTTGAGTCCTAATGCCGACGTAAAAAAGAGCGTAGCAGGTTTCAGAAATAGACTTCCCGGTAAAGTTAGTTATGTACTTGTGCCGATAAAGAGTTAAAAGTTAAATCTGATAGATAAGGGCGGATTAAAGACCGATATTAGCGTACAAAGATCGCGATTTTAACGCAGCATAATAGGGTGCCGCATAAAATTTATTAAAGCTTTAAATCTTTTTGCTGCTTGGATATCAAATATGGATAAAGGCATAAGCATAAAATATTCAGGGATAGCGGAGAGCTTTTCAAAATACCTAAGCGCCGAGATGGGGGATAGGATAGATGCTATCATTATATATGGTTCGGTAGCTAGAAAAGAGGCTAGAAAAAACAGCGATATAGACCTTATGATCGTCACTAAATACGCGGATAACATAGGATTTTTAAGAAAATTATACCACATTAAAACCACATTCGAACAGCTAGCCGATTTCAAGTTTATTATATCGCTGTTCACCATAACACCAAAAACATTAGCGCAGGAGAAGAAACTAAACACCCCTTTCATATCTAATGTAAAAAGCGATGCAGTCAGGCTGTATGGAAAGAAGGTCCTCTAAAAATCTGCTCGAGAGCTATCTGGACCTCGCCGATAGGACGCTTGGATATGCTTATTCAAATCTGAAAGAAGACATGGTACGGCCGGCCATAAATTCAGCGTACTACTCTATGGTGTATTCTGCAAGTGCCGCGCTTCTAAAGGCGGGTATAAAACTACCAAAGACCCATAGCGGTCTTATTTCTATGTTTAATCTTTATTACATAAAAACTAAGAAAATCGATGGTAAGTTCTCAGAGTATTTCAGTCAGGCATTTGATGCAAGGCAAAAAAGCGCATACAGTGTGCTTACAGAACCAGATAAGAAAGTAGCGGCTGCTCTGTTAAGCAATGCAAAAGAATTTGTTGAAACCATGAGGAATATAATAAGCTGAAGGATTATCCTTTTAGGAGAAGAGACAGGTTTTTACTACCATTTTGACAGCTAAAGAGTTAAAAGTTAAATCTGACATAAACCAAACATGGCAGAATATACCAAAATCTATATTAGACCTATAAAAAGGACAGACGTTAATGACATTGTATGGCTTGAAAAGGAATTTGATGAATACTTAGAACGACTTTCTAAACATCGCAGAAAACCTTTCTCAACCAAAAATCATGCAAACCGAATACTTAAGGACGGCTTCGGTAAAAACAGAGCATTCCAGGGATTTATTGCCAGACGGGGAAACAGTGCGATTGGATATATTCTCTATCATGTTGGTTATGACCCAGACGAAATGCATGGTCGCGTGCTATACATAATAGATCTCTTCGTAACAGACGGCGTACGTGGACTCGGTGTGGGCTCGCGTTTGATGAAAGCCGTCGCAGTCGAATGCAAGAAAATTGGCGGCATAGATATCTATTTTGGAGTGTGGCTAAAGAATAAATCGGCAATCAAATTTTACAAGAAAATTGGAGCAAATTGGGTCAAAGAAGTTCCTTTCATGCGCTGGGATAAAAGCCACTGGAAGACATAAAGAGGGCAACTCTCATTTTGACAGCTAAAGAGTTAAAAGTAAAATCTGATAATTACTAATATGGATTGGAAAACTTTTGAAAAGGTGGCTAGGGCGAGAATGAGTAAAGAATTTAAATCCGATCTAACACCCTCATTTGAAGGAATCTCAATAAACGGCAAATCTAAGAAGTTTGATATGGAGAATACGCCCAATAAAATTGTAGGCGATGCTAAATTTTATACAAATACTAGTGGTGGTAACATTCCGTCTGCCAAAAGATCAACTGCGAATGAATACGCTTTCTTGATGCAAAAACTGGGGCCAGAATGGCGTAAGTTTTTAGTTTTTGGTAATAACAATAACAACGAGGATATGGCAAGAAAGTACGTCGAAGATTTTAAACGCTGGCTTGTTGATGAAAATACTAGTACAGTAGAAGTTTATTTTTATGACTGGAAAAATGATAAACTAACTCTAATATTAAAGTGAGCCGCGAGATTGATTTAGCCACTTCTAATTAATTATCCTTTTGGGAGAAAGGATGGGGGTTTCACTCGCCATTTTACAGAGTACCCTATATAACGGGTTTGCGACGAATGATGGGGATGAAAGGCCAACTTAATCCTATTTGAGGGCCTTTTCTAACTTATATGGGGGTCTGATACTCCATTAGATAGTGGGCACAGAGGTGCTTATAGACGTATCAGATAGTCTTAAAGAGGGTAAAAGACCCCTATTTTTGGACCTTTTTAGCAGTTTTTAGTAAGGGCAGTAGGCTGCATCTGGACAAGCTGAAGGGGGTGAAGGCAATCGACGTGGTCTACGACATCCGGCGATGCATACAGCTTGCTTATATTATTATCACAGGATTTCTACAGAGCCCTACCTCTCAAACGACATCATTGAAGGCCAAAATCTACGATTTTCTTGAACTCGTCTATTGTTATTGCGTTCTCTTTAAACTTGCTAAGTAGCTCCTTATCTTGGGTGATAAGCTTTACGCCCAACTCAATTGCTGCTTCTATATATGCTGCATCATAAAAAGTTATCTTATTTGACAACGAAAGCTTGCCGATCGCAGGAAAGTTCGCTATGGTGTATATTCTTAGATTGTTTAAGACTACGCTAAACATTTCAAAATTTGATGTCGGGTCCTTGATCTCTTTATCGAATCTTATCACATTTCCGAGTTCGTATCTTGTCAGGTCTAAAATAATAAAATTTTCTATGTGTTTACCAAGAAGCTCTGGATACTTCAAAATCAGAGGATAAAGTGCGGAAGTATCAATTACATTGTGTCCCGTGTTTTCCTTACGGCTTTCACCCATTCTTCTACGCTCACCCCCGTATTGTTTTCTCTAATCCATTTTATAGCAGATTCTAGCTCATTTTCTTTAACCTTTTTAAGCTCTTCTTCAAGAGTCTTCTCGATCAATTTTCGTATGTCTATGCCTCTTTTTACGGCTTCTTCTTTAAACTCTTTACTTACTCTTACAGAAAGCACTTCGCTCTTCATGTATACATTATGTGTTTACATGTATTTATACTTTTGTAATATCAAAATCCAAGTTTCTCTTTTATGAATATAACGGTCACCTTTCTTGCCTCGGGCATGATCCTTTCCATTATTAATATTTCTCCTATAAAACTGCCTTTGTACCCGGCATCTTTCATCCTTTTATCCTCTAAACGAAGGGACTCGTCTTTTATTCTTTTAAAGCCATCGTCCAGGTCCTTGACTATTTTCTGTGTACCGACTACAAGGATAAGATTATCAGCGGTAAACGCATAAGCCCCTAATTGGCTGCCACTTGCGCTAGCAGTTAGTAATTTGCCATCTTCTGTCACGGCATGTACGCTTCCCAAAAAATATTTAGTGATTACTGAATGCTTTCTTAGTTCTGCTCTCTTAGCTGCGTCTGGTTCGTTTAATACAAGTTGTTTTTTATCTCGCCATCCGTTTTTTCCAGTTTTAAGCATGTCAAGAAAACCTATTTGAGCTAAGGTCGTAGAACTAGCGGTCATTACTTCAGAACCTTCAGGAATAATTTTTTTGAGTATTTTTATTGCAGCACTTTTATCTTCAGCGATCTCAACATTTATACCGTTAGATATCAACACCTCTTTTGCTTTATTTATTTTTTCATCATCTGCTAAAGTTTCCCACATAATTTTATTCTCCGTATCTGTCTTAATGAGAGTTAAGATTAAATATGTATTGGTAACTGTATATATTGTATAAAAAAAATAGAGTTGTATTTTAAAAAAGCGAAGATTTTACTTATATATTAATATAAATGACATCTATATAATTACTTTTTAATCAATTTTATTGCATATAAACGACTGATATTTTATAGATATTTAAATTAATATTTTATTACTAATTAACATATCGAATATAATGATATAAAAATAACGACAACGTGCTATAATTTTTATTATTTTGTCAAGCTATATCGCGCTTGATATTATTTAAAATTAAAAACTAATAAAAACCTTTAGAAAAGAAAAGTAGGATAAATCCTATTAGTAGGATAAATAAAAGGCCGTAGATATTATAATCCAATTAAAATTATAACTTTTATAAAATCAAATCTTTTTATAAAACCATATTCAGTGCCTCACTTTATTCAACGTTTACATTTTTTGAGAACTAGTGTAACGTCCAACGCTGCCGGATTTTTCCATCGGAAATCAACTAGTAATATCCTACCCGAAAAGGCAGAGAAGACCATAGACGGGTCTTACAAAATCCTGACAGCCGAAGAGAACGTAAATGTATAATATTTTAATGTATGAGATGGAATTGGAACCTATTATATAAGTTTACATGGCACCCCCCCCAACAGAAATCGAATATCCACAGACATCTTGCCGAACTAATGAGCTTGGCATCGAGTTTTATGGAATTCCAAACGCGTTTTCTCCTATAACTCCTCCAGTTCGACATTCAAATCCTTATGGCAACGCCAGATGTAGTTTCTAATATTTTTATCCCTTCTAAACCCAATGATAGAATCCATTCCAATGAAACCGGTTTATAATCGGTCAATTCCACGCTTACATTTATCGTCTTAGCATCCCCATTAATGAACGGATAGGTCGAAAGATCATTGTTGTGTTCGTGGCCGTGTATTATCCAGCCGTTCCATTCTCGGGGAAATTTCGAAACGCTGTGTATTTCCCTTAGGTTTAGATCCCTAACAGCATAAGGTCTGTGGACCAATAGAAAACGGTATCTATCGCGTTCTAATATCTCATAATCGCTGACTTTCGCTATTTTGTCCAGCCGTCTGTCGTGATTTCCCCTTATAAAATGCAGTTTTCCGTTTATCCGTTTTATCAGCGAAGTCAGTTTTTCAATGTCCTTTACAAGCGCGAAATCACCTAAGATGTATAAGTCGTCCTGCTGGTTAACGAGCCGATTTATGTTATTTATGACCACTTCGTTCATTTCTTCTGCGTCTTTAAACGGCCTGTTGCAATATTTTATTATGTTCTCGTGCCCGAAATGAGTATCGCTTATCAAATATATAGACATAAAGCCTTTCCAGAATTTTACGGTTCGGCACCGATTGCATCCTGAACCGCGCCCCTTATTTCGTTTACTTTCTTTTCGTTCAACTTGATTAAAATCGATTTGCATTTTACCAGAAAATCCGGTGCATCCTTTATCATCTTTTCATACTGTGCATCAGGCACGGTCCTATCTATGTAGTATTGGGAGTCTATCCTCGCTTTTAGGGACGATTCAAGGAACCGTATATCTTCTTTGTCGAAATAATCGGTAAGGAAACGTTTCGCGAATTCTATCGTGCAGGAATGGATCTCGCATCTTATTCCCGATTTCATAAACAACGAATATAAGGAAAAATAAAGGGAGTAATAGGCTGTAGAGATCTTCCAATCTCTTACGGTGTTCAAGCTTATCGACTCTAGTGCCTCTTCGGCCTTTCTGAGATACGCTTCCGATAGCTCAGGATTAGGTGCTATAAGACGCGATCCGTCTTTCTTTCCTGCGCACCACTTTACCTTATCCACGTCCGAACACCTCCTTTACAAATTGCTCGGGATTTAAAAAGACTACGTGGGATTTTAGCACTTCTTTGACTAAGACGTCATTGCGTAAAGCTTTTCTAAAGTTTTTCAACGGATAACATTTTATACTTATGTCTACGCCATAGGTTTGGGATGCAATGTCTATTTGTTCACGATCGCATGCACCTGCGACAAATACGTCCAAGTCGGAGTCTTTTCTGGCAAGGCCCTTCGCATAGCTTCCGAATATGACCCCCATCCCATTGACATGCCTGCTTATTTTTTCTATTATTTCGGTTATCAGAGCGTTTCCGTTGAGAAAACTTATACACTTGTATTCCTCACAGAATGCCGTATAGCGCCGACTAGTATCACTCTTTTTTAAACGATAAGAGATTATCTTCCCCCGTTTCTTAGAGGTCAGTATCCCCCTGTTTTCGAGGTCGGCGAGTATAGTCTGAGACGTCCTTGGGCTTATTTTGAGTGCCCTTTGTGCCTCCCTTATATAAAACTCATTGTCAAAACCATTTGTAAACAGAGAAAGCGCTTGCAGGTGGTTCTCCGTTATGTTTAATTTATTATACATACGTATCTTTTATCATACACAGTATAAAAAGACTCGCTTTTTATGATTATCCGATCTAATAAAGAAAAAGAATGGGCCCATCATTAACTCGACTATGCCAACAGATATGCTTGTATGGCCTTTTTTACGTTTTTCTTTAACCCCAGTCTTGTCTTCTGTAGAGCAACTAGGTAAATCTGGAACTGTGGCTACGGCTTGTTTCTCCACGGCCATCTTGAGAGGAAGCACCCTCCCGCCACGGACGGCACCACGCTCTTCAACGAACGCGAAGTAATGGGCACTGTTACCAAATACGGTTGGTGAATCTTAATTACATCGGCTGCCATCTTTATTTGAGGCAAAAATGGAAAACCGATGTAATTATTGTAAAAGCAGCAGTGTGTATTTAAATGGTTTTAGAAAGACGAAGACCAGGGGAAACATACAGCGATATCGCTGTATGTCCTGCGGTAAGACGTTCGTGGAAAATGTCGGTTTCAGGTGGAAACACCATGCGAAACGCACCATGATCGGCAGTATCCACCTCCATCTGATAGGATCGTCGCTTAGGGAAGCTGCAAAGTTCCTTTCCGTGTCCACAAATTCCGTGTTCAGATGGTTCGTGGAATACGGAAAGATGATCATAGGATATGCAAAGGACATCAAGCCTTTCAGGACGGAAAGGCTTCACATGGACGAGATGTTCATAAAGATGCGCGGAAAGTCCTTTTACATATGGGCTTCCATCTGCAGGGAGAGCAGGTTTGCCACGGCTTTTCTCGCTTCCGACAGGACGAAGAAGAACGCCAGACTGCTGATGAAAGAGTCTCCGCCTGCCATAAACATCACCACAGACGGAGCCTTTGGATACGGCTCCGTCATAAGGGAAGTCAGGGGATCGTGGTACTACCACGATCATTATCACCGTTGTGCTTCCTTTGAGGACAAGAAGGACAATGATCCCATGGAAAGACGGGACAATCCCTATCGTGCTGATACTCACGAGCTTCGCGGCTTCAAGAAGCTCGCCACTGGAGACTTGTTCGTAAGATTGTGGACGTTCTACTATGACTTCATAAGGCCGCATTCTTCCCTCGGTAGGACCCCCGCTGAAGAAGCGGGGCTTGTAAGGTATCACGAAGACGATGATTGGTTTGGACGGTGGGAACGATGGGTCGAGAGGGCTTCGCTCTCTTTTTATTTGGCTTTATATACCAACCGTATTTGGGAACAGTGCCAAGTAATGCGGTACTGGCAGCAGAAATGGAAGGAAAAGGTCGGATACGGCAGAAGATGGCTGGTCAAATCCTTCTTCTCCGCCTTTAAGCGGAGGTTCGGGGAGCACGTATGCTCTAGAAGGTGGAAGTCTGTGCAGAACGAGGTCAAGCTGAAGGCGATGCTTTACAATCAGCTGATCGTCTGAAGCGCCAGCAAAGAGAAGATCCAAACGAGTCAGACAGACCTGGGCTTATTTAAGGGACTTATGCACAAGCGTAGCTTCTACGTTAAAAGCTTAAAAGTCATTAATATGATTTATTTACATTGTCGTATGTTTAGTAATAAGGGTCAGTTTCAAGTTATTGCGATAATAATCGCAGTAATAGTGGTTGCAGTCATTGTATATAGCATAATCCAGCAGACCCATATTGTAGCAACACCGGCATCGAACAAAAACGAAACTGCCACCGGCAAAAATGGTTCAGTATCGCTTCTTATCGTTGGAAACTATTCCATACCTGGCTCTCCGAACTATGCTTATCCTTGGAAGACTGTAGGACCGACTGATTTTCTGAATCCTCAAAACGTATCCACTTCTCCGACGCAAATCGCTTCCGGCCATGTAGGAGACGGCATAGCGGTTTATTACAGGGACCCTAAAATAATCTACATTGAGCTTGGAGTGGGACCTGGCTACGCAGGTCCGACTAGCGCTGGAGGGGTTTACAAGACGACTGATGGTGGATTGACTTGGGAACCAGTCGACTTTGGTCTACCGTTCTCGATAGGCGATTCCATCCTGATGAACCAGTCAGATCCTAACCAGCTGATAGTCGCCTTATGGGATGGCGTCTATAGGACCGATGATGGTGGAGGATACTGGTATGAAGTTTCTGGACTTCATGGAGTCACCAGCCTGACAATGGTAAACGGGACGGTCTTCGCTGCTAGCAAGGGGGGTGTCATAAAGAGCAATGATTTTGGTCTTAATTGGAGCGTAGTTTATAATGCTGAATGGGTGACATCGATATCGGTGTCGCATGGAGACATTTATTCGTTGCAAACTAGTACTTCTTCCAGCGAAGTATTGATGAAGTCCACAGATCTCGGGCAAACATGGCACGAGATTTATAACTTTTCTAACATATCGGACAATCTCTGGTCGGTCCGTGCTTCGCCACAAAATCCAGACATAGTGTATGTAGCGATAGGTCCTAAGGCAGGCATTAATTATGCTCTATACAGGTCTACCGATGGCGGCTACACCTTTGAACCTGTCACAAATCTACCTTATACGAATGAAATACCTAATGGTAATATTGGGATATTCGAAGTCACATTTGATCCTGCAAATAACAGCAAATTATGGGTCGCTGGTGGAGGATATGAAGCTCGCTCGACCGACGGGGGTGCCACGTTCGTGGCGGGACCGCAAGGTACTGATAACAGAGCCATAGTCGTTGATCCATTAAATGACAGTCTCCTATGGTTAGGCTGTGATCAAGGCATATACCGCTCTTATGACGGCGGACTGAAATGGACATCTTTGAACAATAACATTTCGGATGTTTTGAGTGAGGGCCTCAGCGTCAGCAACGACGGGAATCTGATTTTACTTGATATGCAGGACTACAGCGCGTTTATAACACACAACGGCGGTGGCACCTGGGTTGGCGGCAACGAGCCCCCGATACCTCTAGACAATGAAGGCACAGTCGTTTATGTAAACCCTTATAACAGTTCGTGGGTCTATGGCATGCAATACTCCGGTGCTTACCGTTTGCTGCAAGTTTCAGACGACTCAGCATACGATTTTGTATTCATTAATGAAAGTGGCCCATCAAACTATTTGATGCCGAACGGTATAATTGCAACAAACCCATTTGCTAAATCGGAAGTTTATGCTGGAAGTGCAAAAGGTGTGCTTATCAGCTATGACTTTGGTAAAACGTGGAGTTTGTTGAGTGGTTCACCCGGAAACGTCACCTCCTTCGGATTCGTAAGCAACACTACGACGCTTGTAGGTACTCCTGACGGGATAATGTATTACTCTGATGGCGCTTGGTACAAGTCTAACGGTATATACGGTTTTATCACATCGATCGCCATAGACCCCGGCAATACATCAGAGGTCTTTGCATCAAGCAGTTATTTTTCATCCGGGATTTTATATGTTAGCACCGACTCGGGTCATACGTTCAGGCTACTAAACAGTACATTAGCACCAAGATACAATGCAGATCCATGGAATACTATATCCGTTTTCGTCCTCGATGAGAGCGGCTACCCGATCATCACCACTACAGATCACGGCATCTATCTGTCAAAGGATGGCGGCGACACCTGGATCCCGATAAGTTATAATATTCATGCTGGAGACATGACCGGACTTGCTTTTGTCTCGGGCAATCTGTACATTTCTACGTGGGGCGGGGGTATCATGGAGTTTCCAAACTTTGCACTTGGCTCCCTCCCAGCCACGATCGAAGGCATTGCCCCTAATAGCAACTATACAGTCGACATAAACGATTCTCCTATCTCGATATTTGCATCACGTTTCAAGGACTTTCTTCTCCCTGGCAATTATCTTATTACGGTTTATCCGCCGGGAAGGACGCAGTATAAGGCAATTCTCACTTTAAAGGCCGGAACCATTTACAATATCACATTATCCTAAATGCCGATTTAAACAAATTTTCGATGGGGCGTTAAATTAATGACTGTTTATCATGCAGAGATCGTTATTAATAATCTCAAGCTTAGAGAGCTTTGTAGTAAACAAGGTCCTGTCGAAAGTGCTTTGCCATAATATCTTGCTACAGCCGATGTTCGAACCGCGGGAAACGCCCCTTTGCCAGTTTCTGATCTAGAAAAAACACTGATAGGCTTCCTATATTTTAGACTCTACTTACCGGATGATATCTTAAAAGAAATTATAAAAATTTTAGATAAGAAAAAGTTTGATATCTACTTGAAAAGAACTGACAACACGCTAAAGAATAAGGTATGCAAACTTTTAAGATAAAACCTTATTGGCATAAAAAAAGGTTGATTATTGTAATTATGTAACTTCGAGCACCAGAAACAGGCGTGATTCTCAATGAATCGGCGCCCCTATAAGTTAAAAATATCTTTCAACTGCGATTTCACTTTGCTAGAAACATCATCGAAATCTATCGGTAAATTTATAAGCGAGCCGATTTCTTTTTTCCATACCGTGCTTAGCGCGTCTATCCTAGAAAAGAGTGCAGCGGGATTTATCTTCCCCTTGTTTTTACAATAAGCATCGTACGCTGTTTTGATTTTAGATGCGTCCAGATTATTTTGGTTTTTTGCCACTATCGCCCAAATATCATATAAGTCCCTCGCAGGCAGCCTCTTCCGTTCCACAAGGGCCGCTACCTTATCCATAAGCAGCTCTTCCAGCTGTTTTACGCTAAGAGAATACGGCGGGATATCGTTATAGATCGGTGTCCTTATTATGGTCGCCGGCGCTAGGATGACCTTTTCATACGTGTTTATATCGATGGAAACCGTCTGTCTGCTGGCTTCATGTTTAGACGATGCGAAAAGGGGCCCAGCTATCTTTATCTCGTAGCCAATCATATCTTTGTATGTTTCCGGTCCGATGAAGGTCGTTTCATATAGATCGTTGATGGACCTGATCGCGTTTTCTACCTTCCTTAGCAGCTTGCTCTCTTTAAGTCCGTTCATCACGAAATCAAGATCGTCCGAAAACCTTCCCGACCCGTATATTTTGGCAAGCGCAGTCCCTCCCCTAAATACGAGCCCATTTTCTGGGATTTCTGAGAAAAGCGCTCTCAGTAACAGTTCTTGCAGATAATCCTTCTCGGCCATGTACGCCTCCCTGAATCCTAGTCTCTTGGCGTAGGTCCGCATTTCATCAAGCGAATACATAATTCACCCGTTCACTCCCGCTTCTGCGAGGAGGAAATCTATCCTGTCCTTGGTCTTTCTAGAAAGCATTTTTTCCGAGAAATCTCTTAGCCTATCGGCTTTCAATATTTTCTTTTTTAAGCCGTTTTCAAGCGCCTCGAATATATAGGCTTCGTTCGGATCGTTGAAATACACCGCATCGACTATCGCTTTCTCTGGAAGCGCCGCCATTATCATCGTATTCTGCATGCGCTGGAAACCAAACAGTCTTTTCCTGTCGATCGTTACGAATCTTATGGCATAGCTGCCGAAACTTATTTTCTTATGGCGTTTTGTGGTAAGCACATCGATCGTCATTATCGATCCTTGCGTGGTCAGACCATAGAGGCTAAAAGCCGCAAAAAGGCTGATATAAGATGGAAAAACGATATTGGAGGCTATTTCATATATGTTAGCATTGAGCTGGCAGTACTTCCCTTTTTCTATTTTTATGAGTTTATGTCTTGCTACAAGCCGGGATACGTACAGTGAGGTGTAGGTTATGCTTTTTCCTGTCAATCTCTCTATGTCTTTTGAGGTGAACACGGCCATTCGTGCATTTTGAAGCATCGCAATCAAATCTTCCACTTTCATGTAACATGCACGCATTTTATGTATATAAATATATCATTTTTGATAGATTGCGTAGCATAAAATGCCAGGTCCATCAAAGCTTACCTGTAGAAGTCCGGATGGCAAGAGGAGAAACCTAAAGAATCTTGGTTACTACACGTTTTAGAATCGTGGAGTCAATTTTAATATCTTAATCGGTTGGCTACTTGATTTTTTTCTTGCTCATGAAGAAAGCCGCATGGGTTTTCTAGGGAGAGGCTCCACGCAGAATCGATCATTCCTGCAAGGAATGAAGACGTTCCCATATGGAAAACGAAAGGCAGATGGAGGAAGCTGATGAAGACGGACTTCCCGTTGTTGGAATACCATAAACGAAGCCTTGTGGAGACTGTCAACTCCGTGGAGAAGAGGAAGTTTGGCTCCACCTTGAGCAGCAAGCTGCATTTGAGCAAGCTGAAGGAGATGAAGGTAATCGACGTAGTCTACGACATCCAGCGATTCATACAGCTTGCTTATATTGTTATCATAGGATTTCTACAGAGCCCCAGGCTGTGATTAAAATATAAATCGTGGCTCTGCGCACAATAAAGATGGAAAATTGCCCATATCTAAATAAACTTGTCAAGCACGCGGGTTATCCCAGCGAAGGCGACGTGATATTTGTGGGAAGTTTCACTAAGAAACTAGGGCCTCTAGAAGAGGCACTCGGGTCACTTTTTGCCGGCGACGCTTTCGTAATTTCAAAAGAGCCTCTTAAAGCACGGTATAATGGATACTTACGAGTAAACTATAGTGGCAAGGTGCTCTACAATAGCATGGAGAACACTGGTATTCTTGGGACGTTTTTGAGGAGATACGGGTTAATAGGGCCCGATAAAGACTGGCATAGAAAGATAGACAATTTCGATTATAGCCATGCTTTTAGGATGAAAGGCGGCAGGCTAGAAGAACTGTCTGGAAATTTAGTCGAGTTTCAAATGAATTGTTCTAATAATGTCTTAATGGACCTAGACTGGTTGGGAATAACTGAATTTCTAAAAGTCGGGGATTATTCTCCACATGGCTCAATAAAAATTACAAAATAATCATTTTATGTCTAGACCGTAATCTTCTTGATTAAAGTCGAACTTATGCTTGGTGGTCTTTCTAGGAAATTTCTTGCCGGATAAAGCCGAGCTTATTACATCGTCCTTTGTTACCGCCTTGTACTCTTCTCTCCAGTGGTCAAGCTTGACGCTTTTATAATCGACAACGATGCACGGCACGGACTCCGCCGAGTTTTTCTTTAGAGCGTTGAATCTGTGGTGACCATCTAAGATTACATATCTATCTTTGTCTGGTATTTTTGTGACAACTATGGGTGTGAATTTATTCTTTTGAAGCGTCCTGTGTATCTTATTTACCTCTTCTGGATCGACTTCTTCGTGCTCTAATAAGTTTTTGGTCGGAATCCACTTTATTTCCATTTTATATGATAAGAATCAAACGGATTGTATTATAAGTTGAACAACAAAACCTATGCCGCCTATTATTAATGTACCGACGATGACCATTATCGCAAGTTCTCTATATTCTTTCCTTGTAGGTTTTCTTGCCAAGTGAAGCACGCGCGAATATTCAAACCAATAATGATCCAGCTTGCTTTTAATGCCGCCAAATCTAAATGCTTTTAATTTTGTTATTAATTTTGCGAATTTGCTCCCTTTCTTCTGCTTCTGCGGCGCGACATGGGCCTCACTTTTTTCTTGTATTACTTGTTCCTTTATTTTTTCTAGCTTTAAACTTTCGGCTTTTAATTTTTCTAATCGCTCCTGCTCCTGCTGTCTCTTTTGCTCTTCAAGTTCTTTCCTTAGTCTTGAATTCTCACTTTCGATCTCTTTTTCTATTCTTTTTTCCGCATGCTCTGTTTCTGATCCTATCTTTTTTAGCCCATTATCGTCAGTTGAACCGGTTTTCGACGCTTCTGCTTTGAGTTGCTTTATTTCCTTTTTCAGCCTATCGTTTTCATTTTCAATGGCCTGCTCGGCCTTATCTTCTGGATTAGAATCGTCTGACTTATTCGCATCTGCCAAGCTTTTCTTTTCATCCATATCTTACTAACTCAAGAACGTTATTCCCAGCTCTTCTTCTACTTCCCTGCGATCTTTGGCGTCTTTCTCTTCTGATATGGATTTTCCGGTTATCTGCCTAGAACTTACTCCTGTTATTATTGCAAGAACTTTTATCGTATTCTTTAAGTCTGGGAAAATGTGCGCGCCCAGTATTATATTTATGTCTTCAGGTAATTTCTTGTTTATAAGTTCTACGACTTTGTTCGCTTCTTCCAGAGTCAGCGAAGGACCCCCGCTGATATCTATAAGCATACCTCTGGCACCAGAGACATCGACATCAATCAATGGATTATTTAGTATCTTGTCAACTACACTTTCTAACTTTTTGTCCTTGGCATCGCTTTCGCCTGTACCTATCAGGGCGACGCCACCGTTTATCATTATTCTTTTTACATCGGCGAAATCCACGTTTATAAGACCCGGCTTGGTTATAAGCTCGGTTATTCCCTTCACTGCGTTTGTCAAGACATCGTCTGCTATCTTTAGTGCGATTGGCAATGGCAGTCCTGGCGCTATCGCCAATAGCTTCTCATTCGGAACGGTTATCAAGGTATCTACAGATGCTTTTAATTTCTCTATGCCATTAAGTGCCTGGTTCATCCTTCTTCTGCCTTCAGCCTTAAACGGCACTGTGACGACTGCTATCGTAAGAGCATTTAATTTCTTAGCTACTTGTGCGACTACCGGCGCTGCACCGGTACCTGTGCCGCCCCCCATGCCGCAGCATATAAAAACCATGTCTGCGCCCTGAAGAGCCTCTTTTAATTCCTGTTCTTGTTCTTTCGCTGCTGCTTCGCCTACTGCCGGGTCTGCACCGGCCCCTAAGCCCCTTGTCATTTCTCTACCTATGAGTATCTTTTTATCCGCCGGAGTGCAAAGTAGATCTGCACCATCTGTGTTTACAGCGATTAGTTCAGCGCCTTTTATACCTATTTCAAACATCCTGCTTAAAGTATTATTCCCAGAACCGCCTACTCCCACGACCTTTATGCTTGTCCTCCTGGAAGTTATCATCTCTTCTAGACTTTTATCGAATTCTTTTGTCCTGCTAGAATCAAAATTTGGGCTTTTTACACCCTGCCCGGATAAATTTGTGTTTAACATATCCATATTCTATTTATTTTCGCTTTAATTAGTTGTTTTCGGCAATATATAAATATTTAACGTAAATTTGATTAAGCCCTTGCTATTTCAACTTTGTAATCTTTGCTGATGTATTTGTTTATGTCAGATACTATCGCATCCGTCGTGTATTGCTTAAGTTCATCTTTAGAACGCAAAGTAACCTTATTTTCCTCTACAGCTACAGATTCCGGATTTTTACCGACATAATGCCCAAATATGGCCGCACATCTTTCCTTTAAGTCTTGGATTATCTTCACGATCTCTATCTCATAAACTAGGTCTTTCCCAGCTAAAGGATTATTGAAGCTTACCATTACTCGGCCGCCGCTTACAGACAATACCGTGGCGAGCTTATTGTCAAGCATAAGGACGTCACCAACCGAAGGGCTGACTCCGCTTTCCCTAAAGGTGCCTAGTCCAAACGTCTTTACAAGCTTCGGATCGAATTTTCCGAATGCGTCTTCAGCTTTAACTTCTAACGTATATTTGTCGCCTATGTTCTTGTTTAAAAGAGACTGCCCGACCGCCTTCAATACATAATTTGAATCCGGTATAACCAAAACTGGCCCGAAGTTTATTCCCTCTTGCTTTATTCCTTCCTTATTCGCGACATCTTTATCTGTTAGATCGAAGATTCTGCCAGAAGATTTAATTCTGCCTACGAAGTTTATTAAAACGAAATCATTGTTACTTATCATAATCTATCTCTTTAGCTCTATCGATATAAAAGAAACATTTCTTTTTTTATTGTCCTCTCCCGCAAGTTCTTCGGTGCCTATCTCTACATTACCAAGTTTAAGGTCTTTTGAGAACTTTCTCTTTATTATCTGGGATATGTCAACCGCTTTCGATATCATCGAGCCCCTCGCCTTTATGAAAACATGGTCATGGCCCGAATTAACGTGTGTAAGTACGGCTAAAACATAAGACATTATAGGCTTTTGACCTACAAATACAAAATCGTTTTCCATTCGGTACTGATTGCTGTTGCGAATATTTAAATCTTTTTTGATGCTCTGTTGACTTTTGCAAATTTATGACAAAATTTTTTAGGCTGTGCTTACCCCCCTGCCCCCAATTTTAAATACTTTTATGCCAGCAGATTTAGCCCGACCCAAAAGTTCCCTATCGCTCGAGATTATGGCTAAGTTTTCTTTTTTAGCCGTATCTAATATATTATCGTCTACTTTGCCACTGTTCTCGGTCCTCAAGACGTTTATTCTATAAAGACCAAGCCACTTAATCACGTCATTTCTTCCTAGCTTTTTCAGCTCTCCAACGCAAGGTGATATAATATAAAATGAAAATGAGTCTGAGAAAGATTTATCGAATTCAGAGTATAAGTCCGTTTTATTATCAAAAAAATATATCAGTGAATTTGTGTCTACAAGGACTTTAGTCATAGATAGTTCCTGAGCCTGCAAGAACCCAAACGTTTTCTACCTTCCTGGAGATTATCGCCTTGTCGCCAGTGTAATATGGCAGATAAGAATTGTTCAATGTTATTCCTACTTTATCGTTCGAAACCGATGAAACCGTGCCAAGAACTTTTGCTGCTAGGACGTTTAACAACACAACCTCATTTTTCTGCAGCTGCTTTTTGAAAACGTTTTTCTCCTTTTCAGCTAGCGGAGAGTATGTTATTGCTATCTTGTTCTTAAAATTCGGCGGTGCCTCATTTGAAGTAACCAAACTGCCGGCAAGACTGTCTCGTCTGCTAAGCGAAGGATCCAATTTTGTTTTTACGCCTATAGTCAAACCAGGACCTGCCTTCTGCTCTTGCCCGAACTCGCTTTGTATCTGTATTATCTCCGTGTTTACGGGTTTCCAAGAGTTTTTTATAAAAATGCCTGGGTAGATCGTGACTTTATCACCAACCCCTAGCTCGCCTTCCTTAAGGCCTCCGCCCAACACTCCACCGCTTAATTTTGATATTTCTGTACCGGGTTTGTTTACGTCGAAACTTCTTACCACGAGCATTTCCGGTTTCTCGTTGCTTTTTTCTTCATCTACGGTGAACTTTCCTATTTCCTGAATAAGTTCTATTATATTAATGTCATTTATCGAGAATACGGGTATTATCTTCATGTCGTTAAATCCGTTTTTCGAAAGAAATTCTTTTATTTCCTTGTAGTTCTGCCTAGCTCTTTCCGCGCCTACCAAGTCTACTTTTGTCTGAGCAACGACTAAGTTTTTTACGCCTATTATTTTTATTGCTTCTAGGTGTTCCTCGGTTTGTGGCTGTGGGCACTTTTGATTCGCAGCTATTACCAGAACCGCTCCGCTAACTAACGACGCCCCGCCCAACATTATCGTCATCAATGTCCTGTGGCCGGGCGAATCTATTATCGAAACTCTAAAATGGGGGGTCGCTTTTTGCCCGCAAGTTTCACATTTTTCATTGCGGCTGAACGCTCCGCACTTATTACACTTGCATATAAAAAAATGAGCATAGCCAAGACGTATTGTTATCCCGCGCTTTCTTTCCTCACTGTGTCTTAAAGTAGATTCATTTGCCAAAGCCCTGACAAGAGTTGTTTTACCGTCTGCGAAACTTCCGACAACATCTATTATAATATCTTCGACCATTATTCTTTCTTCGTTCCTAGTACTTCATCCAGTGCTCTCGGGCCGTATTTGGTTATCTTCAGGTTCACCTGTGAAGTGAATTGGCTAACGGTATTTCCTGCAACGCTTTTTCTTCGTCTTATACCTTGTTTATTTCCTACGCCTTTTTCAATGAGTATCTTTTTGAGCCCTATGCCTTCGATTTCCTTTCGCATCGGTGTCCCGGTCATGTAGCTGCCTCCGCTCATTACGGCACTGTAGCCATCAAGACCCATAAATGACAGGTCTATCTCTTCGCCTAACCGCTTACTAGATAATGAAAGCGCTTCGTCTGCCGACAGAGACTTATTATAAGATTTTCCGGTTTTTGGATCGCTTACGACGACCTTGGTTTCCATAGGATTAACTAACTTTCGATTAGTATTTATATGTTATGTTTACAATCAATAACTTAATGTGGAAATGATGTTTGTAGAAGCGAGATACAAGGGAAAAATGAGCGCTAAGTTCGTCAAAGATATACAGGATAAGATAGCACCGTACAAGAAGATAAACCTGGTTGGTTCCATACAGTATCTTGATCAGATGCAGGACTTCAAAGAAAGAACGCCGGGAAAAGAATTTGTAATAAAACAATCTTTTTATAGGGCAAAGCACCCCGGTCAGATACTTGGTTGTGACGTATACGCGGCGGATTGCCCTGATTGCGACGCGACCTTGGCCTTTACCCAAGGAGTATTCCATGTATTGGGCATACCTGTAAAATTTGGAAAGGTCGTAATAAATGCCGACCCGGAAAGCGAGACAGTAACGATAATAGAGCAGAAAGTGGCGGACAAATATAGAAAAAGAATACTTCAGGGAGTAGGCCTTGCACTAAATGCTAAGAAGATAATGTTCGTGGAATCTACAAAAGCTGGCCAGACATATGGCGTTAAATTATTGAAGAAAGCCTTGGAAGAAAAGGGGACGAAGATTTATTCGATAGTCGGCGACGAAATAAACTACAACCGTCTTAATGAATTTAGAGACATAGACGTTTTCATAAATACGGCGTGCCAAAGGATCGCGATAGACGATATGGAAAAAGTAGAAAAACCTATAATAAACGCGGAAGACCTGGAACCTTATTTACTTAGATAACTTACTTTATAGATAATTATTTATAGCAAGATTAACTCTCATAGACATGAAAGCACTGGTTACTGGCGGCGCCGGTTTTATTGGCTCTCATATCGTTAGACGCTTAATAAATGACGGTTGGGACGTCACTGTTTTGGATAATTTCCACACTGGGAATTTAAAAAACCTGAAAGACGTAGAAAAGAGGTATACTCTAGTAAAAGGAGACGCTTCTAAGATACAAACATTACCAAAATTTGACGCTGTTTTCCATCATGGGATATATTCTTCGACACCGATGTATCGTGACGATCCTACTTTAGTAGCAAAAGCTATTTCTGATTTTGTTTCTGTTCTAGAATATTGCAGAAAGAATAAAGTAAAATTGGTTTTTGCTTCCAGTTCTTCTATATATAATGGCTATACTCCGCCGCACAGAGAAGACATGCTTCCTTTTGTTACGGACTTCTATACAGAAGCGAGATACCCGATGGAAAGACTCTCTAACCTATACCAGCAGATGTTCGGCTTTGAGTACTGTGCACTTAGATACTTCAGCGTTTATGGTGACCATGAAGAAAGCAAAAAATCCTATGCAAATGTGGTTTCTCAAATAATTTGGAAAGGATTACTAAAAAAGCCGATAAGAATCTATGGCGACGGCTCCCAGCGAAGAGATCTAGTTCACGTAGACGATGTAGTTGATGCAACTATTCTCTGCTCTAAAAAGAACGTGACCGGAGTATTCAATATAGGCAATGGAAAATCTTATTCATTCATGGATGAGATAAAACTAGTCAACAGAAATCTAGATAATGAAGTAAAAATGGAGTTCGTGCCAAATCCATTAAAAAATTATGTAGACATAGTCGAAGCCGACACCACTAAAATGAAAAAAGTGCTTGGCTTTACACCTAAAGTCTCTATAGAAGAAGGCGTAAAGAGGACCGTAGAGTATTACAAATCTCTAAAAAATGTACCGGATATAACTTAAATTCTTAATTAAAAAAGTGCCTCAATGTAAGCCAAAAATCAAACCTGCATCGAGGCGGGAGGATATCCCTTTTTTAGGGAGCGCGATATTTTATTCCTCGTATCCCTGGCTTTTTGCCTGTGGTATTAACGCCATAAAAGTCGCTGGGTCAAGTTTGTCCATTAAACCTTTAAGATGATTGTAATCTACCTTTTGTATTTCACGTTGGTATGTCTGGGCAAGCAAGTTTGTTATGTACTTTTGGTGCTCATGTTTCATGTCGTCTTTAAGTGAACCAACAAGACTCTGATAAGCCTTTTTCCCGCTTTCTATTATTGCCTTTGCATCTTCTTCGCTGCCTTTACCGGCTTTCACGTAGTTGTCTACGGCACCTTTTGATGTCAGCTTATCATAGTAAGTATCCACATTTGATGCATCGTTACTCTTAACTTTGTCGTTAAGCTCCTTTAGCATCGTCCCAAGTTCGGCGGCTCTTGCTCCGGAAGTATGGTAATCAAGGCCTGGCGCTTTCGAAACCAGGTCGCCTAATGCAATACCGTACATGCCTGAATTTAAGAAAAGCCCTACGCCCATCGCTCTGTGGTGCTCCTCTTTCAGAGCGCCCTTTATTTTTTTTGCATATGGACCTAAAAATGCTTTTGCATGGTTAAGTGCATCTTCGAAACCTTGTTTTGTCAGGCTACCATTGGTTATATGTCTCTGCAAAGCATCCATCATCAATGCTATGTCCATTCTTTCGTCTTTATTTGGTATTTCCTGGACTAACTCTGAAAGGACTTGATACAGATTTTTACCGGCCGCATTTAGATTAAAACTTTCGTGGCCCCCGGTCCTATTGTAATTTAAAGCTATCGCTGCAGCATTATGATACACCGCAAAATTTGTAGCGTTTAAGATATCCTCCAGCAGTATCTCTTGTTTTGGTGCTGCCGGTCCGAGTTTCTGCTCCAAGCCGCCACCTTTAACCGATTTTTTTGCATCTGCTGTCATGTTTACCTCCCACGTTTATAACTTATTACTTACTAGTAAAGAAATTATCTAGTATATAAACCTTTACGCAAGGCGCGGTATTGTAAATATTCTAAAAATAAGTAGAAATACAAATCGCTCCAAAAAGTTTTTTATTTCTGTGTAACGCCAGTTATAAGTTTACTATTTATCATCCTTGCAAGTTTATCCGAAAAACCCTCTTTCATTCCGTTTAGTCTTATTATCTGAACGGCTTCTTTTGATTGTTTTACGTAGAAAGATTCGCCTGCGCTCATGTCTGCTATCGATATCCCATCTTGCATTAGAGATCCGCGCCCTTTTACGACTTCTACGCATATCTCAGAATCTGCATTAAGGACGAGAGGATTCGAAAGAAGACTTTCGGTAAATAGAAAGTTTAGACATACCACCTTTTCGCTTAATATTATGGGCCCGTGTGCATTTCGGTTATACGCAGTAGAACCGACGTTCCCTGTTATAAGAACCCCGTCCCCGCTGATAAGATACGGATAAAGGAGTTTTTTCTTATCTTTTTCTACTTGGTATACTTTAAAGAAAACTTCTTTTACAATATTCCTTAAAAGCGCCTCGTTTACCGCGAAATAGGTTTTGTCTTTGTATCTTATCTCTATTTTCTTGCTTAATTCTTCTATGGTGTATTCATTGCGTTTCAATTTATTTATTATGGTGTCGATTTTGCTTAAACCGATATCAGAATAATATCCAGTGCTGCCGCTTTCTTCTCCTCTGATCGGCAAGATTGGCCCATCAAAACTACGCGCCGCTTCTATGAATGTGCCATCGCCCCCTACCGCGATGCATATTTTTGCGTCGTCACTTATTTCAAATTCTTTGTAAAGACTTTTGAGCGCGGGATACTGTCTCTTTGCTATGAGCTTTATTTTCATATTATTAATTGTGCCTTTTCTTTTTAAAAAGTGCCCTTGGCTTCAAGGACGCTGAATACTCCTTCACCTATAACCTTAGATAAATCTACGATTTTGGCGTGAGAGTTCGGTATAGTATTCGAACCTATTATATCTCTAATACCTGCTTTTTTGAGTTTACCATAACATCCTCCAGCCATTATTAGATGTGCTGCCATCACAGATATCTTGCCAGCATTGTTTTTCCTTGCGAACTTGGCTGCATTTAAGATCGTGCCACCGGTGCTTATTATGTCGTCTACTATTATTACATTGCGACCGCCAAAATCGTATTTGTTCCCTTTCTTCAAAGTGACTTCTCCGCTTTTCCTGTTTCTTTCTTTATTCAGATACGTATAATCTGTTTTTAGTATAACCGCCAGCTCTTCAGCTCGTTGTATTGCTCCGTGATCCGGCGCTAGCACTACAGGCTTTTTAGCTTCTTTGCTTAATGAATGCGCAAGCGTTGGTATCGGGTCTATTATCAAAGTTTTGCCCTCAAATGCTTCAAATGATTCTGCCCTATGCGGTTCGACTGTAACAAGTGACTCTACCCCCATAGTGCCTATTATCCTAAGAATCGCTTCTATACTTACTGGTTCGCCTTCATTAAAGCGTTGATTCTGTCGCGCATAAGCAAGATAAGGAATAACAAGTATAATTGTTTCTGGACTAAAGCTTTTGACCGCGTCTAATAGCAAAAATAATTCTATAATATGTTTATCCTGTGGTGGGTAAGTAGACTGCACAAGAACTATATTTTTACCAGATAAATTTTTTGGTATTCTAACGTAAGATTCTCCGTCTGGCAATATCTTATTCTCTACTTTTATTAATGGGAGCTTTAAAAATTTTGATAGCCCTTCCGCTATTCCATTTGATGCGGTGCCGCTCAAAATTACTGTATTATCCATATTATTTCTTGCCGCCGTGCAAATTAAAATCATTAATCACTGGTGGAGAAGGCGGCGTTAAGTCTTTATGCATGTTCACTTTCTCCATCTGAATTATTTTTTCTATAACTTCGTCTTTCACTCCCAATTTTGCTGACAACTGGTTTACTCCCCATTTTTCCCCGGAATCTTTCAAATAATAAAAAATTCTGTCGATAATCGTATAATCTAGATCCAATTCGGCTTCCGCAGTCTGTCCAGTCCAAAGTCTAGGGGACGGTTTTTTGGCGGATATTGCTTTCATTACGAGTACGTTCTCCTTCTCTGCTATATAATCCAGAAGCATTCTCACTTGTGTTTTGTATATGTACTCGGGAACGTTTATGTCAACGCCACCGTCTCCATATTTTGTGTAATAACCTAAGATGTGCTCGCTCCTGTCGTCTGTGCCTACAACAAGCGCGTTATTTTTATTAGCTTCCTTATATAAAAGAACCATCCTTATCCTTGCTTTTATGTTTGCATATGCAATCCTGTTCTTTATTTTAAGAAGATCCTCATCGGATTTTATTACGGCGTTTACTATGTCGGTTATATTTATTTCTCTTCTGTTTATCCCCAAATCTTTTATCACTTCTTCTCCATGCAAGATGTCTTCTTTTGGAGTTACTTCGTCCTCAGGCAAGAGAACTCCTATAACGTTTTCTTTTCCTATCGCCTTTGCGGTTATATAAGCTGTTATTGCCGAGTCGCTGCCGCCAGAAATTCCTATAACTGCTGTTTTTATCGCTGCTTTTTTAAAATAATCTTTTACCCAACTAATTCCATAGCTAAGTGCCTTTTCTGGGTCTATCTCTAATTCTACAGGAACTTTCATACGAACCTAATTGTGCTGGATGTCTTCTATAACTTGTTTTGAATCTTTTAATTTTGCGCCGTAAGAAAACTCCAGGTTCTTTAGACCTCTTTCGTGGTCCTCCTGAGTACACGCGTCTACGCAGTCTTTTATTATCACTATATTATAACCCCTGAAGAATGCGCCCGCGGACGTATGCGTATCGCATATGTTTGTATCTAAACCGGTTATGTAGATAGTGCTTACGTTTAGCCTTCTTAGTACTTGATCCAATGCCGTTTCATAAAAACCGCTATAGGTTCCTTTCTCGACGTTGAAAAGGGAGTGTCCAGTTAGGTCTAACTTTGCATCTAAAGATCCGCCCCTGTGAAATGTAAGCATGCCTTTACTAGGAAGTTCTTTGATTATCTGCGCTCCTTCGCTGCCTTCCATAGCGTGATCGCCCCATCTACCATGATTTCTTGTAAGTTCGGTATCCGACTTCCTATGGGCATCACTACAATATATAACTGGGACTCCTTTGTCCACCGCATTTTTTATAACTTCTTTTATCCTGGGAACTATATTTTTACCGCGCTCGCAATACGCTCCTGAATTATACCCTCCCTTTACAAAATCGTTCAACATATCAATAACTAAAATTGCCATTTTTCCCATATTTTACCTCCTTAAATTTTTAAGTTACCCTAATATTATGATAACAATTGTCGGTTTAATATTGCCCTCTATAGGTAATTATTGCAGGCGCTTAATAAAAGATGGAAAAATTGCCGCAAGTTATAAGGATAAATTTAAAAAGGACTTATTTACCATTGTTATATGGAAAAACGACGGTCAAAATTAGTGTATGAAAACGAGCTGGCACTTTTTCTTGATTACTACGAATTGACCGGCGGCAAAGCCGACTTCGATCATAAAAATACAGATATGATAACCGAAACTTTTTTCGTTAGAAAAATACCAAAAAATCTTGGCTCATATATGGTCGCTGCTGGTCTCGAACAAGTAATTGATTTCATAAGTAACTATAAGTTAAGCAAAGAAGATAGAAAATGGCTAAAGAAAACCTCCGGAAATGACTTAAGTAAAGAATTTTTAGACTACCTAGAAAATTTTAAGTTTAAAGGAGAGATTTATGCTGTACCGGAGGGCACCCCTATTTTCCCTAACGAGCCTATTTTGAGCATAACTGGGCCTTCTATAGATGTGCAGTTATTTGAGACTTATATATTGAACGTTATGAATTTCCAGACTCTAGTAGCTACAAAAGCTTCAAGAGTGGTTAACGCGGCACGAGGAAAAACCGTACTAGAATTCGGCGCTAGACGCGCACACGGCCGTGATGCGGCGATACTCGGATCAAGAGCATCTTACATAGCAGGGAGCACGGGGAGCGCCCTCGTACTTGCAGGAAAGAAACTTGGTATACCTTACATAGGGACCATGCCGCACAAGTTTGTACAAGAGAGAGATTCTGAACTTAAAGCCTTTAGAGAGTACGCAGAATCTTTCCCCCATAACACGATTCTCTTAATCGACACTTACGATACTATACGAGGAGCAAAAAACGCCTGTACGATTGGTAAGGAACTTAGAGAAAAGGGCTTTGATTTAAAAGGCGTTAGGCTGGACAGCGGAGACCTTGCTGAACTAAGTAAAATTGTAAGGGAAATATTAGATGCAGAAGGCTTTAAGCAAACAAAAATAATGGTTAGTAGCGACCTAGACGAATACAAAATAGATGAACTACTTTCAAAAAATGCACCCATAGACGGATTTGGAGTTGGAACAAGACTGATAACCGGCGCAAATTACAATTCTTCTACAAAACAAGGCGAAGTATCTGCTCTTGGTGGGGTTTACAAATTAGTCGAAATAGTCAAAAATGGTGAAACTATCCCTAAAATAAAAATAAGTGAAGATACGGAGAAAACCACTGTGCCCGGCAAAAAACAGGTTTACAGAACATTCAAAGACAACCTGTTCGCAGGGGACGAGATAGTTCTTTGGGATGAAAACCCTCCAAAAAATTCTAGGCCTCTTCTTGTTGGCATAATCAAAAAAGGAAGAGTTGTTTATGAGTTTCCGAAACTATCTGATGTAAGAAGATATTGCCTAGAAGAGATTTTAAAGCTACCTGAAAAGTATAAAAGAGTAGCTGATCCAGAGACTTACACGGTAAAAATAAGTGATAAATTACGCGAGCTTCAACAAGAACTAATAAGGAAATCTAAAAACCAATAAGTAGATTGTTTCTATTTATTGATTATATAATAAACGCTGTATCTGGTATCTCTTAATGATTTTTGTTCTCCGATTATAGAATTCTTAATCAAGTAACTCAAACCTGATCGTACAGTTCTTGGCGACATGCCGGTCATTTTAATTAATTCTTTTTGTGTTAGAGTTCCCTCGTACTGCAATACTTTGAATACAAATCTTGCTGACGGCGGCCCATTTATCGACAAAGTGTTTGTAATCTCGGCTCTTTTTCTTAATTTTTCTAATACATTTTTATCAAACTCTTTGAACCTAACAAATCTTGCCGGGTATATAGAATTTTTTATCTTTATCTCATTACTTTTAATATTAGTCCTAAATCTGCCGTCTATAACTATCTCGGCACCCGAGTTACTTGATATCGACTTTATCGAGATGGTACTTCCGTCGTTTAATATTATCGGCCTATTCTGATTTAGAGAAGCTATCGGAGTCAGTATAAAGACTTTGGAATTAGAGAACGCGACTGGCCCGCCAGCGGACGCCGAATACCCGGTTGAACCAGTCGGAGTTGAAATTATGACTCCGTCACTGCTATCCTTAAAAATAAGCCTATCATCAACAAAAAGGTTGTAAGAAACTATTGTCGCACTTTTTTTAGAGGTTATAACAACCTCATTTAAAGCCAAGGGAAATTCTAGACCTTCCGATTTTATTTCTAATCTTGAGTGCTCTTCCAAGATATAATCCCCGCTCTGTATTTTTTCCAATGCGCTTTGGAATACATCTGTAGTTATCTCCGGCAGAAAGTTTGTTGGGGAAGTGGAAACACTCAATACCGGTATCTTACTATTGGAAAACTCCCTAAACGTCCTAAGCACATTAAAACTATTTCCTATTGATATTACAAAATCTACTTTCATAGATTTTATATTGGATCTTTTAAAGTTTTTGGGCGAATCTGGTACTCTACTTTCTAGAATAACATCGTGATGTGCGGCCAATAATGGCTTCATTACATCCTTTACCGTTGCAATGCAAACTTTATCTTTTGGATCAAACGTTATTCCGAATTTCATATCTATTCTTTTTTTATTTTAAAGTATCTCCAGTCTTCCCACTACTCTGTTTTTTCCTGCAGCCAAACTTGAATCAACTATTAAATGGCCTTCCTTTAATTTAACCATTGGCTTATTAAACTTCGCTCTAAGATTTTCTCCGGTCTTTTCTAAGCCCACGCTTAAGTTTTTACCTAGAAAAGATATAGTCAGGCCTTTCGATAAAAACGGGTCTATTTTATAAAATGATGACTGTTTTAAGACACATTGAAAGTCTTCCGAAATCTCACTTAAAGAGGATATCGCATAATTATTTTCCATATCATTTTCAGCAACGTTATTTAGGGCTAAACCGACGTGCTGGCCGTTTGCTGCAGACTGAACGTCGACATCCATTAATTGGATGCTCTTTATCGTTACTTCTTTCATAGAAGGGATCAAGTGAAACCGGTCTCCTTTCCTTATCTCCGCTCCTAGATTAAAACCGATTATTACGTTTCCTATGCCCTTTACTATAAAGTGCTTGTCTATGGAAACGTAAGAAAAATTATATTTAGATTTCTTTGCGGATTCTTTTGGTATCGTATCGCCCAGCTTAATCTGCCTAAATTTACCTAGTTTAAAATTAGAAAAGAATTTTGAGAAACTGTTGATATCTGAAGCGTCCGAGAATACGACTACCCCATCGTTTATATTTGAGTTTTCTATTGATAGCGCTATCTCGGCATCTAGGCCAGATATCTCCTCATTCAAAACAAACATCGCCCGGTCTGCGATTGAAAGCACTCGCAGCAGCGAATTTATAGAAGAGGGATAATCTACTGGATAAACTATTATTTCGTTCTTCTTATCTACCGCCATCTGGATATTATTAATTAAATCCAACTTTTTGGAGATTGTCTGGTTCAAAATTTCGTCTTTTAGTTCTTTAGTCGACAAAAGCGCAGTTATCATATTTTAATTTAGCTGATTACTTAATATATTTAGATATAATATAAATAATATGAGAAGAGCTGTTTACGCTGGAAGCTTTGATCCGGTTACAAACGGACACTTATGGATGATAGAAACCGGGTCAAGATTATTTGACGAACTCGTGGTGGCGGCGGGCGCAAACTCCGCTAAGAAATATTCTTTTTCCTTGACGGAGCGGTTGGGTATGCTAAAAGCATGCACAAAAAAGTACAAGAATATAAAAATAGATAACTTTGAAGGTCAGTTCTTGGTAAAATATGCAAAGGTTGTAGGCGCAGATTACATACTGCGCGGTATAAGGACTAGCGAGGATTATGAGTATGAACGGACCATTTCGCATGTAAATAGGGACATAGAAAAAACTGTAACTATGGTCTTCCTAGTGCCGCCTATGGAGATATCGGATATAAGTTCTAGCATGGTAAAAGGATTAGTGGGGAGTGCTGGTTGGGAAAAAATGGTAGAAAGATATGTGCCAGATGGAGTCGCTGACAATGTAATAAGGCATTTTTCTAATTAGCTGTCAGTTCCTTTTCCCCTTCTTTGCTCACAAGGAAATATCTCATTTTCGGGCCATTAAATCGTTCTTGTATATACGCTATATTTTCTATCAGATCATCAAAGAAAAGCACCTCATCGTAGCCTTCTATCAACTCTTTGAGCATACCAAATTTCCATTCCCTGTCACTTGTTTTATATCTACCGTCCGCCAATACTATCCTACCAGCCGGTATCCGGTGCGTCTCTATCCCGTGTTGTGTCTCTGGTCTAAGCTCTTCGCCCCGTGCGCTCATTATAATCAGTTCGTAACCTGAATCATGAAGCTCCTTATACTTCTGTATAAGTTTCTCGTTGGGATAAAGACCTTCTTTATATTTTCTGAACGCGGTAATGAATATCCTTCTTTTTTGTCCGCTATCGAGTTCTCTAAATTCTTGTCCATGTAATTCTTTGCCGGCTATTTCTTTGGTAGCCAGGGCCATACTTTTGTCCGTAAAGAAAAGCGTGTCATCAAAATCTGATATAATTAGTCTTCTCTTAAGTTTTTTAAACCTGCGTTTTTGTTTGAAGTTATTTTTTCTTTCCATTCTTTTTCTTAGGAGTCCTTACTAATTCCATCTGCTTCATAAGTTCTTCTGCTCTGGATTTAATTCCGTCGTTTACTTCTATCAGGTTAAGACCTATATTCGGTATACCGTATATTACTATAGAACCCTCTGGCGCCAGGTAAACGCATGGAAGTGCTGCCAGGTCCTCTTCCCCATCTACTTGGATCGCTTTATGGGTTTTCGTTTTAAGTGCATCGGCTATCGCTTGCCAAAGTCCATAAGTTATCTCTCTCTGCGGGTTTTCCACTTTTTCTCTCGCCTTAAAGTGTTTTGGCAGGCCTGAGTGTTTTACTTGCTTCCGGTGTGTTTTTAAATCAAATATCGCGAGGTCTGGTTCCATCTTATGGCGTAAAAGCGTTTTTGTGGTTTCGTCTCCAACGGTTATTACTAAAGCTTGTGAATTTCTTAGCTTTTCTACGACCTGATCCTCGGACATGGTCGCGCCGAAAGGCTGTGCAAGCGCACTTCGAAGCCAATCTGGCAACTGAAGTAACTCTCCCTCATTTAATTCCATTTCAAATTAATACCAGCCCCGACTTTTCATCGCGGTGGCTACCCTGCCAAGCGCGATTATATACGCCGCGTCTCTCAGCGTTATCTTTACGCCTTTTGCTTTATAGTCTTCCTGCGTCTTCATGACTTCATTAAAAGACTTGGTCACAAGTTTATCCAGTCTCGAATAGACTTCATCCAGCGACCAGTAGTAATCCTCATTATTCTGCACCCATTCAAAATAGGAGACTATGACTCCTCCCGCGTTCACTAAAAAGTCTGGCAGGTCTATGATCCCCTTCTGGAAAAGTATCTTGTCCGCTTCCGGGGTCACCGGACCATTGGCGAGTTCCAAGACCATTTTCGCCCTGATCTTGGACGCGTTGCTGCCGGTTATCTGATTTTCTATGGCTGCGGGTATCAATATGTCCACTTCTGTTTGAAGAAGTTGCTCGTTTGTTATTTTAGAGCCTGCTCCAGAATCGGCTACGCTGCCGCCTTTTTCTGTCGTCGTGACTAATTTGTTGTAATCCAGACCGTTTTCGGAATAGACTCCCCCCCCCACATCGCTGACTGCTACGACCTTAGAACCAAATAGTTTCGTTACCAGATCAAAGGCGAACTTGCCGGCATTCCCGAAACCTTGTATGGCGACCCTGGCCATCTTTAAGTCCAGACCGGCTCTTTTTGCGGCTTCTCTAAGTATATACATCGCCCCCATAGCCGTTGAATTGTATCTTCCTTCTGACCCCCATATCTCCAGAGGTTTTCCTGTTATGACGCTGAATTCATCATAACCTACCATCTTGCTGTATTCATCCATCATCCAAGCCATTACCTGCGCATTTGTATTTACGTCCGGCGCTGGTACGTCGATCTTTGGCCCTATGAATTTGCCTATTGCGCGTATGTAATCCCTGGAAAGCCTCTCCAACTCTCCAAGAGAAAGTTTGTTCGGGTCACAGATGACCCCTCCCTTCGCACCGCCAAATTGTATGCCTGCGAGGGCGCATTTCCAAGTCATCCAGGCCCCAAGCGCTTTTACGGTCTCCAATGTTTCTTGCGGATGGAACCGTATCCCTCCTTTGCCCGGACCGCGTGCATTGTTATAAAGGACCCTGAAACCGGTAAAAACTTCTGTTTTCCCGTTGTCCATTTTCAATGGTATATTCACTATCACCGTCTGCATAGGCTCCCTCAAGAGTTTCTGCGCTTGAGGGTCTAGGTCCATCAACTTGGCTGCCTCATCAAGCTGGGCCTGCGCCATCTTAAATGGATTTAAGTCTTCCATAGTCATCGCCTCCTATTTTATCCAGAAAATGCTTCATAGATAGGGTAGTGATTGTTTGTATTTATGTCTTCCTCGCGTTTGGCGAAACGCAATGACTCAATCCATACTATCCCATAGATATATCGATGCTATGGTCCTATAAGGGCGCCAGCCTTCGGACAACTTTAGCAGTTTGCCCGCGTCCGGCAGCTTTCGCATTTGATAGGCTTTCTGTGCCGCCTTTCTTATACCTAAGTCGTCGACTGGGAACACGTCTGTCCTGCGTAACGTACCAATCAGATACATCTCAGCGGTCCATCTTCCTATGCCTCTTACCTCATCAAGTTCTTCTATTATCCTAGGATCGTCCATCTTCTCAAATTTTTTAAGCTCCAGCCTTCCGTCGAGTATGCGCTCGCATAAGTCTTTAAGGTAAGAATACTTTTGAGGAGATATGCCGGCATCTCTCACGGCCCTTTCTTTTGTTTTTAAGAAGACTTTAGGCGACGGTAATTTTCCGTCGTATAAAGCTTTGAATCTGTTCAGGATCGAGTCGCCGGCGCTTCCGGAAATCTGCTGGAAGATTATCGATTTTACCAGAGAGCCATAATGGTCCGGCTCCCACCACTCTTTCGCGTTTTTCCATGCTTTTTCTGTACCCGTCCTTTTGATAAGTCTTTTGAGGACCGCGTCACTTTTACTCAAGTGCCTTACTCCGGAAATCCATACGGATCTGTTTGCTATCGATTTATATCTTCCCACAGATCAGATTGAAAATATATCGATTTAAACATTTAATAAAAACTATGGGCCCGAGGGGATTTGAACCCCCAACACACTGGTTTCTTTAAAGTTTAAGAGCCAGTTACTCTACCGAGTTGAGCTACGAGCCCACAGCCCATTTATAACAAAGAAGGTTTAAATATAAAAAAGCGGTTATACTAAAATCTGCATGTTTAAGAGCCCATGGTCTAGTGGTTATGACGTCTCCCTTACACGGAGAAGGCCGGGAGTTCGAATCTCTCTGGGCTCAGTTTTTTCATAAATTTCTATGGCCGCATTGTCCCTAAAGTAGTGCCTTCAAAGAGATCAGGTTTTTCCAGAAATTGATGTCCGGCATCGGGAGATGATTAATCACCAACATCCATACAAATGACATTTCTATCATGTTGACCTTTTTTGCTTTGTTTTCATGGGACATAATATGATAATAACTAGTATAAATACTTTACTATTTATAAGTAGTTAAAATATAAGAACGGTGGCGCTGTTAGTCCAAAGCTATCGTTATTTATAAGGCTTCTTTGGAGCTACGTTGATTATTCTGCCGAGAGAAAGTCCCGTCTAAGGCGTTTTTCGTCAAAATCTTTTCCTAAGAAAGGCCACCACCGTACCCGTTATTCCGCCGCTGACCATGACCAAATCATATCGCATTCTCTTTATAGTATCGGGGTGTCCGTGTATTTCAACGAGTCTCTATCGGCAAAATCTGCTTAGATTTATTATTCAAAGTAAAAAGTCTGATCGTGTCCTATTTTCTATGGGCAAAAAGATAGACGCTCGTGAAAAAGACCGCGAAAATGGGGATCAGGTATAAATCGGAGACACCGATAGATGCTGTCTCTAAAAACCAGAACGCTGAGAAGGATAGCAGCAAGCTGGAAACTGCTACTTTCATATTGGCCTGTTTGATCTTTCTGACCTGCGACCTTAAAAGTGCCGTCCCTATCACGACTATGACCAGACCTGTAATCAATCCCAAAAGCGTAGAAGTATGGCTCAGCGGGATAAGCACTACCAAGACGATCGCTGCTTCGAACGCTTCTACGGCGCCAACGGAGAAACCTGTGTAAAACAATCCCCTTTCAAATTTTTCTTTGCCAAATTTTCCTTTCTTTCTAGAGTTTAAAACCGCTCTTCTTGCGCTTCTGGTAAGCCTCAGCCCGAAGTAAAGCAAAAGAAATGCGGCTATAAGATATACCATCCAGCTTGGTAATAATGCGATTGCGTTGCCGACTAAAAAGGCTACGATAAGCACTACTGTCACTCCAAGACCGACATAGAAAAACGCTTTTGGTCCGCCTTCCGTATATAAGGCGAGGGCCACTGCCGAGGCTTCGGAGATCTCAAGGAGAGTTATCCCCATCGCTGCTAAGAATATCGCTGGATCTAACATGAGGTAAATGGATTTTTTATCTTCGATTCAAGACTTGTAGGTCTTTCTTGTTTCTACTCGGAAGTTTTACCGCCGAAATGTTCTTTACTTGCCAAAGCGTCTGCCTTTGTGTGGTGGACAGTGCCGTCTTTGTGGTGAGGCGGCGAATATATCGTATAAAGCTTAAGATGCGAAGTCTTTGATGTGTTGATCACGTTGTGCCAAGCGCCGCTTGGGACGACCACGCCAACGCCATCTTTGACCGGGTGCTCGACGCCATCGATGATGACTTTCCCTTCTCCTTCCTCAAACCTAAAGAACTGGTCTGACGACCTGTGGACTTCCATCCCCAACTCATCACCAGGATCTACGGACATAAGGACAAGTTGGCTATGTTCTGTGGTGTAAAGCACCCGACGAAAATCGGTGTTCTTTTTTGTTTCCGTCTCTATCGGGATAGCGTAGCCTTTCATATCAAGCACCTCAATAAAGAATGCGCACTTGATAGTTAAAAGGTTTTCGCTTGTTATTTTTTCTCAGGACTTCTTCATAGATGTTAAACTTTTTATAAAACTCCAGCGATTTTTCCTTAAGGCCTTTTATGTCTACGAGTTCATTGTATACTATGTCGACGGACCTAAGAAAACTTTCACAAGAACCGAAGTAATGCTCTTTTTCTAAGCCGATGTCCCGACCCCTTCTTAGTAGGAACGCCATCTTCTGATTCTCGTCAAAAACTTCGTAGTCTCCGTAAACAAGGCTGTTTTCTAGGACCCTCAGACAAAATCCGTGTATCGTACCGACATACATGTCGCCTAATCGCAGACACGCCTCTTTGCCGCCGAGACTTTCCACCTCTGCGTATATCCTGCTTTTCATGTTCTGGGCCGCCTTGTCCGTGAAAGTGAACGCCACTATCTCGTTAGGCTTTACGTTCTCATGAAGTAGCAGATAGACTATCCGTCTGGTCAAAGTCTCCGTTTTTCCGGTGCCCGCGCCGGCGATTATCCTTGTGAATCTTGATTTTGACGTGACCGCCTTAGCCTGGCTTTCAGATAGTTTCATCGGCCGGTTTATTATGTCTTCTGCCTTGTCTGCCATGTCCATATAATTGAAGATAAATGTATTAATATTAACTTTGATATTTTAAGTTATGAAAGGTGGATCTGCGATAGACCGTGATGTCCAAAGGATAAGGGGATTAAGATCAGAAAAGGGCCGACTGGAAGCTCTGCTTAGAAAGACCGAATCTACGCTACGCGAATGCCTGTTCGAAGCCAGGGAAATAATCGATCTTATACGTAAATTTGACATGGAACATTACATGGATAATGAACTTGAAGTCTACGGAAAGTCCGAGATAACAGTAAAATTGACCGGCAAGACCATATTGGTGGGCAAGATAACGCCAAAGCAGGGCGGTTGGCATGTCGTAATAGAGGTAAGCAAGCCGGATGTCATCAAAAAACAGCTTAAATCGAGACTCTCTAAAGTGAAAGAGCAACTGGAAAAGAGGCTTTCACAGGTAAACAAGGCGAAAATGCTGGCAGAAGAGGAGAGGACCATCCTGGACCGGGTAGAAATAAAAAAGCGATTAGACGCTGAAGTCACCGGATTAAAGGGAAAGCTGAGAGAAATGGGCGCGAGATGATAAAAGCCTACTCTATGACTATGCCTTTCTTCTTTTTACGCCGAGTCTTTCTCTGATGACCACGTCGTGTCCTAGGGACGTTATCGCCCTTGCTTATCGGTTTCCTCCGCTTGCCGCCTAAAATTTCTAGGTTTATTTTTCTAAAGTAAAGCAGGTATAAGACGTTTATTATTATCAGTACTAGGACGGCGCCGCCTATTACGATCGAAAGTATCAAGATTGTATTTAGGCTTGACTCGCTTAGCTGGGTGACTAACGAAGTCCCTGTGATGGCCACGCAAGAAACGGAAACCGAGAAGGAGACGACCAAGGAAGACCCCGCACTCAATAAAATGCCGGTGGCTGGGCTGATGTCAGACGGCGTGTATTTATATGTGCATGCTTCTGTCGCATTGGTCTTAGTATATTCTAAACCGTATGCCTCTAATTCGTAACTTCCTGGTTTGGTCGTAAATGAAATGATCCCCGGCGCGATGGCGGAAGCTGTGACCCCTGCGTAAGTCATATTCCGAACGGTGCCGTTCGGTAAACCGTTTTCAGAAAATAGCGTAGTCACGTTCTTGGTCACGTTAGACACCACTACGCTCGGGATGATGGCCCGCCCGTATGCGACCGCATAGGTCGAGAAACTATTGGAATACGCGACATAAGACGCGATAGACGGATTGGAGCTTAAAAGATAGGTGGGCAGCGGGTCCCATCCCTGCAGTCTTGAAGAACATTTATAGCGCTGTACTTGCGTGTCATTGAGGTTTTTGCTGTGTATAGCCGACTGTGCTAGTGAATAGTAATAAGAGACGTTCATTATCTTACCTGACTCGTTGAAACCGGTAGAGATATTGACATAATAAAACGGGACCCGTATGGCAGTGCCGTAGCAGAAAAGGCTTGTATAAGAATAGTGGATCGTCATAGAAGAATTTGGTATGGTAGAATTTGAGCGTATTTTTATACCGGTTATCGGAAAAGTCTTGTTGACGATGCTTATATTTATACGGCCTTGTGGTATCGGTAATGAGAAATTTATAAGAAGAGTCTGATTATTGATGACGTGTTGTGACGAGTTTATGTTTGTAAGGCTACCGTTTATTTGTGTTATTGTGATGTTGCTGTAATTTAGTGGAAGTCTGATAGGAGTGACTATCGGCGGCGGAGGTATTATCGGGGCGCCACTGACCGGAGGAGTAACTTTGTATATCTGATATGCTTTTACCAAAACCCGCGAGGTGTAGTTCTGATCGCCCGGTGAAGAAAGGGTATAAGTATATGTCCCTGTCGCGGATCTCGCGTCCGTTTGCGCAGCTTGCGTAATGTTACCTATCGATATCGCCGGCATCACCCCCCCCCCAGCGGGTAAGTTCTTACCCTGATCCAATAAATTTTAGGCGAAGTCAATCCACTTTCATAATTTAATATCGCTGAGAAAGGGATATTAGACGGAAGGTATGGGTCGGACTCGGTTATCACCGGCCTATAATCGAAATAAGCCATGACTTTTGTCCCATTAGCGGAAATGCCATACAAATTGTTTTTTATATTATTAGTCACTACGGTGGATGGACTGAGTATATGCGTAGTAGAATTTATCGCATAGTCCAAATATAGACGATCTATCGTCCCTACATAAAGTTCATTGGTCGCTAATTCGACGGAATAACCAAACTGTATAGAATTCGCAAATGGAGCGCCAGTAGTGGATGGGGCGACGTACCACTCGAATATTGTCGGATAAGAAAACGCTTCCTTTGATAATATGTAGGTATAATCATTTAAAGAGGAGGATGTGACTAAGCCGCTACTGACATTATAAGTCCCGCCGTTAGCCTCGACTGTCCATTTGCTCATATTTAGAGTCGATCCTTTTAGATCGCTATAAAAGTCGAATACATATCCGCCATCATCATATTCGGCATATCGTGGTGAAAGCCCCGGGGCCTCACCGGTAGTGACGTTATTTAATACGTTTTCACTTTTATTAAAGAAGACCATATGCACCATCGAGAAATTACCCGCCGGGATACTGCCTATTTTTAGCCAATACAGCGTCCCGCTGGAATTATAAGAATCGTTTATTTCTAACCAAGATGGGACCACTGTGCCGTTAGGATATGTGAACTCAATATTGTCTAAGTTTGGTGCTTCATATCTTTTGTAGGCAGATGAATTAAATATCAGCTCTTCTTGGAAACTGGCCGGCGTAGACTGGTTAAGGCTATTTTGTATTTTTATAAGCAAATAAAACAAAGGAACTTCTGCGATTTCCGGACCATTCAAATTCCACGATGCGGAAAGCTGATTATTTAGCGAAAATAAGTTCGCAGTCGCAATACCACTGCTGCCGTTGTATGTGAAATTTGCTGGGACTGTAAGCGTCATGTTAGGCGTGGCTTTGCTTATGGCCCTAGCGAGTTTATACCGGGTCGAAGAATAATTCTGATTGCCAGAAGTGTTGAAGACCCCGTGATAAGTCCCAGCCGTGGCGTTGAGGTAGGAGACCCTCGTCGTTGACGAGCCCTTGCTCGCTCCGCCGATGTAAAGTGTCGCGGCAAGCTGGTCGTTGACGGTCGTTATCGCCGCGCTCGTGTTGTCCTTTGTGCCGTTGTAGGTGAAGTTGCCTGGCGTGTCCGTCATCGAAAGCGTAGGGGTGGCCTTGGTGATGTTCACTTGAGTTATGCCAGACGTAGTGACGGTATAGTTCTGATTGCCGCCGCTCGTGCCGCTGTAAGTGTAGTTGTTCTTGTAGTGGACGCCTGCATACTTGTCGGACAACGCGGAGAAATTGTATTTTGCCACCGAAAGTGACGCGGAGAACGTAGAACCCGTTGAGACTGAATTGTTGTCGAGGACGAAAGACAGACCAGATTGGCCGCTCACCTGCGTACCAGAAAGAGCGTCCTGTATGACTGGCGGAGACCCAGTGTAAGTGAATTTATCCGATGGGAAAACTGTCAGGGTCTGGGTCAATGCCGCCTGCGAGATCTCCCTCGCTATGGTCGCGGAAGCGGACGAATAGTTGACGTCGCCAGAGGCGTTGAAGACCGCGACGTAGGCGCCAGCCGTGGCGTTGGAATACGGGGACGTCTTCGTGACGCCGTTCACGTAGAGCTTGCCCGCGACTCCCGATGCTGGCGAGACGACCGAACCAGTGAACTTCTCGACCGTGCCGTTGTAGGTGAAGTTCGCGGCGGAAGTCCCAGCGCCGATGTATCCAGTCAGCGAAAGCACGGTCGTCGCCCTGGAGATGATGGAAGTCGTCTGCACCGAAGCGGAGGTGTAGTTCTGGCCGCCGGAAGTGTTGAAGACCCCGTGATAAGTCCCAGCCGTGGCGTTGAGGTAGGAGACCCTCGTCGTTGACGAGCCCTTGCTCGCTCCGCCGATGTAAAGTGTCGCGGCAAGCTGGTCGTTGACGGTCGTTATCGCCGCGCTCGTGTTGTCCTTTGTGCCGTTGTAGGTGAAGTTGCCTGGCGTGTCCGTCATCGAAAGCGTAGGGGTGGCCTTGTTTATCTTCTCGTAAAGCGTCATGTTTGCGATTCCACTGGTGTTGCTTCCAGCTATGATTTGGTAGTAACCTGCTGCGAGATATGATTTTGAATATGTCACTGTAAGGTGAGTCAAAGGTTCCGTCTGTGCCAACGTGCCTGTGACATTAGTCCATAACTCTACAAAGCCAGAACTAATATTGGCTGTAAATGTAGAAGTAGTGCCGTAAGTTATCGCATTACCGCCCGTCGCATTCGTGTCGACGGCTAAAGATTGAAGATAAAGCTTTACCGCCGGGGGAGTGGTGGTGGTTTTAAGTGATCCCTGGGTTATTGACGGCATGACCCCGTTCGGAGGATAAGCTCGTGCCCTGAGTAGATTGTAATCTACAACATCTGCTGAGGTTCCAGTGTGCTGAGAGTACGGTGCTATGTACAAAGTAGTCGCGGCTGAAAGCGGATTTTTTGCGAGGGATGTCGGCACCGCGGCAGTTTCGTATTCTGGGACTGTTGTGGTTATTACGGAAAAGGATGTTGCCGCCGGCCCCGGCCAATTTAGAGTGGCCCAGTACCATGTGTTCAATGCTGAAGTCCCACTATTCGTTCCAGCTGTTGCAACACCAGCGGCGTACGAACGTGGGCTCTGCAGCGAAGTGCCAGCCTCCACGTCAGAGATTGCGTTGAATCCCTTCCCGACGGCGGAGCTATTGCTTAAACCTACTTCCCCCGTATTTGATTTTTTGATCCACTCAAAATTCGCTTCCACTATGACTGCCTGTGCCGCAAGAGATTGGCCGATATATGACCAATGGGCGTATTCGTTCGCGGTCGATTCAGTTATCTCTATGGCGTTTACCGTTTTAGCCCCGTAGCTGACGGAAGTGGCCTGCGCTAGTGTATCGCCGGTCAATACGCTAAAATCTGAAATCGAAGTGTTGCCATTAAAATACAGTAAGAATGTATTGTTCCCATTGTCATACTCGCTGTAGGTCGGCGATAGGTAGGGGGCCTCTCCCGTCGTATTCGTGCTGAAAAGGTTGGTGGCATTGCTTGCAAACCCCACTGCTACGTCTTGTGTAGTCGTAGATGCCGGCATGCCGTTCGGTAACTTTATCCAGTATAGAGCCCAATTATTCGAGAAAGAATAGTTTTCAAGCCATGATTTCAACACCATGCCATTAGTGCTGTTGAAAAACTCGACGTTCTGAAAAGAATTGGTTCCTGTATCATTTATGTACCCGCGGTAGTTAGTTAGGCTTAAATTGACTAGCTGCTGGAACGGTCCGCTTACACCGCTGGTTTGCGAGTTTGTGATATTTACTTGCGCATATGCTATCACCCCTGCGGGCGGGTCGTGTTTAGGGGTTTGTGTATACCTAACCTCTGAGGTATTTGAACTTGCAGTTATTTTGTAAAAACCCGGCTTTAAGTTATTACTGATATATGACACGCTATTTTTTGTTGGCCCGGCGACAGGTGTGCCATTTATATAAAGTCTTATATAATTTGGGACATGGTTTGGGCTTACATATTGTGATTTAGCGGTATAATTTGTTAAAGTGTAATTAAATGGAGCGTTTCCATTTTTTATTCCATTAAGATAAAGATCTATTTGTGAGACGTTTGTACTATTGTTTTGAACAGAAAATTGATTTACTTGTGGACCGAGACTTGCATCATTTATACTTATATTATTCAAGACAAACGATGAAAAAGAGGCGATTATTAAAAGAAAAAGCACAAAAGTAAATAGCGCTAATTTAACTTTTTTACGGCTATTTGCCTTTAAAATCTCCATAAATTTCGTTAGAATATCTCTAAATTGCAACTTTTTATACTAATCTCCTCCGTTCCCAAATAAGTTTCTATACAATCCGCTCAAAGACTACATATAGTATTATAATAGCTTATAAATTTTTAACTTATTATAGTTGAAATCTTTTTTAAAGACTAGAAATTTCACTATTACAGGATAACTAGAAACGTTTCAAAACTACTTTTTTATAAAAAAATACGGGGGCTATTGGAAGCCCATTAGAGTGGAGGAAATGTTGTTGATGAGCGTAATCTGGATAAATCGATGCACTGGCTGTTTAAAATTCGGAAAGAAGCTTCTTCCTTATCCTTGAAAAGTGGTGCTGGTCCGTACCTAAGTAGGCTAGGGTTTCATTGTCGGCGTTTTTTATGATCGATTTTATGGCTTTCTGGTCCACGGAGTATTTCTTGTATAACTCTTTTAGAAGGACGATATCCACACTGGAATGGAGTAGGGGGCCGAGTATATCCACTGCGTCTTTTTGGCCCTTTATGCTCTCGTGCCCGTCAATAAATGCCCCCAGTTTCAAAATGAGCAAGACTTCCGGCGTAGGCCTATCTTTCGATTTATGTCGAAAGATATAAAAAGACAGCCTGCCAAATGCCTACGCCAAGATTATTCCTCTGTAGATCTGGATATTAAAACGGTTAAATAAAAATAATGGGGGCGACTGGGTACCATATTAGAGCGGAAGAAATCTTTGTCGAGGTGAACGTGGGCTAATCTCTCAATGATTTTATTATGTGCTTGCACGTTTCTAGGCTCTTCCGCACCGCCTCGAAATATTTGTCGACAAGTTCCTTAAGCATCGTGTTGGATGTCCTGCTATCATACATGTATCCGCTTTCGTTGCGCAGCCCGAGAAGGATATAAAAAAGGTCTACTATCTCGGTCACGGCTTTCTGGTCTATGTTTTTATTTTTAAATTCGTCGAGGACCCTTTTGACTACATTACCTATGTCGTGGGTCTTTAGCGGGTCTGCCCTCGTCGCCATCAGGATCGCTTTTAACATTATCTCCAGGGACATCTCGAGCGAATAAAGACTGACGTTGTAACTCCCGCCGCGTCGCGTGTCTTCCGCGGCTTTAAACCACAAACTGGATGTTTCGAGCGCTGCGTCTATCCTGTCTTTTTCCATCTCATGACCCTTACGCCTTCGATAATATCGTACGAAGTTTTTATTCTATTTATACGCTTAAAGAAATCGGACAATACTGAATCCCTCTCGAATAAGATTATGCCGTCTCTTGCGATATCGATATAGATCGGCCTGAACGATGCAAGGTCCTCTCTAGCGACTATGAGGGGGCTTATGTAGAGATAAAGTCCTTTCTTTAAAAACCTATCCTCGTATTCGTGCAGTTCCGAACGCACTGAATAGAGCTTCTCTATCACCCGTGGGGTCTTATCGGCGACCACGATGAATAAGTCTATATCGCTATACTTACGATAAGTCCCCCTTGCTACGGAACCGAATATGGCCGCACCTATCACGTCATCGAATTTTTTTATTTTTTCTGCGAAATTGTACAGATACTCCCTTACATCCTTGTCTAAGGCAGTTATCGCATACTCCGTCGATACGAGACGCCGTATAATGCTATTGAAAGTGGCCTTGCCCGACTCCTCTTCCAATGCTTTTTTTAGTCTCTTGAGTTTTTCGTAAGTATCCTCACTCAGTAGCACCGGTCTATATGTTTTCATATTATATATAAGTTTTTATTATATATAAATCTTGGCATCTTCTTGGCTCTGTAGAAATCCTCTAAAGTAACTACCTCCTTGATTATTATATAAAACAAACAAAAAAGAGGTGCTTATGAATAAAAATGGGAGTCCTTACTATAAAAGATTTGCGTCTATCGTATCGGGCATAGCGAGGAGGGCGTTGTCGCCCTTCTCAAGCAGATTCTCGAAGAAGACGTACACGCAGCCGCAGCTTGCCGCGTGCATCTGCCTGATGAAACACGAGAGAAAGCCTTATCGGGACGTCGTAGACGAGCTGGAAGAGCTCAAGGGGTTGTTTGACTTCGATAAAGTCCCTCATTATACGACACTGCAGAAATTCTTCAAACGGATACCGCTGCGAGTATGGGATGCGATGCTGTCCTTCGCGTTTAGACTGTTCGGGATAAGAAGAATGGACGCCGCCATAGACTCCACTGGATACGAAGAGCGAAACGCTTCCTATCACTACCTGTGGAGAATAGGAGAAGAACTGCGTAGAAAGGTGTTTACCAAGCATTCCATCGTCGTAGACCCGAAGACGGAAGCGATAGCCGTTTCCTCCTCTAACCGAAGGTATGAAAGCGACAATAAGACCTTCAGACCGCTCATGAAGAAAGCCGCCGAGATAGTAAAGATCGATAAGATACTGGCTGATAAAGGATACGATTCGGAGAGAAACCACAGGTTTTCGAGGGAGAGACTCCGGGATTATGTGCATGCTAGAAATAAAAATAATGGGGCTATTGGAAGCCCCA
>JAKASS010000008.1 GCA_021818905.1 Nanobdellota archaeon
ATGAAAACGTGGTAAAGCGCGCCGTTCAGTCGGTGATATTGAGCCTTGCGGCTTCTGGCGCGACTTTCTTTATAGGCACGTTAGTGTCAAGCTATCTGCATGTTGCGGTTTAGAAGATAAAATAGTGATTGCCAGGATCCAGCTCCCTTGGTCTTGCAATATCGCTTCTAAATAATCATTCCGTTAGTCGAAGCCGGCTCTGTAGAAATCCTATGATAATAATATAAGCAAGCTGTATGAATCGCCGGATGTCGTAGACCACATCGATCACCTTCACCTCCTTCAGCTTGTTCAAATGCAGTTTGCTGCCCAGGGTGGAGCCGAACTTCCTCTTCTCCACGGAGTTGACGGTCTCCACGATGCTTCGTTTATGGTACTCGTCAAGTGGAAAAGATGCTTTCATCAGCTTCCTCCATCTTCCCCTGGTCTTCCATATCGGAACGCCTTCATTCCTTGCAGGAATGATCGATCCTGCGTGAAGACGCTCTCTTGCGAACCTATGATTTCTCTCCGAATCGTATCCTTTATCAGCCAGTATCTTATCGATCTTTACCATTTCGGCGGCTTTCTTCATGAGCGGTCTGAAGGTCTTATTGTCGCTTTCATACCTTCGGTTGGAGGAGGAAACGGCTATCGCTTCCGTCTTCGGGTCTACGACGATGGAATGCTTGGTAAACTCCCTTATACGCCGTTCTTCTCCTATCCTCCGCAGGTAGTGATAGGAAGCGTTTCGTTCATCGTATCCAGTGGAGTCTATGGCGGCGTCCATTCTTCTTATCCCGAACAGTCTAAACGCGAAGGACAGCATCGCATCCCATACTCGCAGCGGTATCCGTTTGAAGAATTTCTGCAGTGTCGTATAATGAGGGACTTTATCGAAGTCAAACAACCCCTTGAGCTCTTCCAGCTCGTCTACGACGTCCCGATAAGGCTTTCTCTCGTGTTTCATCAGGCAGATGCACGCGGCAAGCTGCGGCTGCGTGTACGTCTTCTTCGAGAATCTGCTTGAGAAGGGCGACAACGCCCTCCGCGCTATGCCCGATACGATGGACGCAAATCTTTTATAGTAAGGACTCCCATTTTTATTCATAAGCACCTCTTTTTTTGTTTATTTCTTATAATAATTAAAGAGGTGCTTACTTTAGAGGATTTCTACAGAGCCGTCGAAGCCGACTAGTTTATATACCTTTGGCGGAGCTAAAATATTGATGGACTTTGTAGTGGTTATTGGGTTTTTAGCCGGTGCGCTTACCACGGCAGGATACGTTCCGCAGCTATTGAAGACCATGCGTACAAAGTGCGCAGACGATCTATCTTTGATGATGTTTGCAGCGATATCAGTGGGGGTGTTTCTGTGGCTGGTTTACGGCTTATACTTGAATTCTTTTCCAATAATAGCGGCAAATGGCGCGACGCTGTGCCTAACGGCCGCGATAGGGACGCTAAAGATAAAATATTCAAAACAACGCAAGGATACCAAATAGGTTCCGGCCCTTCTTTTAACACGCGCTTATGCTACAGCAAAATAGGCTTAAAATACATTAAAATTCACTATTTTACGATAGGAAAAACTATTTATATTGGTTCTTTTCTCTTAATTGGATGAAATTCAATCCACCGGAGCGTTTAGACAATGGACTGGAAGTAATAGTGAACTCCCTGCCGAATCTGCATTATGTAGGCGTAGCGGTCGGCGTAAGATACGGCTCAATCTATGAGGACATGAGAATAAACGGTTCTGCGCACTTTCTAGAGCACATGCTTTTTGAGGGCACGAAAACAAAGGGTCCTAGAGAGATAGACCGTCTTATAAGGGAGAATGGTTTCGATCACAATGCCTTCACGGACGAAGAAGTAGTCTTGTACTACATGCTTACGCCAAGAAAGAACCCAGAAAATGCGATGGCCCTTCTTTCCGACATGATGCAAAACTCCGTGCTTGACCCAGAAGAAGTGGAGCACCAGCGTGGCGCAGTCACAAACGAGCTTTTGGGAAGACAAGACGAGCCATGGACATTCCTGCGTGACGTTTCGCAACCGATAATATTCGAAGGCCAGGCAGCAGGAAGATTAGGCGCAGGGACCCCGGAAACGGTATCAAAGATAACTAGAGAAGAGCTGATGGACATATACCAGAAAAACTATACGCCGAAAAACATATCGCTTTCGGTATATGGGGCGATAAAACCGGAAACGGCGATGCAGCTGGCGCAGAAACATTTCGGCGACTTTCAAAGACCTTACCAAGAGGTAGAGATACCAGATTCTGACGGTCCTTCCGAAGCAAAATCGATAGAATTGAAAAAGCCCGGGATCTCTCAAGTAAAATACGGCCTTTGTTTCGGATTTCCGGGCAGCCGAAAAATACTGTCTTCCAATCCAAAAGATTTTGCGTCGATAGATCTTCTGGTGGATTTCCTTGATCAGAGCATTAGAGACTCGGTCCGCGGAAAACTTGGCGTATCCGATGTAACAGATGTTGCGTGCAGGCTAGGCTATACGTTTAGTGCGGTGTACCTTCTTGGGATGTCAAATCCAAAAAAGATTGGCGCCATGCAGAACATAATAGAATCGGAAGTCGATAAGGTTAGGAATGGTGAAATAGACCAAGCCAATCTCGGGAGGACGAAGGCAAAATACCTGAGTGAGAAGGAATCGAGTCTTGATGACGTTTTCCAGTCGGCTATGGATTCAGCATTCTGGCAGGCCGTCCACAGGAAGCAGCTTTATGATACATACCAATTGGCGAGAGACGTATCCACAGAAGATCTGGCAAGAGTGGCTGGTACATATTTAAACCATAAAAAAGCGGTTTCGCTTACGCTGGGACCGGGGGCGAAATGATATGATAAGATACAATTCACCGTTCCATCTTTGCAGCGGTCTAGAAGTCATAATAAAATCAGCCCCTAAGCTCCACTCAATCGGCATAGCTCTCGGCGTGCAATACGGTGCGATGGACGACCCAATCGCGAAGAGCGGCATGGCAAACCTCCTACAGAGAACCGTATACAGGGCGGATAAAGATCTAGAAGATGCAATAGCAGAAAACGGGATAGAGCACAGACCGTTCACCGATTACAATGCTACTGTACATGCGTTTAAAGTGCCAAAAAGAAAAGTACGCGAAGGTTGTGATCTCATGGCAGCCGTAGCGTCAAGTTACATGATAACGAATCGGGCTATGGAACCGGAGAAAATGAGAATGATAGAAGAGAATGCGCAGATGGAAGACGATGCAGGCCACTTTGGATTTAATACTCTTCAAAAAATTATGTTCGGCGATAGCCGCCCTAGCATATCAACTGGGGGGACAAACGACACTTTGGAGAGGATATCAGTCGACGATCTGAAAAAATCGCTTTTAGCGAATTACACCGGCGATAAGATGGTGCTTTCGATATACGGAGCTACAGGCTTTGAACCAGCGCTTAATGCTGCGGCAGAAGCGTTCGGAGACGTCAACTCGACTTATTCTCCAAGAAAAGTAGCAAAGGCGATACCCGTACTGCCAGTAAAATCTCTATCCTTGGGTAGAGATGGCATTACCCAGACTAAATTCTCTTTAGGTATTAGGACAAGAGGTTTCTTTGATGACAATAGGGTATACGAATTGCCAGCACTGGATTGTGCCGTCAGGATACTTAACGAAAGGATATACGATGAAGTAAGGGAGAAAAGGGGACTTGTATATGGGGCTTGGGCCGGGAACGTAGAAAATAACGGTTTCGGTTTTATTACTATAAGTGGCGGGGCAAGACAGGAAAAGATGGAAGAAGCCCACAAAGTTATACTAGAAGAACTACAAAAAATGAGAGACGGTGAGATAAGCCAGGCGGACCTAACCAGAGCAAAGAGAAACGGCAGGATAGAGGAGGAAGGTTATCTTGACGATACTGGGGTAACGGCTTCCAAAATAGCTTACGAAAGATCAGTGATAGGAGACGGCGCGTATATGCTTAGCGATGCGGCTAGGAAATTAAATCTCACTCAGCTAAGAAAAACCACTGCAAGATACTTCAATCCAGATAAAGTCTACTCGGTTTTTGTAGAGCCAAAACAAATCAATTTACCGATCTTATGAACGAAACCGTAGGTTACTGGCACGTTCCCGTTGAACAAGGAATATCAAATCTTGTTATGGTCTTTCAGGTAGAACCTAAAAGGACCGTAAAAAATCCAAACTTTGATTTTAGTTTACCTTATCATTCTGGCGCATATCTAAATCGATTGCAACTTTCTGGGACTACGGGAACGGTCAAAGCCGGTCCATTTCTTGCGAGGCAGGAAGGTGGGCGCAGCATAACTCTTCTAGAAGATGACAGCCGGATCCGCTTAGAGATTCGCCAATCGATATGACCGGTAGAATGTACTACGCAGACCTTGAAAGTTTGGTAAGGCAGGAGGCATCCTCTTTTTGGTTGTTACAGAACAATACAAAAAAAGCGGTAGACCAATTTACAGACCTACTTGTGTATACTGCGTTGCTAGAATTGCAGGCAAAAACGCCTTTTCCTGAAACTTACGATTCAAGATATGTACATAAATTTATTAAGGAGAATTACAAGGACCTTGTTGGGGCGGCGCTGCCGGAAGGAATCACAATGCGATTCTTGCCTTATGACAGGGCAATTAGGATCCACGCGGAGCTAGGAGAGGACGCAATAAATCTAGAAGCTGATTGGAATCATGACAGATACCGTCAAATCATTTTGTGAGTAAGAAAGTTTACAAGCATTTATTAAGCTGGCATATTAAATCATTCTATGGTCAATTTTGACGTATACAAAATAAGGGAAGATTTTCCGATCCTAAAATCGAAAGTAAATGATTATCCACTTGTATTCTTAGACAACGGGGCCACGTCACAAAAACCGAGGCGGGTAATAGACGGAATAAAATATTTTTATGAAAATATAAATGCGAATCCTATGAGGAGCATACATCATCTTGCCGAAAAAGCCACAGAAGCGTACGTAGATGCGAGAGAAAAGATCGCTAAATTTATAAATGCCTCGCCGGAGGAGATAGTTTTCGTAAGAAACACTACCGAAGCTATAAACTTGGTTTCATTTGCACTGCCGTTCAAACGCGGAGAGAGGGTCGCGACTACTTACCTAGAACATCATTCAAACATCCTGCCATGGCTTAAGCTAAAAGAAAATGGATTGGGTGTAGACTTCGTAGACGTAGACGAGAACTTTGACTTGGATATGGATTATTACAAGGAAATGCCGGCCGAGACTAAATTAGTGACAGTCGCGCACGAGTCGAACGTAACTGGAACGATAAACGACGTTAAAAAGATATGCAGTTTAGCGCACAGTTCAGATACTTTGTGTCTTGTAGACGCGGCGCAGTCCGCCCCGCACATGAAGATAGATGTAAATGATATGGGAGCAGATTTCCTCGCCTTCTCTGGCCATAAAATGCTCGGTCCGTTAGGCATCGGCGTGTTATACATAAACAAGAACGTCGCGCCGAAACTAAGGACCTTCATGACCGGCGGGGAAATGATAAAAAGCGTAAAAATAAACAAGGTTGAATACGCGGATATGCCGAGCTTCTTTGAAGCCGGGACCCAGAATGTCGAAGGAGCGTATGGTCTTGGTCTGGCTATCGATTATCTGAATGGAGTCGGCTTAAACAACATAGAAAGCTATGAGAAAGGACTGATGGCGCATCTTTACCAATCATCAAAGACGATCAAAGACATCGACATTTACAGCGGCAGAAGCAAAAAGAATGGTGCAATATTCGCCTTTAACTTGAAAAAGCTGCATCCGCATGACATTGCATATCTTCTTGACAAGAAAGGCATAGCTATAAGATCAGGTTTCCATTGCGCGCAGCCGTTTATAGAAGATAAGTTGCATTTGGAAGGCGCCGCCAGAGCAAGCATGTACTTCTACAATACAAAAGAAGAGATGGACGCATTCGTAAACGGGCTCAAGGAGATACAAGTCGAATATGGCTGAGACACAAAAGAGTGATTTAAGATATGAATGAAGAAAAGTATTATGAGTTTGTAGACTTGTATAAAAATCCGGATCACAAAGGCAAGCTTAAGGATTTTGATTTTAAAGCGGAGGAATATTCGTCTTCTTGCGGCGACGTGTTTACGGTATACCTGAAGATGGAAAATGGAAAGGTAAAAGATGCGACATTCGAAGGCAATGGATGCATAATATCTACGGTTTCAATATCAAAAACATGTGGCGATATCGTAGGCAAGACGCCAGAGGAAATAAAAAAGATGAGCTTGGGAGAAATAAAAAAAATAGTTGGCGTAGATGAAATCAGCCTGTCAAGAATAAAATGTGCGACAATCGGTCTCGATACTATAAAAGAGGCGTTGAGGAACGATTTAAGCAAATGAGATTGACTGCGCGGTAATCCCCAAAATAGTAAGCTATAAATATCACCAGTTAGCTATAAGTAACTATGGTAACGACAATACAGGTAGATGAAAGGACAAAGAATCTGCTAGAAAGATTAAAAATACACAATAGAGAATCATTTAACGAGGTTATTAAAAAATTAGCCACGGCCAAATTTGATTCTGAACCGTTATCAGAAGAAGAAATAAAAGATGTAGAAAAAAGCTTGGACGAGATAAAAGCCGGTAAATATTATACTCACGAACAGGTAAAAAAGAAACTTAACCTAAAATGAGTTTGTGGAACAGATTAAATACTCTATAATTTGGTCGCCTACAGCCTATAATTCATTTTCTAAATTAGAGGATAATATAAAAATCAGAGTTAGCAAAAAATTAGAGGGGATGGTTGTCGACCCGTTTTCCTTCTCTAAGCGCTTGGTGGGTTCCCCGTTATACAGCTTAAGAATCGGCGATTATAGAATACTAATGATGATCGGTATTAAGACTAAGATAATCGCTATAGAACGGGCCGGCCTAAGGAAAAATGTTTATGATAAGCTATAATTAAACACTTTTGTAATAAAACCCGAAAAATGGCAGCGCCATGATAAGGCTTTACGTAATAAAAAAAGCCAGTAAAAAGAATAGTTAATTATCCCGTAAACTAATAAAAACTCGTTATTTTAGCTTTTTGTTCTTCCTTGTAGAACACATCTTTATCGAAACCTTTTATCTCTCTGCCGATAGAAATCCCAAGTAACACCTTCTCAAGTTCCATGAACTCGTCCACGTTCTTTTCTCCGTATATGACCATCTCCGGCTTTGTGTCATTAAGCGGGTTTCCGTCTAGGTCAAAATACATGCATATCCTGCCGATACACGCCGAGGTATCCTCTCTTCCCCAGAGCCGTTTCTTTTTGTAGCGTGGTTCTACAACGTAAGCATTAAGTTTATAATAATTTGGCTTTGGATGACGTTCAAACGAAAAACCGGTTTCTATAAGCGATGAATAGTCTTTTACTGCACCATAAGTGCCAAACCATTTTTTGCATGCGAGATAACCGCTGGATGTTACAGCCCACAAGACGCTCTCAGAAAACCTGTACATATTTTGATAAGCCACTTTCTTTCGTTCCTCGGCTCTGAAATTTTCAAGTTCTTGGGCGGCCCATATCTCAGAGAATCTCCTATTGCTCTCTTGATCTCGTAGTTCCCGCTCTACGTATGAACGTTTTACAGAATCTTTGGCCGATAATTTACTATCAAGGTCATCTTTGGCCATGTCAACTTATACAAAAGCCTTTATTTAAAGTTTTAAACCACGAAAGACAGTATTCTAAATGAAAGGACAGGAGCTTCCGATAAACACGATAGTACTGATAGTATTGGTATTGATAATACTCGTTCTTGCGCTCGTCTTTATAGTCCTGCCTATCGCTAGGACACCAACACCGTCCCCTCAAAGTATAAGCAGCATAGAGACGTTTACTGAGAGCTGCTCTACTTATTGTTACAACGCGGCTAACAGTCAAGCCGGCGATGCGCCATGGAACACGCAATTTTGTACGGCGACAACGGCTTACCAGGGACATACTTACCACTGTTACTCTGACTCGCCGTCTACAAGCACTCCGATTTATGAATGCGGCTATGAAGCATACAACGGGACGTTTTATACGGACATAGGCCAAATTATTTGCAGTAAATAATGATTTATTTAAAAATAACCGGGTAATGGCGTGGAGGTAATGTGATATCGCTGGTTTCGTCGCTTTTGCTGTCTTTGACTGGTATAGTCGCCGGTATCATCGGTGCGCTTACCGGACTCGGGGGTGCAGTGATCATAACACCGGTCTTATCCATATTATTCGGCGTACCTCTTGAGTATGCCGCCGGTGCGAGCCTAGTCGCTACGATCGCTACTTCAAGTGGCTCCGCAGTGGCTTACATAAAAGACAAAGTAACGAATATACGAATAGGTATGTCGCTGGAAATAGCGACGACTGCAGGTGCGATATTCGGTGCGCTGGCTGCGGCATTCGTGTATTCGCACAATCTAGCGTATCTTATTTTCATCGCGTTCGGGTCAGCCCTTCTTTTATCGATTTATCCGACGCTTAAAAATCGCAATTTTCAGAAGAAAAACAAACCAGACCATTCTACCGAGGTATTCCAATTGCGGGGAAGCTATTACGATAAGGCCGAGAAGAAAACGATCGCCTACTCGGGGGTCAGGTGGTGGCTCGGGGAAGGCATAATGTTCATAGCAGGCACATTGTCAGGACTATTAGGGGTCGGATCGGGAGTTTTAAAAGTCCTAGCGATGGACTCGGGGATGCGCTTACCGATAAAAGTGAGCACGGCTACCAGCAATTTTATGATAGGGGTGACGGCAGTCACTGGCAGCGCTATATACTGGGGACTGGGTTATATCCGGCCGTTTCTCGTCACGCCCGTAATAATCGGCGTCCTTATAGGCGCCGCTATCGGTACGAGAATAATGCAGCAACAACAGGGCAGCAAAGTAAGGACGCTATTCATAATTATACTGGCTATAATATCCGTAGAGATGATACTTAAGGGGTTAGGGATAGCATGAAGTCGTCAAGCATAGAAAACATGATCTGGTCGGTTCTCATCATCGGAGTGATCATAAGTGCGACTTTTTTGATCATCGGGTTGGCTTTGACGTTCTTGACGAACGGCGCGTCGATTTTTGGCACGGATTTTCTGATTGCTGGCATCTTCGCTCTTTTTGCGACACCAGTAATGAGGATAACAGTCTCCATATTAATGTTCGCGTCCGAGAAAAATAGGTTGTATACGGTGATAACTGCGATAGTTTTTATAAACGTCATGGTCGCGATATTTATTGTGCCCGCACTACTGCACGTATGATCTAAATGTAGCCATGGCAGTCTTCGATGGTCTTTGTAAGATGACATTCTTTACAGGATACGCGACCAGATTTTCGATGCCATAAAAGCTCTAATCCTTATGGACGGTAGCGTTTATCGCGCCGTTTAGTTCATTGAACGTGTCCGCGTCTATCCCTTTTTCTATATCAAGACCTATCTCCTTTTTGAATCCCAGTCTTGCGAGTATAGGGAATTTTTTCAGCAGCTTTTCGCTTGCGCCGGGCATGTCGGTCTTTTCACCGCAGTGGTCGCATCTGATGTAGCTCATGTTTTCTATTATTCCTAGTATCGGCACTTTTAATATTTCCGACATCAGTACCGTCTTTCTTCCAACTACCTGGGATAGATTCTGCGGTGTAGTTACAAGTAGTATCTTGTCGACTGGTATCGCCTGGAAAACCGTCAGCGGTCCGTCACTAGTTCCGGGGGGAAGATCAAGGAAAAGTATATCAAGATCGCCCCAATCCGTATCGCTGTACATCTGTTTTATAGCGCTGGATACGAGCGGGCCGCGCCATATCAGTGCTTCTGCATCGGTTAACATCTCGACCGACATCATCTTTATTTTGTTGTGCAAAAGCGGAGATAACCTGTCATTTTTATCTAACGTGGCACGATATTTTTCGTTGAATATAGTTTGTATCGAAGGTCCTGATATGTCGCAGTCAAGTATACCAGTCTTGTAGCCTAACTTTGTCGCAGCTATCGCTAACATAGCGACTACACTGCTTTTCCCTACGCCGCCCTTGGCGGAGTAGACTGCTATTATGTTTTTTATCTGTTTCTTGTCGTATCTCTCTATCGGAGCCGGAAGCTTTTGGTTGTTCCCGCGTATGGATTTTTTGACGTTGTCAAGTTCTTCCTTGGTCATGTACCCAAACTCTAGTTCTACATTATTGTATCCTTCTGGTTTTAGAATCCCCTTTACGTCTTTTTCTATCGTCGCAGAAAGCGGACACCCCGGTACGGTGAGTTTTATATTTATCTTTAAAGTGTCGCCGTCCATTTCGACGCCGTCGACCATCTTAAGCTTTATTATGCTTACACCTATCTCGGGGTCTTTAACTTTGTCTAGAAGAGAATATATCCTATCTGATTCTTTTTTTTCGAGACTCATTTTGTTTTCTTGGCAGTGCCTTCTTCTTCCACATCGGTTATTCCGTCCGTCCCGATTTGGAAAGTGGCTTCTCCTTCTGGAAGGCTTGGCGAGTCGACAAGCCTTGCTACTCTAAGTCCCTTCTTGCCTTTTCTTAAGTATATCCTGTAAGTGGCTACGTGCCCTATTATGTGTCCACCGACCGGCGCGGTCGGGTCGCCGAACATCATATCGGGCCTAGCCATGACCTGGTTTGTTATGTAAATAGCTATATTGAATCTGTCTGCAAGCCTCTGTAAATTGTGTAAGATGACATTTAGTTTTTGCTGCCTGTCAGCTAGGGTCCCTCTCCCGACGTATTCCGCTCGGAACAGTGACATCATGCTGTCGACCACTACCAGCTTTATCTTCGGGTCTTTATTGATTAAATCTGGGATCTTATCTACGAGAAGAATCTGATGATCAGATGAATAAGCCCTACCGACTTTTATGTTCTGAAGCACTTCTTTCGGGTCGATTCCCTTGACCTTTGCCAGTTGTTCTATCCTGGCTGGCCTGAAAGTCCCTTCGGTATCGATCCATATCGCGTGGCCGTCTAGTCCACCCTTCTCTTTTGGTAATTGTACGTTCACCGTCAGTTGGAATGCGATCTGGCTTTTTCCAGAGCCGAACTCACCGTAGCATTCTGTTATAGCCTGGCTTTCTACTCCGCCGCCAAGCAGTATATCAAGGGCGTTGCTGCCGGTCGATATTCTTTGCACGGCTTTTCTCTTTTCTTCGAATTCCAATCCTGATAAGAAATTCATCTTCGCAGCTTCTCTTGCTTCAGCTATTATTTTTTTTGCAGTAGGCTCGCCTATCTCGCAGACTTCGATTACGTCCATAGGATTCGCAGTTGCGAGCGCTATCATGTCTACATATCCAGCGCTCTTTAATTTAGAAGCTATGGTAGCACCGACCCCGGGCAAATCCTTTATGTCTGTATATTCTTCCTCGAAGGGTTTTTCTTCGGCAGAATCAGTTGGTTCAGCGTCTTTTTTTGCCATAGCAATATCTTACATTATCCGTTTAAAAACCTTGTTCCTTATTTTACTTGTTCCAATATTATCGTGGTATCCGTCTTGCCGACGCCATTTACTTTCCTTAACTGAGAAACTACAAAATCAGAAAGGCTGTCCATCTTATCGTACTGGAATTTGACTGCCATGTCCCATTCGCCGCTTATCAACAATACCTCGCTGACGCCTGGTTTGTCCATTACGGCTCTTGCAACTTCAAGCGGAGAAACGCCTTCCAGGACGCTTACGAAAATCAATGCACCCATCTGAGCCATAAGAACTAATATAATGACAAATATATAAAGTTTGTTTGGGTTTAATCACTATCTATAACATGGCAAACTTTGTTCTGGCATCTGATCTTGAGGGCGTCTTGATACCGGAAATATGGCCTGCTTTAGGCAAGTCGCTCCATATACCGGAGCTTTCTCTTACTACCAGAGAAGTTTCTGATATGAACGTTTTGATGAAGATAAGACTGGGCGTTTTGAAACGGGACGGAGTCGAATTTCCAGACATTATAAAACATTTGTCTGCCGTCAAACCGTTTGAAGGGGCCGAAGAGTTCATGAGCAAGGTTTCCAAGCTAAGGAATGTGAGTCCAGTGATAATCTCCGACTCTTTCGAACAGTTCGTGGATGTCGTACTAAAAAAACGCTATGGATGGAAAGTCTTTGTAAACAAATTCGACGTCTCTTTTGGCAGGCTAGAAGGATGCAAGCTTGAGGTCGGCGGTAAGAAAGATATCATCTTGTCAAAGATAAACCGTTCCGGAAGGAAAACTATCGCAGTAGGAGACTCTTTCAACGATGTAGGCATGCTTAAGCTCGTGACTTCGCCGATACTTTTCAATCCTGTACCGGCGCTGCAGAAGGCGTTTTATAAAGCGATCGTCTGTAAAGACTTTGCAGGACTTTTCGACGTGATACAGAAAATAACGAGCGAAAAAACATAAGATTTAAATAGCGGCTTAACCAATGAAATAAAATGTCGTTAGATTCTGCGATACAAGATTTTGAGACAAAAAGCCTAAAGACGAAGTTCAACTCATATGCCATGAACTTTCTTCTTGGGGCAGGTTCTTGCGAATACGCACCGGGTTCATTTAAGAGCGCATCGCCATTGGGTGAGCAGCATGTGTCCTATGATTCCAGCTATAACGTAACTTCTCTTATCGAAGAACCTATTTTTGGCCAAAGAATGGACCTTACTTCCCACGCGTCTCAGCCGGTTATATTAGAAACAGTTCTCTCCGTGGACCCTCGCCCACTTTATAGGCGCCTTAAGAATTCTATAAATCGGGTCAGCAATACGCTGTATGTCTATGAGGGAACAAGTGCCGCCGCAACGGGCCCAAACATGAAGTTTCGCGCGGAATTTTATCTTTCTGCAAATGGCAGTTTAGAAAAGCTTGTGAGCGGAATGATGATGAAAGCGGGTAATGGGGTAGTAAAGAAAGACATCTGGATGAATAAACTAGAAGTAGTTTTCTAAATTTTTATAGGCTTAAGACTTTTTTTGTTTTTCTAGCTTCGCTTGGTCGCCCCTCTTCCGTTTTTCGAGCGTCTCCTTTATTCCTTCTATCCCGAATGGTATCGGCATGCTTAGACCTTTTGTTTCCGTAGGTATAAAGACCATTACGTTCTTGCCAGCAAGGCTTATCTCGTACATCATGTTGAGCGCTCTTAGTTGCATTGCATTAGGATAAGAATTGTATTTGTGCGCGGCTTCCAACATTTTGTCGGCGGCTAGCGATTCGCTCTCTGCTAATATGACCCTCGCCTGCTTTTCCCTGTCGGATGTAGCTACGCGGGCCATTGCATTTTGCAATTCGTCAGGTATTGTAACGTCTCTTATTTCAACTGAAATTGCGGTTATCCCCCAGTTTGCTATCCTATCTTCTATGAGTTCCTTTATGTCTTCTCCTATGATATCCCTACCAGCCAGCATCTGGGCCAGTGCGCTTTTGCCTATGACATCGCGCATCGCGGTCTGCGAAGCCAAAAGAACGGAATCGTAATAAGACTGGACGTTCAATATGGCGCTTTGTGGTTCCTTTACCTGCCAAAAAAGTATCGCGTCAACGTCGACTGGCACGTTGTCTTTAGTCAGCGTCTTTTCTGCCTTGAAAGTCGTGCTTAAAACCCTCGTATCGACATTTATAGGCGTCATATTTATCAGCGGCACTATGAAATAAAGGCCCGGGCCTATAATCCCAACGTATTTACCAAGACGGAGAACGGCCATCCGATTCCATTGGTCAAGTACACGTATCGAAAGAGCCAGCATTATAAGAGTAACGATAAATAGTACAGACAGCGTCGCTATGATGTTCACCGTAAAGAGCCAAGTCAAAAAAGTGAACAATAGAATGGCAATGATGTCTACAAGTATGGCATTAACGCTGGAATAAGTATACTGTAGTTCAGTCCTCGGTTTCTGTGGACTTACATCTTGCACTTTTGGACGGGCTTGTTTTTTAGTTGGCACATAAAAATATGCCAATCGAATTATTTAAGCTTTATTTCCCACGTTTTGTGTAAAATCGGCGCAGACAAGAAAGTACGTCGTCTATTCTTTCCTTAATTTTAAAACTAAAAAGTGCGGTATTTTTTAGTTTTTTCATAAAGGTCTTTATTGACTTTTCTCAGCGCGAGCGATGGAACCGATTCAATGAAGTCTTGGATTTTGAATCCAGCTAGACGCAGTAGATGGACAAGATAAGAAAATTTTAAGTCGGTGTTCTTATATACTTTTTGTTTCGAAAGCGATCGAAAGTAGCCGTTGTACTTAAAATCCATCAGTCATATTTAGTGAAAATTTCTCACTTAAAAGTATTAATAATATTAAAATAATAATATTTTATGGTTAATGTATCTGTCATGGTATCCGTACATAAATCTGATGTGATTTCTAAATGTTTAAGGGCAGCACAAAAACAAAATCCATACGAACTAATCGTAATAGCTGATAACTGTGACAACGAGACTAGAAAAATTATAGATCCATAGATCTCCCGAATACATCTGCAAAAATGTTTACAAACTTACGGAGAGATATGGAAAATGACTTATTAAAAAATGTTAAGGCAGTGGTCTTTGATTTTGGCAATACTCTGATTAACACTAGAAAGGCCATAAAAGAAGCTGATGACTTGGTCTTTGAAACATTAAGTAAAAAGTATGGGGTTAAGAAAATAAAACTGGCCAACGAGTTCACTAAAATAAAAATGGGGATGGGCAACATTTATTCCAAAGACAGATCCGAGTGGATAAGACTCATATCAAATAGATTAAAAATTGATATAAAAGAGGAAGATATAAAAAGTAGCTCAGAATTGTTCCACAATTACATTTTAAATAATACAGAAGTTGATAAAGACGCCGAACGAGTGCTAACTTATATAAAATCTGGCGGCAAAAAACTCGGATTGCTTACTACGCGGGACACAAAAAAGAATTTTAAGATGAGAAGGATAAATCAAACATCGTTTTATAGACTTTTTGATGCGATGCTTATAGCAGAAGAAGGCAATACAACAACCAAAAATGACGCCAGTGCATTCATAAAGATTGCTAAAATGTTAAAAGAAGTCCCGTCTAATATACTAATGATAGGTGATGATCCAACGGCCGATATAGGAAATGCTAAAATGGCCGGAATGCACACGGCGTTGTTAGACAAATATACTCCTATCAGTCCTATTGACCATAATCCTGACGTAGTTATAAAAGAACTTACAGATTTGCTCGTATTACTATGAAAAAATCTCTAACTAGTTGTTATGTTGGGATAAACCTTGTCGGATGGTAAAAATTAGTGGTATATCTTCTGAACAAGCGCATGAGCACTACAAGTCACCAGAATTTATATTTATAGATCTAAGAAGCTCCAAAGAGTATGAAAAGGACCATATATACGCCGCCTTCAATATACCGATGACGGAGATGAAAGGGAGAGTCACAGAACTAAAAAATGAACGAAATGTCGTATTCTATGCTGGTGCGTTACCCGATCCTAGTCTTGAAAAGATTACGTCTGATTTAGTTGCAAAGCTTTACTATCTAAAGGGCGGTTTTGAAGAGTGGAAATCAAAGTCGTTCCCGAGCGAGGATAAAAAGCGAAAAGTCGAAGTCGGCGTCTTTGTTATAGAGCCGGAGCTAGAGTTTCTTGCGCTCCATACCACCGTGGATAGAGGTAGTTTTTGGCAGGACGTATTCGGGAAAGTGGAAACTGGAGAATCTTTGCTTGAAGGTGCAAAAAGAGAATTACTTGAAGAGACGAATATAGGCGAAGAGAACACAAAAGCTCTTTTTGAGATACCCAAAAAATATCTTAAGGGACAAGATGAGAGAAAAATAAAAGAACGTATATTCTATCACTGCGATGGGGTATTCTGCTGCAGCGTAAAAAATATGGGTGGAGTAGATATATCTAATAACCTGGACAAAGAACACGATGATTTTAAATGGCTAAGGCCTAACGAAGCACTTTCGACCTTTGGGTGGCAGACCCCAAAGGACATCGTAAATGCTTTGTTACTTATGCGACTAGAAAATAAACTATAATTGTCGGGCGTATGTAAGGTGGATCATCAAAATTGTCCCCCAAAAAGCACGGCTACGATGTCACGATGCGGGACACGAAAAGCCTGCAGCTTTACTTCGAGAGGAAGAGAGTAAAGGCCTCAAGGGAGACCATACGCAGGACGTTATTTGGTATGGGCGGACACTACGTCAAAGCCGTCCACGAGTACGCCGAAGCCGATCTTAAGAAACAGCTCGCATTCGCCAAAAGGACGCTTAAAACGCTAAGATCGATGGACAAGGATACGATTGCGCTTTTCGAGGACGAGATGTCCGCGGGCGGATCATTAAGGAAAGGATACGGATGGACTTTCGACGATAGGCTTGTGATCAAGGCTCCAGCTTACCACATGAAGAGGACTAACGTCTTCGGGACCGTCTCCCCTCTCACTGGAGAGATCGTACAGTCCTCCTTCGCAAGCGCCAAGACTCCAGCTTTCATGGAGTTCCTCAGGAGGATAGCAGATGCGTTTTCAGGAAAGAAGATAGTGCTGTACATGGACAACTTCCGCGTGCATAGTCCGGAGAAGACAAGGCGCTTCCTAAAGCTGCATCCCGACCTCAAAGTAAGGTTCTTTCCCCCTTATTCTCCCCGGCTCAATCCCCAGGAATATTGGTGGAACTATCTCCGCAGGAAGCTGCTTAACAACCGCTTTTTCAGATCCGCAAGGCAAATGGCTTTTGTGATGGGGCGGTTTGTCAAGTCCGTATATTCGGAAGAAGTGATGGGCGTGTGCTCTTTGAATCCCCTCAGAAAGATATTAAAGGACGGAGTGTAGGATCACTTTCGAGGATCGCTATAATTAGTTAACTTTATAAATGACAGTTATCATAGTTAAGTATGATCCCTGGTGATCCTACGGGGTCGCCAGTGTAATTTTTATTATGGACGATACAGCAGTCCTTATAGAAGCTCATTACCTAGATTTGATTTCTAAAGAATTGGGTTTAAACGGAGACAAACGAATAGACATTAAGAATTTAGCCGTAAATATGGCTAAGGAAAACAATTTATGGTGTAAAGAGGTCTTTTTCTATACCTGCCCGCCCTTCCAAAGTTCAAAGCCAACAGTGGATGAATCGAGCAGAAAGGCAAAATACGACAAATTTAAAGACAGGCTTCAAAAAAGGAATATAAATGTAAGAGAGGGCCGTTTACAGAAACTAAAAATACTTAGGGACGGGAAGCCAGCAGAAAGATTCACCGAAAAGGGCGTGGATACTCTATTTACAATTGATCTCTTAAAACTTAAGGAGAAATACGGTATTAAAACGGCGATATTATTAACTTGTGATACCGACTTTGTACCTGTAATAAAAGCGGCAAAGGAAGAAGGAACTAAAGTAATACTTTATTATTATACTGATAATAAAAATAAAACCCACTTCTCACTTTCTTATTACTTAGCAAACGCATGCGATTCCAAAGTCTTATTGACTGAGCAACTATTAAAGCAAGCGACGTTTTCAAGCTGACAGTTTAGTCTTCTTTTGTTAACTTATAATTACTAAAGATTTTTAATAAATTCGTGTTTGTGGCGCCGAGAAGAGAGCAAGGCGCAATAACTGAATTTGCAGCCAAATATTACCACAATCGCATTGGGTCTAGAAGGTTAAAGAGGATTGTGGCGGCCTTTGTAGTGGCTTATATGCATAAGAAGTGAGAAAATTAGATACTAGGGATAGCTAGCATTCTTAAGTCCTTATTGCTAATTTTATAGTAGACTTTACAGCCTTATTAAATTGCTTTAATTGTTCTTTTAATATTCCGAATTCGATAACCGATGAAAAGGGTAAAACCTGCAGAGCGGTAAGATTAACATGCACAAAGAAGCTATACGCGACATACAAGGTTCTTAGACTAGGAGCGAGACGCTTTCCTATCTCTCTATTGGTCTTGGTTTCGTCAATTTTCCGTTCTGGTCCAAACTCTTCGAACCCTTCTAAGCCTTTCTCCTTCAATATTAAAAACTCATTATAATAAAGATCGTGGTATATATCTTTCTGTTTATGGTTGGTTAACTTGCGCCAGCTTAGTGCAATTGAAATGTCTTCTATTACTTTTCTGAGTATTATATAAACCGATGTGACCTGGCCGGCTTTGATTAATTCTCTTATTAAAGGCAAAAGGCTAGAGCTTGCATTTAAAATAACTTCGGCAGGTGCAAGGAATGGCTCACCTTCGATTGTTTCTTTTTTTAGTTTTCGGACGAGCGAATTCAGCACTTTTGATGTCTCATCCAGTTCAGCGAATATTACATTCTGATTGTACTTTAAATTCTTAAGAGCGGGTATTATCTCTCTCTTGAAGTTTTTTATACCGGATTCAGAGTACAACCATTTAGGTAGCGCATGTCTGCTTCTAAAAAGATAAAAGTATTTTACACTTATCGGTCGCTCAGAATTTACAAGCGATACAACAAAGTTCTTTATATTCTTGTAACTACTAATCTTATAACCTAAACCATATTGATTTTTGTAGATGTAGTTATCCATATAAAAAGTTATATAACGGGTTTTAGTCTTTTTCAATTTCTCTGCATCTAAAACCCAATTTAGATAGTGCTCTATGCTAGAATTATGTTCGCTTATTATTTTTATCGCTTTTGTGTAAAAGACACCAACATTGTCGCTTTGTGCATCCGCATTGTGTATGTCCTGTAAAAAGTGACTTATCTCCAGATTTGGAAAATCTACAAATATCCTTCTGCTCTTAAGACGAAAATATTTTCCTTTCAAATTTCCGCTTCTTACATACACACCAAATACCGGCCATCGCTCTTTTTTAGGCATATAAATAAATGTTTTTCTCTTCTAATTAGTTTATAGCTCTCCACAGAAGTAATCCGACACCAAAATAGGAAACCGAAAAGTATTTGGGGAAGTAACGTTCTAATAATGATTGAAGTGGAGGAAAGCCGAAGTCGAAGGGAAAAGGGGCTTTCAAGATGCTAGAAGAAGACGAGGATTACTAAGCAACAAAGCGACTCTCAATTCTAAACTGCTTGAGCCTGATCCCGTAGCTGTGATAAAGGGCGAGAGCATGGGAAACGCCAAGGTAAATCTGATAGCCGTAAAAGAGGACGGCCATAGATACGGCTTCTTTACCAATATAGGGGCTGGTTTAGACGACGACAAAATGGCGATGGCTATAGCAGACTTCTATTCTCGGCGTTGGCAGATTGAGACGGGCTATAGAGTAAAGAAGTATGCGTTCAGAGGCAAGACTACATCGAGAAAATACATAATACAATATATTTATTTCATGCTTTCTATTGTACTGTATAACTTTTGGATCCTAATAAATGGCTTGCTTATTTTTGAGCTAAATTTAAAGAGTGATAAACCGATTCTTTCAGCTAAAGTATTCGATGCGCTTCTTTACAAAACAAGGGCGTTAGAAGACGTTACCTGACGTCTAGATTAAAATTTTTTGAATCGTTCTAGTCATACTTAGATCAGAAACCTAAAAATTTACTCTCTTCACTGATTTTTCCTTGGCTTGATTTAAATTTTACTTAGGATCGGTTTTAAAACTGATGAATTTATCAATATAAAATAAGTCGATTTAGGATCTGTTTTGCACTTTTGTCTCTACTGGTATACCAGTTGAGCGCAAAGTCAAATTATGCCAATGAACTCTATAAACTCTAAGTCCTAAGTGATTATAAGCGTTCTGTGAAGATTAATCGCCAGAATTTCCATTTAATCGTTTTTCAAAAACGCCAATGACAATCCACCTTTAATCCCGCTTTGACCATTACTTATTGTAGATGAAAAAATACAGTGAAGCGATAAAACTAGAAGCAAGAAAGCTTGTAAGATCTGGACTTACCAGAAGAGAAACGGGAAGACAGCTCGGTTTAGACGACAGATTAATCTGCATATGGTGCGCGGATATACCTGCGACAAAAGGCAAGGCTTTCTCTAGAGAATTAGTAGAAAAGGCTAAGTCGTTGGTATTATCTGGCAAATCTAAGCGCATTGTCGCAAAAGAAATAGGCGTTTCATACGAATGGATAAAATACCATACGAAAGGAGTCGAATCAAGAAAGACAATACCAAAAGAAACCGAAGACAAGACGAAGCAATTAGTAGCATCGGGAATCCAAAAGAAAGAAGTCGCAAAAATGCTAGGCTTGAGTTATCAATGGGTAAAGCGACATACGAACCCAAGCTACCACTTCACGCAATATCCTCAAAAACTCAAGGAAAGCGTTCAAAGGTTGGGAGAACAAGGATTTAATGCGCCATTTATAGAGCGGGCTTTCGGTTTAAAGTCGCGCACTGCGCGGACCTGGTTAGGTTACAAGAACAAGCGGAAATACCTAATTATCGGCGGAAGATCGCTGGCAATCTTACAGAAACTTATGGAAAGGCACTGGTTTATACCAAAAGGACGGCAAATGGATGCGTGCAGGATACTTTCAAGACAACTGCCTATAAAGATTGTAAGATACAACCAAAAGAAGAGAATCTGCCTGCTGCCAGGAAACGAGAATGAGGCGATTGCTGCATTTGTAGCCAGATACTACAACAATCGCCTCGGATCGAGAAGATTGAAGAGAATACTGGTTAAATTTGGTGTAATCTACACTAATCGAAAGCTTATAAAGAAGGTGTATTCAATATAAAGCAATGGAAGAGAAACAGTACAAAGGGCTGGATAAGAAGCTAGATACAATAATAAAATTATTGGCACTTCAAGCCGTTGGTAGCAAGGCAAAAGCAAATGAGGCCATATCCGCGCTTTCTAGGTTTGGTCTTCAGCCAAAGGACATAGCGGAAATTCTAGGTACTACAGCTAATTCTGTACGTGTCGCATTAAGCACAACGCGAAATAAGAAGGTGAAGAGAGATGCCAAAGAAGAATAAAACTCCAGAAGAGCACTTACAGACTATAGAATATTTACTAGCGGGATTATTACTTAAAAGAGAAACTGATGTAAATAAGGTCGCTAGAATTATTGGTTGTAACAGCAAAACCTTAGTCGAAATGTTCCCTGAAAAAAGACGTTCTAAAAATGGAAAATAACAAATCTGATGACATTCTAAGGGAGTTAAGAGCAATCAAGAAATTGCTAGCCGTTCAATTATATGTGTCTGGTGTTCTCCCCGAAGACATATCTAAGATTATTGGATTGGATGCAGGCACAATAAGGAATTTTGTAAAGAAGGGAAAAACTAAAAAATAGTGCAGTTTATGGCCAAGCTCAATCCCGAGATTTTATCTATAATAGAGCGAAAAACTGGGAAAAAAGAAAACAGCATAAGACATGACATCTCTATTATGAGGAGAACAAACGCAAAACTTCCACTAAATGTAGTAGCCCATTTATATGCGCTTAAAAATGGCTTTTCGGTATTACAAAAACTTGCTCCCGCGGAAAAAGCCGTAGTGCCGAATACCGAGTTTGAAAAACCGCTTAGATTAGTAAAGACGCAAAGACGTGCTGATAAAAAAAGAGTTATAGAGTTCATAAAATATGCTACTTCAAATGTCTTCTTGTCAGACCACATAGTCGAGATAAATAGAGCTTATACCGCAAGATGCTATACAGCGACTTTTATCTTATGCAGAAAAATCATAGAAAATCTCCTTATAGAAGAAATATTAAAGAGAAAGTTTCCTCAAAAAGATAAGGCTACAAAAGAACTTTACTATGACTTTAGTCAAAACCGGAATAAAGATTTAAAATATATATTGGATAACTTAAAGAAACACGCCCAAGATTTTGGTACAGATAAGGCACTTGTAGAGAAAATCGTCCATGACTCTAAAGCATTCAAAGACGACGCGAATGACAAAGCCCATTCATTGTATCATCTAGTTAAAAGTCCAAAGGAACTTGATGACGCTAATGTACAAGGTATAATCGACATGATATCTCAACTTAAAAATAATATTCCTTAAGATAAGACTATGTCGTTAGAAGGTAACTCAAAAATTTGGTTCGAACAAATTATAGACACGATAAATAAGGAGAAGGAATTCTTAGGTAAGGCGCGTGTTGGATTTGTAATCTTGAAAGATGAAAAAGCGCAGCCCAAGTTGCATTACTTATGGGGCACTTTTTTAAAGAAAGGAGAATCAATCCCAACAGAACAAAGTTGGGAGTATAAGAACATAGCATTAAAAGAAAAATATTTAGTCCTATCTGAATTTCTGGATTTTATAAAAGATTTATTTGTGGAGGATAAATTTAAGCTTCTTGGTTTTGATTTCAAAATAAAGTTGAACTTCCAACAACCATTAAAATTATACAGTAATTGGAATTATGCGAATATCATTACTGAGTACCCCTCGCTACATTGTTATGAACGTATTGAAGGTAATGCGCTTCCATTCAACTGGGAAACAGTTGTAGGCGCGGATGCTCTTCCTGCTTTTCCTAATGTGAATGAGGCGATTTTTACCTTCATGCGTTTTCCAGTCAAAGACGGTCTTTATCAGTCATTAGAAGCGGCAGTCCAAATTCTTATACCAGATTACAGGGCCAAGATAGAAAAAGTAAGATTAATGGAAGATAAAGTAGAACTATGTATAAAAGCTCCCTTTATATCTGAGAAGGATTTAATTTTGAAAGCTTATTACAAAACAGAAAATGAGAGAGTGAATCTCTCTACAAAAATTAAGAAAGGAAACGCATCGATTGCGCTCAAAGGTTCATTCTCGTTATTGGAGTTATATCTTATCTCCAAGAAAGGAGAATTAATCGATAAGAAAACCATAAACTCGCAATTTTTTACTAATGATAAAAGTATAGAAATCGAATATTCAAAAGAAACTATTGAAAACCTGGTAAAAGCAAAAGAGAACCAGACTATAGAAAAGAAGCGTGAGATTGGAGAAACGGAAAAAAGTCAACTAGAATTCCTTGAAAGCGTAACGGCTTTTTCGAACTCGGAAGGCGGCGTTATTATAATCGGAGTGGACAACCGAGGGAATGTAGTAGGGCTTTATAATATAGAAAAAGAAAAACAGAGAATAATAAGTTTAATCGGCAAGAAATGTGAACCAAAAGTAGATTTTGAAATAAAAGAGGCTAAAATCGATAGTAAAAATCTGCTTTTAGTTACTATCATTGCGGGGAACAATAAACCGTATTTCTTGAATGAAAAAGGTTTTCTTCTAAGAGATAACGACACGGATAGATTAATAAAAAGAGCTGAAATGGATGAAATATTCAACGACAAACAGAAGATAAATCAAAATCCATACCTTGCATGAGCTAGGAGACTGTGAGTAATATTATAATAAAGTCAATAGACTAGATTGTTCATCACCATTGTCACTTATGGTAAGATTCTTTCGCGATTTTTTATGTTTTCCATTTCTATTTACGGAATTCGCTTTTGTATATCTGTCTTTAACTAATTCTTTCAAAGAGGAATAAATCTCTTGTCTTTCAGTTTTAGAAAGTCCCAAAATATCGAATATAATATTATCTAAATTTTGGTGATCCTTCATTTCGATTTCTTTTTCGACTGGTAATATTTCTCTCTTAGACAATCGTAGAAATGCTTTTTCTAAGTCGATTTTTTGGGCTTTTGTAAGTTTTGCTATATCTAATACTGGCATAGCTTTCCAGTCCGGTCCATATATAGTCAAAACGCCTTCGCCAAGATTTACTCTGCCGTATAACTCCTTTGTTAACGCGAAAATGCTAGAGTTTAGGTATGCCACTAATAATAACGGGGATATGTCATTCTTTGGGGTAAATCCAAAAAATGTGTCTTCTATTTGTACTGCGTCTTTATTGTATACAGCAAAATGTCGATCTCCATAAAATCGTGTGATAATTATTTTTGGTGCCTCTTGCAGTCCTACATCATACCACTGTTTACTACTGCTTTTCCCGCTACCTTTTACGGAGGTTACTTTGTTTATGCCTTTTATCTCCCCCATATTTATATATGATAAAGCTTTTGTGCCGCGCATCTTTATTTTTTCCAGTTTTGAGCTAAATAGAACGTTCTCCAACTCCTTTTCTCTCAGTATTGTTTTCTTTAATTCTTTTGTAGAGTGTAGGATGGGTTCCAAGAATTTTGTTTCTATACCGAATTTTCCTGCGCTACTTCTTTTTAGCACGAAAAAATGGGTCGCACCGGTTTTTATGCCATATTTTGGTTCTGCTATTGAAGTTAGCGGTTTTAATTTATCTGTTTTATTCATTATTTTGAAGTATATGTCTGGTGCTCTTAGGTATATATTCCATTTGCCCCCTTTCCAGTCCTCCTTTCCACGTTCATTTATTTCTCTCCCTTTATCGTAAAGTTCTTTTTGGCCGATAGTTACCGCTCTAAATTCGGTGTTTTCAGTAAACGATTCGGTTTTATCAATTTCGCTAGCTAATTTTTTAAGATCACTGTAATCTTGTAGTTTCTTTTTAAGTAGCACGAATCTTACATTATTTTTAGCACGCTTCTCTTCATCATCCTCCTGCTCTGCAATTATTATACAAGTATTTATTGAGGCATCTTCGAACCAGCGTTCTACCTTAGATTCTAATATGGTCTTTATTCTAAAATTTTGTAAAAGCATTTTCTGTATTTCTTCGCCGTATTCTGCATCCATCCACGAATTAGATACGATAAACCCTAAGCGCCCTCTTTGCTTCAGAAAACTTGGTGCGTGCAGCAAAAAATACGTGTATATACTTGCACGCTTCCCAATCGAATATTTATCGCCCCAATCCTCACTAATTACTGAGTGAAGCTTATCTTTATATTTTTCGGAGTATTCTCCTAATTCTTCTTGTCTTGTATACGGGGGATTTGCCACGATTGTATCAAATTTTGGTATGTTCATAACTTGCACCTTGCCTCGTATGTCTTTACCAGAAAATGGCAGTAACACATGAAGGCGCGGCTGTAAATTAAAAAAATCGTTCACTAAAACGTTTACTTTATTTGTAAGTTCTTTGAGGTTTCTTATTGTAAGATTAATAACGCTCAAATGGGCGGCAAATTGGTTTATATCCGTTCCATATATTTGGGACAGTAATTCCTTATGTTTTTTATTCTTGTTTTTATTTAGCATGTTATAATATGCTCTTACTAAAAAAGTGCCGGATCCGCATGCTGGATCGAGTATTAAATCATCAGCGCTCTTTATACAGAATCCCTCTATTAAATCTACTACGTCGGGGGGGGTGTAATATTGACCAAGATAATGTCTTTCTTGTATTGGAATTAGCGATTCAAAAACTTTACCTATGACATCATATTCGATTTCGGATAGTTTATAGCGTTCAAGTTCTGAGATGAACTGATTGAATAATACTATAGCCTCTTTTGTTATTGGTATTCTATCGAAAAAGGTCGATGAGAAAACGGCTTCGTAATCTATTTTTAATGCGGCCCTAAAACGGTTGTTTAGTTCTTCTTTGAATATTTTATCATTATCGGTATCTATTTTATTTAGTTTTGGCAGTTTAGGAAAATTGCCCTCTAATAGTTTATAGAAGAACATTTTATTTGATAGAAGATGAGAGTACTGCTTAACGATCTTTTCATTCGTTTCTTCATCTAGTGTAAATTCCTGTTCAAAAAGCCATTCCGCGTATTCCTTTTTGAATAACCTATCCTTTTTGATTTGCTCATCCAATCCATCCAGAATAGCCGGCCACAAAATCTCATAAAATGTTTTCAATCTCTTCACGAACTTCTCATCGATGCTGAGGAATTTAAGTTTGTCTTGTCTAAGAAGCTCTAAATCAGCAAATATTTGTTTTAACGTTATGTCGATTGGTGTTGTCGCATCGTAGTGCAATAACTGCCTGTCAAGTAATGGCGTCCCTTCTTGAAACGTTTTCCATAAAACATAGTGTTGTAAATTTGAAGTGACAAAATAATTTACGCCTAAGCCATTAGCATAATTAGCAGCCTGCTCAACGACTTCGGGGTAGTAAGGGTCGTGTATAGGAGAACCGTCCGGCTGTTTTAATTCTATAACTAAATCCGGCTTTCCGGCTTTATCATATAGAACTATATCGGCACTTTTTCGACCGACCGGTACTTCTTGCTCCGCCTTTGAAAAATAGGTTCCTCCAGATTCTATTATAGATTTTATCCGATGCAATAAGTCGCCCATCAACAATCTTTCTCTTGGCATATAAAGTTAATTTTATCTGTCTTAGTTTAATCTTAAGTTATACATTTTGAACGTATAAATGTTAAGATATGCCTAATTTTTGTTTTAATGCTGCGATTTTTTCGGCATTTTTGTATAATTCTAATAATTCGCTATACGACAAAAATTTATAGCGTTCTTTCACCTCTCTGTATGGTGCCTTATTTACTTCAATTTGAAACTTAGTTCTCTTGTCATCGGGAGCAACAATTACGAAACTGGAGTAAAACTGTTTTAGCTGATAAAGGCGTAATAAGCCGCGACTTACATCGGTAGTGTTTTCAACCTCTATGCAAACTTTCGGCGCGTCATCATAGCTAAACCAGATTATATCAATTTCTCTAACAGACTTTTTATCTCGCTCTCCGATAGAGTCTGGGATAGTGTCTAATAAGACGATTTCACCAAGTTTTGTGCCTTCAAAGTCTTTAGACGGATCAGCGGTATAAGTTTTATATCCCAACAGGTTTCCCAATCGTATCAGATAATATTCCGCGCCCTCGTGTGTGGATATTTTATTTTCTATAGATACGATTGCAGATGGTTCGGTTATTCTTTGTTGAGGTACAAGTTTACTGTGGACCATATTCTTAAAGATATACCAAAACAAACAATCGAGATCAATGAAATTCGGATTTTCGAATCCAAAATTGCTTAATTGATTTTTTATTATTGTCAATACGTTTAAAACTTGTAGATATTCTTTTCCAGTGCTAATATTATATTTTAGGAATTTATCAGGCAAAATTTTAATACCGAGATAAGGCAAAACGGCCCTTGGCGTTGCATTCCACAAACAATATTTTTCAGGAAATACGAAATTTAATATCTCAGAAATTGAAGATGCTCCAAAACCCTTTATTTTATTACAAAAAGTATCATATCGATGATCTATACTCTCTTCTCCGTATAACAAATCTTTTAGGGCTTCTTTTACATTCTCTAGACCATTAGGTTTCAATAATTTGTTATCGATATACCAATCTTTATTCCCCCAGATATTGCTTGCCCATAAAAATTTCCACATGTCCCTGAAGGTATTTTCATTTAGTCCGTCTATGTTCTCTTTAGATAGCCTTTGACTTAGGAATTCTGCATGATCCTTGTGATCTTTTAAATTTTCTTGCCATTCGCTCGAATTTGTTTTTAATTCAACTTTGTATCTATCTGAGAAGGAACCAATTTCTTTTATCTGTGAGTCGGTAAGATTTTCCATTATTTTGATCTTAATGCATCTTCAATTTTTTTGAAAATTTCTTCTAGACTAGTATCATAAACTGTTATACTCTTACTTTTGTTGCTTTTTCTATCACGAACGGTAATTATTATCGCTTTCGGTTTTGCAGTTAACATACTATTTAATAGAATAGTTAACTATTAATAGTTATAAGTTAATTATATTATTAACAAAATAGTTAACTAAAACTAACTTATGTTAATAAAAACGGCCCGCAAAAGCAAGAAAATTGCTACTAATATTTACAAAGCTATTGAGCTTAATCCAAAACGGTTGTCAGAAATTTTACATTGTCTAACTTTGGACGACACAATAAGAAAACGCTACGAGTTCTCTAAAGACGCCTTACTTAAAGTGCTAGTACTTGGCAGACTCAAGGGGATAAAATTTGACGCAAAAATAATCGACTATCTAAAAACGCATCCAGACGAAGCTTTGGACTTAGGTTTTTACAGGGATGAAAATACTGGTGTAAAGATACCAGATAGGCGTACACTTGGTCTGTTTAGAAAGAACCTTACTAAAGAAGAATCGGCTTTGGTGGATTTTACGACGAAGACCGTAGAAGACGCACTTTACACGAAAGGCAAGTTTTTGGATCTTGGACTTGTAAGACAAGAGCCAGAAAAAGAGAATATTAGTAAGTCTACTATTTATAAGACTACGCAGGATAAAACAAGAGAGTTGAGTAGGGTGATAAAGAAGACCTTGCTCAAGCAACTTAAAGACCATACAAAATACAATTCTATATACAAAGACGAGGAATTCCTTGACCTGCTTATACACATATCTCTTTCACAGGATTTCGCGAAAGAGGGCTCAAAAGTGCTTAGGACTTTGAAGGAGTCTAAGGTGCCTGTCGGCGCTACTTTGTTCTATTACCTGAAGAAGTACAGTTTAGAGGAAGTCTCAGATGTGTTTACAAGGATATTTGACATGACTTTCTCTATGGCCGAGAAGTCTGGCCTTTTATCTAGAAGGACTAAGCATACGGTGGCTATAGACTGTCATGAATGGTTCTATTACGGCAAGCAGATAGAAGGCGGCTTTATAGTCGGCAAGAAACCTGAAAGAGGGACGTTAAGATGCTTTAAATTCATCACACTGGACATAGTCGACAAAGAATGCAGGTTCACGCTGCTCGCCTTGCCCGTAATAAAATCTAAAGACGAGCAAGTCACGCAGATAGACCTTGTGAAACGCTTGATAGAAAGGGCTTTGAGCAAGATAAAGATATGGCGAGTCCTTATGGATAGAGGATTCCTTGGTGCCGATATCATAAACTTCCTTAAATCTAAAGGCTTAGAGTTCATAATCCCTTCTAAATCGAGCAACAAAGCGACTATCAATTCTAAACTGCTTGAGCCTGATCCTGTAGCTGTGATAAAGGGCGAAAGCATGGGCAATGCCAGAGTAAATCTGATAGTCGTTAAAGAAGGCGGTCATAGATACGGTTTCTTTACCAATATAGAAGCTGGTTTAGACGACGACAAAATGGCGATGGCTATAGCAGATTTCTATTCTAGACGTTGGCAGATAGAGACGGGCTATCGCGTAAAGAAGTATGCGTTCAGAGGCAAGACTACATCGAGAAAATACATTATAAGATATATTTATTTCATGCTTTCTATTGTACTGTATAACTTTTGGATCCTAATAAATGGCTTGCTTATTTTTGAGCTAAATTTAAAGAGTGATAAACCGATTCTTTCAGCTAAAGTATTCGATGCGCTTCTTTACAAAACAAGGGCGTTAGAAGACGTTACCTGACGTCTAGATTAAAATTTTTTGAATCGTTCTAGTCATACTTAGATCAGAAACCTAAAAATTTACTCTCTTCACTGATTTTTCCTTGGCTTGATTTAAATTTTACTTAGGATCGGTTTTAAAACTGATGAATTTATCAATATAAAATAAGTCGATTTAGGATCTGTTTTGCACTTTTGTCTCTACTGGGTATACTGTGACCTCGGAGGGATTTGCACCCTCGCAACGCGGGCTTCAACCGCGGACCCTCCTGCTAGGCGACGAGGTCATATAATCATAATTGTAATGTCATCTATTTAACTTCTTTTTATACATTGCATATATACGTGACTTTTATGTCTGTCTACTATCAGGACAAAAGGCGTACGGTCTAAAAAACACAGAACATTTGGATCTATCACAAAGGATATTCAAATGTTCGAATTGTAAAATAGAGTTGGATAGAGATCACAATGCATCAAGAAACATCTTCATAAAAGGGTTAGTCGGCAGGGGCCTGCCGATATGCTCGTCGAGTCCAGACCTCTACTTCATAAGCTGAAGCAAGTCAGGACGTTGAAACGGAAAGCCCCATGCGGAAGCTTGGGGTAGTTCACTAACTCTCTTTAGTAATTATTTCTCAAAGGAAAACTTACAAAAAGAATTATTTACGGATGAACAGTCAGCTTCTTTTAGTTTTAAATTCGTTCCCAATAAAAAATAGGATAAGCCGGTCAATATCCCCGCTAACAGATAGCATCTTTTTTCCGTTTCTGCATCAACATGAAGGGCGTTGAAGCTGTCGTAGACATCTACTTCCTGCAGGCCGCCAAAATCGTTTTTTATCGATTTTACGAATCCGACTCCCGCGAGCGGGGCCAGAACGTCAAAGCCTGCGACTTGGTATTTTGATGCCACTTGTGGTAGGGGGTAGGGCACATATAGTTTCGACATAGTCGTGCCTATACCGTATTGTATTCCATATACGCCCATGCCTATTATTTTTCTTAGTTTGCTGAAAAGATAAGGGAAGAATATTACAGGGACTATCTCTACCGGCATCGAATTTATTGTTACGCCATATTCGGAATTGGAAATTTCCACTTTTTCAAGATCAGGATTCGGATTTTTTGCGTCAAATGGATAACTAGGAGAGTTTATGTACGAAAATTCTTTTTTCTCGTTAAGGATGATCATCTCAAACCAGTCTATATCAGAATTTCCTGTCGTCTTACATTTAAGCTCGTTTACTTTTACGTCTTTTCCCAACATCAAACGGTATAGTGCCGTTAACAAACCGCTCGCTTGGTAGCAATATGTCATTGGTTTTGTCATGCTTAAAAAAGAATTGAAGCTGTGGTCCATTGTAAGGCTGTAAGAGTTTATGTCTTTGGACACTACGCCGATGTTTCCAAAGCCTAGCCCTCTGAACATAGAAAACAGTTCCTCTTCGCGTCTCTCGTCGTTTTTTATCTTTATTTGCCTATTCTTTGCAAGGTCGGTCAAGAAAGAGTATACCGTGGTAGCCATCGCGTCTTCGAATATGCTCTTCGTAGCAAGCCCGAGTATTGCGCCTACATAGTCCTGTATGAGCTCTAGGCTGCCTTTTGGCAGAGGCATGACTCTCAGGCCATTAAGCACGTAAATCCCTCTAGTTTTGTCGTATCTTAAATCTAAATCCATATACAAGTCGATTTCTAACCTATAATAATAACTGGCTAGCCGCTAATATAATCTTTATTAGGCGGCGGGATTTATAGGTTTTAATTCGCGTTTTGAATTTTAAAGATATTTATAGGGATAACGCAAATTTATAAAGATGGCCGAAAGCCCGGAAAAACAGATAAGCGGGGGATACAAGCTCAAGCTGATGCACCTCATATACGCCGTAGTAGCGATGGTCGCAGTAATAGCCATCACGGTCCTGATAGCGGCATTTTCTGCTAGTCCGGTCCAGAACACTTCGGTCGGGAATGGATGGCATCAGGTCGTAGGACTTCAACCATTTACGGTCGGTAATCAATTATACGTAACTTTTATAGGAATAGAATCTTGCCAGTTCTGCGCTGCAGAAAGATACGCGATTTTTGATGCGCTAAGCAATTTCGGCAATTGGACATATTACGGCAAAATGGTTTCGCTAAACACCCTGCCCGTGGAAAATTTGACTACGGGCGCTGAATCAGCATCAGACGCAATTTTTTACAAAGCTGGCGAAGGAGACTGGACATTGAATTTCTTGGCGACGCACCTTAGTTACACTTCAGATTATATAGATTTTTCAAGCGCAGAAACCTTGAACAATGGGGGTTCAGCACTCCAAAGTCCAAGCGCGATACAAAGTAGTTATCTGAACAAGTATGATCCGGCGGGAAGCGTCCCATTTACGATCATAGGGGGGAACTTTTATGAAGTCGGCGCCGCGGATAGCCTAGTATCAACCGGGACTCCAATAATCTGTTTTCAGAACGTCACCAAGTGTACTCCGTCTACTGGTTATATGCCAGACTACATAATCTCACAGTTTAATCTTACCGGTTCGGCTATAAATTTAGGCATGACCGAAGAAGCAGATTATATTTCAGCCTTGATATGTTTTGACATAAACAATGCAGCGCCGGTATGCAGTTCTTCGGCGGTTTCTTCTTTAGAAAGCAACATAGTTAAAAGTTAAAGGAAACTTATTATACGATGGAAAGCGAAGAAGAATCCGATGCGTGGATAGAAGATAACCTAGAAAAAAGTTTAAGCATCGTAAAAAGCTCTAGCATAGACAACCTAAACGCACCGGAGAAAGTACCTTTAGTGATCGAGGTGATGCGAGAAAGATACAAGTTACATTTAAAACGCAACTCGCAGCAGGATGCAACTCAAAGTACTGACCAGAACGCGGCCCGGAATAATACTCAATCAAATACGGACCAAATTGCAGACGGGTCCGATACAGGTTTTAAGTTCGAATAGACTTAAATAATAATTTCTTTTAATGCAGATATTTTTTATTTTTGGCGTAAAAAGAACCATTGTATGCGATCGTTTCGGCTTTAGTAAAACTTTCAATAAAATATCTTATTTTGGATTCCAAGTTTCTTTAAGAGACCTAAATAGAAATTATTTATCGATACGGAGAACTTTTCGAACTTCTTAGAATTCAAAAGCAGATAGCATGCGAGTAAGGCTACTCCCGAGCCAAGAAGCGCCCCCGCCAAAACATCGGTAGGGTAGTGCACGCCCACATATACCCTGGAATAGCAGACTAGAAGAGCTTCCGCAAGAAGCGGAAGCGAATAACGTTTCTTTAGCATGGCCAAAGCAACGGTCGCGCCAGCAAGCACTATAAGTGCATGACCGGACGGAAAAGAAGAATCACTGTCCCGTGGACCCATCGTTATCGCGCCTTGAACGGTTAGAAAAGGTCTCGCCCTATAATAGCCCACCTTTAACCCTTCGCCGATTATGATTATAGCTATGAATACTATGACCATCAATAGTGCCGCCTTCCTGCCGTTCTTTCTCCCGAAGATCCAAAGAAGTATGACTACCGGTATCCAGAAGAATTCCCTCCCGAACTCCGAAAGCCCGAGGAAGAACCAGTTTAGACTGCTTACATTGAGCGTCTCATTTAGGAATTTGAATGCCGCCGTATCCCAGGCCGAAGTAAGCCCAGAAGCGATAAAAAAGAACGTCAGCCCGAAAAGTACGACAAATATAAGACCGATTATAAGAAACTGATTGGTCATTTTCATTCTTATGGATAGAAATATAACTTTAAATTCTTTTCGACGCTATTTAATCTATAGTTCATGGAAAACAAAAAGCTCTCGGCATACGACGAAGATAAAATAATAGACATCGATGTTGGAGAGATAATAGACGAATACCTAAACGAAGAATCCCGTCCTAAAAAAGTCGGCGCTTACTATCCGAGCGAGATAGGGATGTGCATAAGACGCGGTTATTATTCTTATGTAACGCCAAAACCTACTGAAAGAGCCGCCCTAAGGATATTTGCACTCGGAAACAACGTTCATTCTTTTTTGGCCGCAGCATTAAAAGATTCAAAGGAGTTTTCTCTCGTAGAAGAAGAGAAACCGATAAAGATAGAATGCGATGAGGAAGGCGCTTCGTTCACGATTTACGGTAGAATAGACGATTACGTTATAACCCGCGCAACCAATAAGAAGATAATAATAGAAGCTAAATCGGCGAGTGATGTAAGTCGCGTAGAAGAGCCAGACCCTAAACATGTGATGCAGATAATGCTATACCTAAACGCTGAACAGGCGGACTATGGATTGTTAGTTTATGCCGATAAGAAAAACTTAGCGATAAAACAATTCAGGGTCGATTACGATAACGAGCTGCACAAGAAGACCATGACACGATTTAAGGACTTGGATTACCACCTAAGAAACAACAAGCTTCCGCCGGCGGAGTTTTATTTTGATACAAAGAAAGTCTGGGAATGTAAGTACTGTCCTTACTTCAACGAGTGCATGCAGGCTATAGCGAATGGAGACTGAATAGTTTCTAAATAAGGTTTAAATAATCGGACTCGTCTTACGTTATAAAATCTTATATAGAGATTCTGACTTTGAACGTGTAAGCGGCGGACTTGACCCAGAGAAAAAGACCAGGGATTAAACGACAGAAAAACAATCAAACGACAACGCCTTCTTAGAAAAAAGGTTTAAATACTCCCTCGCGTCTTACTACTACTTAGTGTAGTTTAAAATCAAGGAGGTTTTAGAAATGGAAACTGATGGTTTAGAAAGCATGACTCTGGATCAGCTGATGAGCCAGTACAGAGATAAGACAGTAAGACCGACGATAAGGTCGTTACGGGACTGGCTTGGCGTAGTAAAACGGCGTGGCTACATAGAAGCAAGAAAGGTGGTAGAATCACTGGGCGGATTACCAAGGAACGTAGTACATGAACAGGTATTGGTCAATTCCGACGACTGGATGCCATTGGCAGGCCAAGGATACTACCCAGCATGGGCGAGAGAGATGATTGTAGCACCAGAAAACGGGGGAGTATTCAGGAACGGAGAAGACATAGTAGACACTTATACGGATGACGGCAGAAGCTGGGTATTTCCTTCCTACTGTATACCAGAAGGAGCAAGGCAGAAAAGAGGAAAAGGATTGTTCGTCGATCCGAGAAAGATAATAGAAGGACCAAAAGAAGTCATGGTAATAGCAGACCCATCAAAAGACGTGGTAGTGCTAGATGACTTTCTGCAGGAATCCGGCTGGGGAAAAGTAGACCCGGCAACAGGCGTACCTTTATATGCGAGGAACGTTGATGCATCCTCTAGGGGCGCAGGATACTTTTGCAGGCCAAACCAAGCGTTTGTGCAGCCTTTTATGCGCGGCATCGGCTACACCGACCTCTCCGGCTATCGCTTCTACTACGGCAGGCGTAGTGTCGATGCTGGCAACGGGCACTATGTGCAGTCCGGGGTGGGCGTGGAAAGCCGTGAGGCGGCCTCGCAAGACTTGGAGTCAGTGACCCTTGGCCAGCTACTCGAGACAATGGGCAAAAAGAAAGCAAGGGTGGAGTCTAAATATGTTTTTGGAGATACGGATATCCAGCCAATCGAGACAGCGAGCAAAGAGAAAGAAGGAAAGGTAAAACCCATATATCCAGACTGGGAATAGTTTTGGAGACAACAAGACCGCAATCAACATAGCAGTCCTTTGCCATAACATCGTTGTGCTTATACAATCAATGTTCGAGTCGGGCATCGAGCCTAACTTCAGCCCGCTCTTCCAAAAAGAAGAACCAATTGATATAAAAGCGACACGCGATGGCCTAAACAAACTCTTAATCAAAATATATCCCAGTCTCAAGTCAACTGATTATTCAAAGCCGTTCTATAAAAATAATAGGGTAAAAAACCCAAGGCTTAGATACGCAGAAAGAGCGCACCGCTCAACAGGGACCTAGCTCGCCATATGCAGAAAAAAGTAAAAGATTTAAATATTTCTAAAGGCATTAGCATAAAATGCCAGGGACAAAAATTAGTCTAGAATTCGCTGGCACACGCCTTGATAGGACAGAGCGTAAATACTTTGAACGGCTTACGGAGATTGCAAATCGTGAAGATGTAACTAGGACGGAAAAAGGAAAATCCTACCTAGAAACGCTTCTACAGACTTATCCTGGGTTTGCGCAACCCAACATAGCTAGAAACATTTATCAGGAGAATCTAAGCGGCTATAAGGTATCCAAGTACCCTACATCGATTCAGCCAGAAGACATATGCTTTTCCCTTCATTATGGCATAGAGATACCAAATGCCAACACCCTTAAAAACATGGCCGAGGAACTTTTCAGTGGCAGCCCACAGGAGGTAAGCTTGGAGAGACTTGCCGCAATAGTCCAAAAAGCGTGGAGTATAATACCACACGTAGAGAATAAGTGCAACAACTATCTTCTGCCACCGGGCAATTCGACTCCGTTTTTCAACATTATGTATAGCAAATACGTCGGCAAATCGGTAAAATTAGAAGACATAGTATCCGGAAAACTCCCCGGCGTTTGTTTCGAAAAGTCCCTGCTTCTCGCAGCCCTGTTATCGATAGACGACGGCATAAAGAAGGCGGGCATAGAAGTCTACCTTTCTCACGGTACGCATATGGAAGAGAATTTTGGACCCGGAAGTCACGCATGGGTAAGGATAGAGGTGCCAGAAAGTTTCGACAGGAAGATATTGGCATTCAAAACTTATATCCTTGATCCGACTTTCAACAGAATATTTATATGGGACGTAAATTGCCTCGCAGCAAATCCAAGACACAAATATGAAGAAAATTATTACGAAAATGCTTACACCGGGTTTAATTTCAAACCATACAGTGCATACCGCAGAGCGGAACAGACATTTATGGAACGCCTTGGCGCATCCGGCATCGTCGCTAGGATAAAGAGATACCTCAGACTTTAGAACCTCATTCTTTTATTGCGGGCGCAAAATAGCTTTTAACAAGCGGCTTTTTGGGATCAGAAGGGTTTATATACTAGTTCTTCTCTATTAAAGAATGGTAAATTTAACTATATGGTAAATAACAAAAAAGGAAATGAAGAGATTACGTATAGCCCAAGGGATTTTGGGATAGATGTTGTCGGCGAGCCGCCAGCAGCTATAGCAACTCCAGTAGTCGCGACAGCGCCTAAGAGATCAAAGAGATCCACAAAATCAGCCGACCTAGAAGCTCTACTAAACGATAAATTCAGCAGCTTGCAAAGCACATTGGACCAAAGACTAGCTCCGCTCGAAAGAGCAGTTTATGGAGAGCAAACTAGTGGTCAAAACGCCCCAACGCCAGAAGCGCGATATAACGGCAATCCGGTTGGGACGGGCGGTAGGATCGCGTCTTACGATAAGCGACTAGGAAGACAGGAAGGCCAAGGGATTGGAGATATACAAAGTAACGCAGAATTAGCGCAGCTTCAGCTAGACTCCGAAGAGCCGCAGGCCCAAGTAGTCGGCGAAGAAGCGAATCTTGACGAGAAAATGAGGCTTAATCTTCTTGAAGAGAAATCTCATTTACTCCCGGTAAGGGTAGGGCCAGATAAGAATGGCAGATACCTTCCATTGTTACATTCAAGTGTAGAAGTCTATAAAGACGAAACAGGAAAGATAAAGAGAGACCCTAGAGACAATAACCTGCCAATGTACAAGGTAAAAGCAACATATGGTTACAGATGGTGGGAATGGATGTTCTTCGGGAAAGGTAGGGGTATCAATAAGGACTCAATGATGAACAATATATACAATCATGCAAAGAATGCAAGAGTACCGTTTGGAAGTTACTTTTCAAGAAGGGAACTCAACCCATCAATCGCTGGCGATGACTTCAGCCTGACGATTTACGGCCCTTGGAGAGAGAACCTGCTTAAAGGTTTCGTAACTGGAAACAGGGTAGAGATAGACTATATTAGACCTATGTCAGATACAAAGATGAAGAGATTCATACTCGCTTTGGAGCCGGACAGCGGTGCGTACAGGGCGGCTGAGGAAGACAACGCGTAAGGAGGTAAAAATATGGTAACACGGAAAAAAATATTGAGTGAAATGCTGGGAGACATAAAAGATGGAGTCAAGGATGCCCTGCACGGTTTGGTCAACTATTCTAATTATAGAAACGCCGGTGGCGGGACGCTTAATAGCGTGTTAATTGAAGGACTAATATATAGTGCTATTGGATTAGGAGTAGCAGCTGAGACCACGCATTATTCACCTTATTCATCACTTGCTCTTTTGGCGCTCCCGGCGACATTCGTCGGACGGGCTTTGCATACTAAATATACAGAGACTAAGGCAAACTTAGAAGCGCAAGAAAGAGAATTAAGAGTATACGGAGTTGTATGATACAGGTGCCACTAATAAAAGGAGTTTTTTCCCCTAAAACAAAAGAGAATAGTTCTACGCTGGAAAAATTGGTAGGCAAGATTAAAGCCGCTATTGCAATAGGACATTATAAGTCTCTTGGGCGCCCATACGCAGAAGATGCATACATGCACCGCGAAATGATTGCGCATTATTGCATATTATAGATAATTGCGCTACTTATAGCCCATTAATATTATAAAAAAAGGACGTCAAAAGTGTAGGTTGTCTTTGTATGCTTTTCATAGCAGAAATCGTAATGTCCTTCAATTCCGCTTTTGATTTTGCCTGATGCGCCTTCAGTTTGTTCTTCTTCAGATAGCCCCAAACGCTTTCGTCGGGATTCAATTCCGGCGAGTACGGCGGCAGGTAGTATATCGCAAACGACTTTTTGTTCTTCTCTGCATACTCTTTGACTTTGCCCGCGATATGCGGCGGGGCCCTATCGGCTATGACGATGACCTTGCGGCTTTTGTGATGCTTCCTGATCTTATCCAAGAAGTCGATAAACGTAGTGGAATTGACCGTTTTCCTTTCCACCCTAAAGACCAATCGGCCCGCCGGGCTTATTGCTGAGGAGACGCAGATGCCGCCGCGGTTACCGGATAATCTTGTCCTGGAACGCTATCGTTTCAGAGCAATCGAACTACGAAAAAAAGACTGGAAAGTCTCAGAGATTGCCGAGGCATTTGGCGTAAATAGGAGGGCAGTAACGAGATGGTCCACGAATTATAGAAGAGGGGGCCGAGAATCATTGAAAAGCAAGAAGGCGCCCGGACCCCGGCTGAGACTCTCGGCAAAAGAAATGACAAGGGTCCTAGCCAGCCTTAAACTTCCGGCCACTGATTTTGGCTTTGAAACGCCGCTTTGGACGTGCAAAAGAGTCGGATATCTGATCCAGAAACTAACGGGGAAAGATCTGGACAACTCAAATGTGTGGAGACTGCTCAAAAGACTGGGCCTTACGAATCAAAAAGGAGAACGTAGGGCATCGGAACAAGATCCAAAAGAAACGAAAAGGTGGTCGAAGGAGGAATGGCCTAAGATCCTCGCCAAGGCAAAACGTTGGCAGGCTATGATATATTTTCAGGATGAAGCGGGGGTCTCAGTAAATGCCGTGATGGGCAAAACATGGGCGCCAAAAGGGAAAACTCCGATAGTAACATGTGGTAATTGACGCCCGATACCGTGTTCCATAATATAGTATTACAGTATGGACTATATAAATATGAGCTATAAACTACGCAATTATCTATAAGTCAAAGGTACGGCTGCGAATCCGTGGTTTCTTATTTTAATCAAAAATCAAATACAGATATTGAACTTTTATCTTCACATATAACGGAGAGGTAGGGATCGCCAGCAAAGAGATCTACCAGATCTGATGGCCGCACACGGCGCAGAACGTATCCTTTGTATAACAGGCAGTGCAAGTACAAGACAGATTATCACCTTGGCGGCCCCTACATCGTTCGCACATACTTTTGTATATCCAAACATCGAATAAATAGTTTTTTATTGCGCTTGAATAGATGACGGTTATATTGATTGCGGTCTTTTAAAGAATCCTGATTATAACATTGCGCCCCCCGTAAATTAAAATTGTTGGGTATGGTATCTTATTATAAGGGTAAGCTTTAAATATAATCATTACCCCTATGATACTATGGAAATAAAGAACTATCTCGTGGATAAAAAACTGGACATAGATTCGTTGTACGTAAAGGCCCGCGGACTAAAATTAGAGCCGACCATAAATTTTATCACCTCTATCATAGGGCCGAGGCGGGCAGGGAAGACTTACCTTATATATGAATTTATAAAAGAAAAACGGCTTAAACCGGAAGATTATCTGTTCATCGACTTTGAAGACGAAGACACCATAAGTTTTAGACGAGAAGACCTGCTAAGATCGCCATACTTATCCAAAGAGACCTACGGCAAAGAACCAGATTACTTATTTTTCGACGAGATCCAGAACTTGAAAGAATGGGAACGTTTGGTCTATACACTGTATGAGAAAAAAAGATACAAGATAGTGATCACGGGCTCATCATCTAAATTGCTGAGCAAGGAAATAGCGACTTCATTGCGCGGTCGGGCTTTACCATTGACAGTCTTGCCGCTTTCTTTTGTGGAGGTCCTAAAGGCGAAGAACGTGACCCTATCACCGCCACTATCAAGCGAAAAGACCAGTAGTATAAAATATGAGCTGTCAAACTATCTAGTCAATGGCGGGTTTCCTGACATAGTGTTTGACAACGCAAAAGCCACCCAGTTCTTCAGGCAATATCTAGATCTAGTGATCTTTAAGGACTTGACGGAACGGTTCGGCATAAGAAATATCTCCGTCGTAAAGTTGCTCATGAATTCTATATTATCCGCGTCCGGGAAAGAATTCTCGATAAGCAAACAATACAAGACACTAAGAAGCATGGGAATGAACGTCAGCCAGAAGACCGTATATTCATATGCGCAATTATTCGAAGATTCGTTTTTCTGTTTTTTCATCCCAAGGTTTTCGACCTCATTGAGAAAATCGTCTTTATCCGTCAAAAAAGTATATCTGAACGACAATGGCTTCGCAAACATTTCGGGCGACAAAGAACGTGGAAGGCAGATGGAAAATGCGGTTTTTCTGGAATTGCTAAGAAGAAAAGACAATTACGATATTTTTTACTGGAAAGACTATCAGCAGAGAGAAGTAGATTTCGTAATGAGCACAAACGGCAAATCCCTCGGCCTTATACAGGTGACTTACGCCAGCCATAAGGAAGAATTGGGACAGAGGGAGCGCTCTTCGCTGCTTGTCGCATCAGAAGAACTGCATTGCAATAATCTTCTGATTATAACCTGGGACTACGAAGCGGAGGAGAAGATCAAAGGCAAGAAGATAAGGTTCGTTCCCTTGTGGAAGTGGCTCCTTGACGTTTGAACGCCGGGATAAAGACGGCCGCACGGTCTAGCAGTCCTCGGCTTCAAACGCCCGATCATTCACGTTTCCTACAAGAAACATTAAAAAAGAGATTTTCAAGAAGAAGGCGTGTTAAATCCGTAGGGGTACATAAAATATAAATAGTTTCCCCCTTTAAGAAACTATTTAAAAGAATCGGCCCTTTGTATATTATGGAACGTAAGGCAATCGAACGGTATCTTATAAATAAGAAAGAGGAGATAAGGTCGCTTACGGTGAAAGAGAGACTGACATCTTTTGAAGTTTCGAAGCAATTTGTAACCGTCATAGTCGGCGCTAGAAGAACTGGCAAGACGTATGGGGTGCTAGACTTTTTGTTAAATAAATTAAGATTAAAGGATCCCGATTTTTTGTACTTGAACTTGGAAGACGTAGATCTCGATGGAATTACGAATAAAGACATATCTGATACCGTAAATGTACACCAGCAGATATACGGGGTGCCGCCTTCGATCATATACGTGGACGAGCCACAAGTAGTACAAGATTGGGAAAAGGCGATTTATTCTCTTCACGAAAAGAAGTCCTTTAAGATAATAATAACTGGCTCTTCGTCAAAGCTTTTAAGCAAGGAAATCGCCTCGGCTTTAAGAGGTAGAACATTGACTTATTCTGTCTATCCACTATCATTTAAAGAATACTTATCCTTTAAAGGAGTTACTCCTAAAGAAGGGGGGCCGTTGCCTAGTTCTATAAAAAATAAGATAATGTATGAGTTATCAGCGTATCTTGCCACCGGGAGTCTCCCAGACATCGTCATAAACCCATCGATTTCGTCCAAATTCTATAATGATTATATCGATTTGATAATCTTTAGGGATATAGTCGAAAGATTTGGAATAAAAAACATAGGTATAATACGGTTTGTAATAAAATCGCTGATAACTTCCTTTTCGAAGCAAGCGTCGATACATAGTATGTATAAAGCTTTGAAAGGCAATGGACAGAAAATAAGCAAAAAAACATTGTATTCTTACGTTTTCTTATTAGAAGATGCATACTTTTCTTTTCAGTTAAAGAAATTCAACTTTTCAAATAAGAAATCCGAACTGAGCATATCGAAGACTTACTTGAATGATTGGGGAGTCGCGTCTATGATGTTAGATCTTAAAACGGAAATCGGAAGGACGATGGAAAATGCAGTCTTTATAGAATTAAAACGTAGACAAACGCAGAATGATAAACTTTATTATAGTGATATTGGTGACGAGATAGATTTCGTTAAAGTAGAAAAAAATAAAGTTTCAGATCTTATACAAGTCACTTACGCGTCGAATAAGAACGAAATAAAAGAGAGGGAGATAGAAAATTTATTAAGCGGGTCCATAAAACTTAACTGCAACGATCTCCTCGTGATAACCTGGGACTACGAAGCCGAGGAAAAAGTAAAAGGCAAGAAGATAAGGTTCGTCCCCTTGTGGAAATGGCTCCTCGACGTTTGAACGTCGGGATAAGGACGGACGCGCGATCTAGCGGTCCCCGGCTTCTCGGCATCCTCTTCATAAGGCATCTGTACTTCCCTCCGCCAGTCGACTATCGTCTTTCTCATGGATATCAGGTCCTTGAATAAGACTGCGTCCAGGCAGCTGCCTTCTAGCTTCGTTTATTATTGCCTTGTCCATTTCTCGTATATTCTGAAATCCTTTAAGTTCTACACGGCTTCCGCCTTCTATTGAAAGGTTTACGTCCTGCCGCCCATGCATTGTGGAGGTCTAGATTTTGTTAATCTCTACCTTATAAAGGAAGCTTTTTATATAAAGACGATCATAACGTTTCTATGGTCTCGATCTTCGATTTAAAGTCCGCCATCGCCGAAAAAGAAGCGGAACTTAGATTAAAATTTAAGAGTGAGAATATAATCGGACGGGAATTGATCTCGAGGGTCAAAAATCCGAGACGGGATTTCGCTACGATAATAACCGGTCCGAGGCGAAGCGGCAAATCCATATTCGCGTTTCAATTGGCAAAAAACGAGAATTTTGGTTACGTTAACTTCGATGACGAAAGACTGAGAATCCCAGCAAAAGACTTAAATAGAGTTTTGGAAGCGCTATATGTCCTAAAGGGCGATATAAATTTATTCATATTCGATGAGATACAGAACATAGACGGCTGGGAACCATTCGTTTCCAGACTTTTGGGCTCAAAGAGAATAATCCTAACGGGCAGCAATGCAAAGATCATGAGTAAAGAACTGGCTACACGACTTACCGGCAGACATTTAGATTATGAATTATTCCCTTTTAGTTTTAGAGAATTTCTTAGATTCAAATCACATAAAACGGACGAACCTAGCATTTATTTAACGCAAGAAAGGGCGAATTTAGTGGAATTAACAGAAAAATATATAATAAACGGCGGGTTTCCTCTTGCCGTAAGAGAAGGGAAAATCGTATTGGTAGAGCTGTACAAGGACATAATAGAAAAGGACGTTGTACAGCGATACAAAATAAACATGAGGACAAAATTGGCAGAGGTTTCGAGATATCTTATATCAAACGCTTCTTCAGAGATAACATACGCTAAACTAAAAAATATATTTGAGATAAGAGGACAGCACACGATCCAAGACTGGATAACTTATCTCGAAAAGGCATACCTGCTGTTTAAAGTAGAACGGTTCTCCTTTAAATTGAAAGAAGCAATAATAGCCCCCAAAAAGATCTATTGCATAGATACGGGCATCATAGGTATGATCTCCCCTCGGCATAGCATGAGTAGACTGATGGAAAATGTCGTCGCCATAGATTTAATAAGGAAAAAAGCTTATTCGGGCGTCGAAATAAATTATTGGAAAAATCATACGCAGAAAGAAGTCGATTTTGTTTTGAGAAACGGCAATAAAGTGCTTTCGTTGATACAAGTTACTTACGCCTCTAGCAAAATAGACGTTAAAGACAGAGAAATAAACAATCTTCTTGCTGCTTCAAAAGAGCTCCACTGCAACGATCTCCTCGTCATAACGTGGGACTACGAAGCCGAGGAGAAGATCAAAGGCAAGAAGATAAGGTTCGTCCCTTTGTGGAAATGGCTCCTCGACGTTTGAACGTCGGGATAAGGACGGACGCGCGATTTAGCGGTCCCCGGCTTCTCGGTGTCCTCTTCATAAAGTATCTATCCTTTCCTCTGCCACAGGTCTTTTTGATTCCCGATTTCACCTCCTAAAACAGCAATGGGTCTTTTCCAAGATCATGAGTAAACTCTAGCCTTTGTCTGATCATATACAGCAACTTGTGTCTTTGACATTTCTAAAGAAGGATTGAGCGACTATTTTTAGAGCCTCTGACATCGTTGGAAAAACATGTATCGTATCTATCACATCTTCGACTTTATAATCATTTTTCACTATCATGGTCGCTCCATGTATAAGCTCCGCCGCTAAAGGCGAGAGTATTTGCACACCCAAAACTACATGCGTCTTTGGGTGTACGACCATTTTTATCATGCCACTTGTGTTGCCCATTATCACGGCTTTTGGCACGTCACTAAATCTGACTAGCCTACATGCGCATGCTTTGAACTTTTCAATCGCTTCTTTTTCTGTGATACCGACGCTCGCGAATTGAGGTTCCGTGAATACGGCCCTTGGTACGATATTTTTATTTATTTTTTTATGAGCGCCCAATAAGGCGTTTTCAGCGGCATGTGTGCCTTCTCTAGCGGCCAGCGCTTCTAACATTGGCTCTCCTGTCACGTCGCCGGCAGCAAATATATTTGGGTTGCTTGTCCTCATTTCCTGGTCTATCGTTATTTCGCCTTTGGCGCCGACTGTGATATTGGCTTTTTCAGTATTCAGTGCCTTTATATTTGGCGTCCTACCAGTGGCAAAAAGGATCGAAGACGCTTCAAACACGGCCGTTTCTCCATTGACCACCGCGTTTACAATGATTTTATTGTTTGCGGCGCCCTTCTCAAAGCTTTTGAGGTCGACATTTGTGCGTATTTCTATCCCATCTTCTCTTAAGTATGACTCTAATGCTCTAGACAGCTCTGGCTCTTCCTCCGGAATGAGCAACTGGCTTCTTTGGAGAAGTGTCACTTTTGTCCCAAACCTATTGTACATTTGTGCGAATTCTAGGCCAAGAGCACGCCCACCGATCACAATGAGTGATTCTGGGATCCTTTCCTGTTCAAGACCTTCTATATTTGTCCAATAATTTATACTGTCTATTCCTTTTAGTTTTGGTATTGAGGGACTAGCGCCAGTTGCAATAATAAATTTTTTCCCCCAAATGACCGTGCTTGCGCTATTTTGCCTGATTTCTACCTCGTTTTCAGAAATGAAGCCCGCAATGCCTTCATAGAGCTCTACGTTTTTGAGCTTGCTTAGTACCTTTTCGTATTTTTCATGTCTCAAATTCTCTACAAGGGTTTTTTTAAACTCCATTATTTTGGCAAAATCAAACTCTTCGTCATGTTGCACGATCGTATTTTTCCCCAAATCGTGATTTCTTGTATTTCTTATGACCTCTCCGCTGACAAGAAGCCTTTTGCTTGGGACACAGCCGACATTGACACAGGTCCCGCCGATCATGCCGCCTTTTATCATAGCGGCCTTACTGCCAAGCTCGTCTGCCTTTATTGCAGCGGCAAAGGCTGCTGCACCATTGCCTAATATGACTAATTCATATTCTTTGCTCGTCATCATCACCGCCTCATTTGATAGTCATCTTTCTAACATCAGAAAGCATTTCGCAATCTCTTATTTTGTCACCAAAAATCTTTGCATGCTTATTTGCAGCGTCTATGATCGGCGTTATCGTGTCTTTGTTTAGCCCATATATCATTTTTTTACCTTTCCTCTCTGAGTGAACAAAACCGCACACCGCTAGGCAGCGTAGTTCATGGGACACCCTGGGCTGCTCTTCGTGTATCTCTCCACAAATTTCATTTACATCCATGGGCGCTTTCAAGAGGGCTTCTATTATGGCTAATCTAACCTCGTTTGAAAGTACCTTGAAGATCAATACATTGACGCCATTCTCGCTTTTCATACAAAATCAATATTTAATGATCAACGCCGATCACGACCGTACTTTATTTTCCCGCCGCTGAGATCACCACATCGCAACAAGAGCAAGAGTCCATACAACGTCCCTTTTGCTTAGGTTCACTTTGTTTAGCCATTTTTGCCATAAAACCACAATATAAACATAGTAAGAGTAAGTATTTATATCTTAACATATGATAAAATAACGATATGATATGCCTGCTTGAGTATGAACGTAATGCAATTAGGATAATACTTGCGGATAGGCCCTACAGTTTGTTATTATAGCTCTCCACTATTATAGCTCTCCACATAAGTAAACCGACACCAAAATAGGGAACCTACGCTTGTGCATAAGTCCCTCAAATAAGCTTAGGTCTGTCCGGCTCGTTTGAATCTTCTCTTTGCTGGCACTTTAGCCAATCAGTCTGTCGTAAAGCATGGCCTTTATTTATATTGTCTCGTGTTTTTGGAGGCGACAGTCTTTCACCATCGGATATCACCTTGTCGTAAAGATTGCCCCCACCCCCACTTCTTATCGATCCCTTTTTAGCGATATTAGACGTCATATCAGTCATAGTTCGGCTTAGAATAAAGGTCTACTAGTCGAGTCATGCACACGCATAGAATCGATATAAACAAGCAGACATTAAAGACTGCATGGGCACACCTTTCGATACCCCTCTTTTTTTATGAACAAAAAAAAGGCCGCTGTAGAAGACATAAATGAAAGGATGAAGGGTCTTTCGACATCGTTCGAGGGCATATCGGAAAAGGAGGCTGAAAAAAGACTCCTTTATTACGGCGCCAATACTATAGCGGAGAACCCGCAGAATTACCCCCTTAAGTTCTTAGGAGAATTCATCGGCCCCATACCATTCATGCTTTTTGCGTTGATCGGCCTCTCGATTTTTCTTAAAGATTATACCGAAGCCTTCATAGTCATAGGGCTGCTTATATTTAACGCCGTAGCGACCTTTTTTGAGGAGTTCAAAGCCGATAACACACTTGAACTTTTGAAGAAAAAATTAGCTGCATATGTCAACGTCAAAAGGGGCGGCACATGGAAACGGGTCGCTTCACAAAGCCTTGTGCCCGGAGACATAATCCGGATAAGACTGGGGGACATATGCCAAGCGGACGGCTTGATAACAGAAAGTGATTATCTGTCAGTAGACCAATCGATGCTGACTGGAGAATCTTTACCCGTCGAAAAACGGCGGGGGGAAGACATATTCTCTTCCTCATTGGTGAAAGCCGGCGAGGCGACCGTGCTTGTGACGGCGACGGGTAAAAAAACCTCGTTTGGTAAGACCGCGGAACTAGTCAAAATGGCGAAAAGCCGGACTCACTTAGAAGCAGACATAATAAACCTTATAAAATATCTTGTAGTGGCGGATATCGGTCTTATCGCGGTAGTGCTTATTTTCTCTTTCATATCGGGGATAAACCTGATAGACACGGTGTCTTTCTCGTTGCTTATATTACTGGCGTCCGTCCCGGTGGCGATCTCTGCGGCGTTCACGATAGCGATGGCATACGGCGCCAAGAGGCTTTCTTCCAGGGACATATTGGTCACTAAATTAGGAGCGATAGAAGAAGCAGCCACTATGGACCTAGTCTGCCTTGACAAGACCGGCACGATGACCATGAACAAGCTCGCAGTCTTAGACCCGTGGCCATACTTAAGAAATACGAAAGAAGAGGTCTTATTGTACGGCTCTCTCGCTTCAAGGGCGGAGGACAACGACGAGATAGACACGGCTATAATAAGGGAGTGCCTCGATCACAAAATAAAAACGCCGGTTTTCAAAGTAAAAAGATTCTTTCCGTTCGACCCGGCGACAAAGATCTCGAGATCGGAAGTCGAAATAAACAACAAGCTGATCAAGGCGGCGAAGGGCTTTCCTTCTGAGATAATCAGACTGTGCAATATAAAAAACGAGGAGTCACGTGAGATTGAAGAAAAAATAAGGTCATCATCTTCAAATGGCGAACGGGTGATAGCCGTAGCTGCAAATAAAAATGGCGTATGGGATCTTATTGGATTATTGCCATTAGCTGATAGACTACGACCCGATACTAGAAAATTGATATCCGAACTAAACAGACTCGGTCTGACTACAAAAATGCTTACAGGAGACAATATAGACACGGCGAGAGCGGTGGCAAAAGAAGCGAAGATCGGGGATAAGATGATAAGCGCCGATAGTCTCGCTGGAAAAAGTGAAAAGGAAATAGCCGGACTGGTCGCTGAAAACGACGGCTTTGCAGGGGTATTTCCAAAGGATAAATACACCATAGTGAAAGCGCTGCAAGATTCTGGTTTTCATGTGGGCATGACGGGGGACGGAGTAAATGATGCCCCCGCCCTTAAGCAGGCGGAGGTCGGCATCGCGGTCTCTAATGCGACTGACGTGGCTAAGAGCGCCGCAGCCATAGTGCTTACTGCCGGCGGGATAGAACCGATAGTGAACGCCATAAAAGAGAGCCGAGCCATATTCGAGAGGATGATGACTTACACATTGAACAAAGTAACAAGGATATTCCAAATCGCCTTTTTCTTGTCGGTAGCATTCATAGTGCTAAAATTCCTGCCGCTCCTGCCGATACAGCTTATACTCATGATATTCATAAATGACATAGGCAGCATCTCACTTTCTACCGACGAAGAAAGCTATTCCAAAGGACCGGACAACTGGGATACCAAAACGATACTGCATGCCTCATTGATCTTTGCTGTCATGGCGACTATAGAGATAGCTTTGCTTTCTATCATCGGTTTATCCTACCTTCATTTGGGCGAGAGCGCGTTCCAGACCTTTCTATTCGTTTCATTCATATTTTCAATAGAAATGATGCTCCTCTCGATCAGATCAAGACACGGATTCCTTTCCTCCATGCCAAGCGCGCCCGTCTTGCTCCAGATCATATCGGCGGTCTTGATAACTGCGTTTATAGCGTATTTCGGCATATTAATGACCTCGCTAAGGGCAGAATACCTGATATTGCCCGCCATATTCGCGGTGATATTTTTAGTCTTGACCGACGCGATCAAGGTTTTTATATACGGAAGATACCACGAGTTCGCAAAGCTTTAGTTTGCCACTTTACGGGGAATTTTTGCGCCGTTGATCCGATCGTTCACGTGACAATCAACGAGAAGGTCACGCTTTCGAAGCTCGTCCAGATCATGCGAGGCTGCGCACATACCCTTCCACCATGTCCTCATCGGCTTCCAGATATCCTTCAGTATCGAGTCTCATCTTGGCTTTCCCTTTTCTGCATCCGAGGCTTTTAAGGTAGGCCATGAATC
>JAKASS010000022.1 GCA_021818905.1 Nanobdellota archaeon
TTTTCAGATAATGAATCCCTGAATGCTTTCAGCTCGTTGTATGATAGTTCATTGAGCAGGACAGACTTGTATTTCATTATATTATATAATAATTCTATATTATATAAACTTTTGCTTTCTAATTGCGGCACTGTTACTAAATACGGTTGATATATAAGCCAAATAAAAAGAGAGCGAAGCTCTCTCGACCCATCGCTCCCACCGTCCTAACCAATCATCGTCTTTGTAATATCTTACAAGTCCCGCTTCTTCGGCGGGAGTCCTGCCGAGGGAAGAATGCGGCCTTATGAAGTCATAGTAGAACGTCCATAATCTTACGAACAAGTCTCCAGTGTAAAGCTCCTTGAACCCGCGAAGCTCATGGGTATTGGCACGATAGGGATCGTCCCGTCTTTCCATGGGATCATTGTCCTTCTTGTCCTCGAAGGAAGCGCAGCGATGATAACGATTGTGGTAATACCACGATCCCTTGGCTTCCCTTATGACGGAGCCGTATCCGAAGGCTCCATCCGTGGTGATGTTCATGGCTGGCGGGGACTCTTTCATCAGCAGTCTGGCGTTCTTCTTCGTCCTGTCGGAAGCGAGAAAAGCCGTGGCAAACCTGCTCTCCCTGCAGATGGAAGCCCATACGTAAAAGGACTTCCCACGCGTCTTTACGGACATCTCGTCCATGTGAAGCCTTTCCGTCCTGAAAGGCTTCATGTCCTTTACGTATCCTATGATCATTTTTCCGTATTCAAGAAACCACCTGAATACGGAATCAACGGACACGGAAAGGAACTTTGCAGCGTCCCTAAGCGACGATCCTATCAGATGGAGGTGAATACTGCCGATTATGGTGCGTTTCGCATGGTGTTTCCACCTGAAACCGATGTTTTCTACGAACGTCTTGCCACAGGACGTACAACGGTATCGCTGTACGTTTCCCCTGTTTTTTGTCTTTCTAAAGCCATTTAAATCCACACTGCTGCTTTTACAATAATTACATCGGTTTTCCATTTTCACCTTAAATAAAGATGGCAGCCGATGTAATTAACATTCACCAACCGTATTTGGTAACAGTGCCCTAATTGCGCGTGTGCATAAGTGCTTTATAGGATCGCTGCTTCTGTAAGTATATGGCGTCTAATACCGCTAAAAACAGGGTAGAAAGGAGTGGAGGCTGCCTTGACAAACGGAGTGGACCATATGGCAAGGGATCGTCGCCTCCAAAAACATGGAGCAGTAAGGTCATCGCTGAGTCATGCACGGAATAAAGTTGAGATATGACTGTGCATAACTCCTCATTTTCTACTTTATGTGCGGAAACGGTCGTAGTGGCCTTAGTAATGACGTGCATGTCTGGATCTACTATTAAACGGGTTTGTTCCTGGGTCATTTATACTATTACCTGAAACTTCACCGCTCGAGACCAGACTAGAATCTAGATAAATAGAATAGTAGAGATTTCCGCCGGAGATGTATGATGTAAAGGCGACCATATACCGGGTGTTATAATTAAGCGTTAACATAGAACGAAGAGCAATAAAAATGGAAAGTGCTTTTAACACATTTATATTCTCAGTGTGCAAATTTGATATGGCTCGCGTCTGATAATCAAAGTCTTTCTATCAGTCCGCGACAGAAGGTCAATGCTTCTTTTACTTTCGGAGTGTATTTAGACACGAGATCTTCCAATTCCTTTTCCGATGCTTTATCATTTGCGTCGTCAAAAAAGTAACCGCCTATCGGCCGAAGTCTGATAAGGTCGGAAAGTACGAACATATATTCGTTAAAGCGATTGGCGTCTTCTACGCTTATCTTCTTGTTTGACTTCAATTGTTTTCTCAACGCGATAGTTATGTCATGCACTTTTGGATAATTTACGTTGAGTGCCATCAAAACGGCTTTAAGAGTTATCTCCAAGGACATCTCTAATGAATAAGCAGATATGCCGTAGTCTTCGTTTTTGCGAGTGATCTCTGCCGTCCTTAACCATGCTTCCGCCGATTCTATCGCGCTTTTGCTTTTTCCCATGACAATTCTTCTCCGAATTCTGAAAAACTCCGTTTATGTTTCACTTTCTCCATGTTTTCCAAAAACCTGCTAAGCGTGCCGTTTCTGTCATATAAAATAACCCCATAGTCAAGAAAATCTAGGTATAGCGGATGAAAGTTCCCAAGTTCTCTTATATCCAGGATAAATGGGCTCAAAGTGCAAGGAAGTCCGCGATCGTTTAATTCTACTGCTTCATCGACCATATCGATCTTGATTTTAGAGATCTCAGATGCATTTTTGTACCCGTCATTGACTACGATCAACAGGTCTATGTCGCTGTTCTCATTAAAAGTACCTTTGGACACTGAGCCGAAAAGAAGGGTCCCTAAAACGTACTCCTTTTCCTTCAACGCAGATACAAAGTCGTTGATAAATGATTTAAGTTCGTTTGGGATATCGAGGAATTCAAAGTTTCTGCCGATAGTCATGTTGATTACATCACTGAAGCTTAGCTTCTTTGAGAGTTTTTTGCTTAGTGTCTCCGCGCTACGCTTAAGCGTGCTGTAAGCTTCGTCATTCATGATAACATTATGAAATCTCTTATTCATATGTATATTTATATGTGTATATATTTAAATACATATGAGTATCTTAAAAAGCTTCCTTTATAAGGTAGAGATTAAAGAAATCTATACCTCCATAATGCATGGGCAGCGGAGGCGATTTTATACGGACCGGACGGGGATTTACTTTTTATAGCAATCCTCGAAAGTAATCCTACACTCCGCCCTTTAATGTCTTTCCGCGGCTTTCCCCCACCCCCTTATGCTATCATTAAGAACGTTACCTCCCGAAATACTTTTCGGTTCGGTGTCGGTTTACTTTTGTGGAAAGCTATAATAGCAGGAAATAATATCAAATATTATGAAAAGTAACCTAGAAAATTATTTGGGATCTGATAATATTTTATCTAAAACAGATAAAAGACATGGTGAAGTTTACTGTCTCTTAAAACCAGACGGTTATAAAATAAGTACAGAAGTTTATAAAGTTATAAATGACAACAATCTGGCGGCTATCGAGATTGGGAGTTTCTATTTGACTAGAGAAGACGTGATGCTGTTATATCCGCAGCATCAAAACGCGCCTTTTTTAGAAGAACTTATATCTTACATGACTTCGGAAAGGGTAAGTATAATACGAGTAGAGGCGAATCTTCATAAAAACGAGCTTTTTAATAAGCTCTTCGAAGTGGTGGGCGGCACACACCCAAAAACTGCTAAAAGCGGCACTATAAGGCAGCTATATGGAAAAGAAAGTGAAACTTCTTTGGTTATTTATAACGTAATTCACTCACCGAATTCTGATGAAGAGGAATCTAGACTTAAAGTGCTGATACACAAATACTTGAAAAATGTACATGTATGAATACGTTAAGCTTTTTCTTAAGCAATAATCTAGTTAAACTAAGCTCAAATCGACCCGATATCTTAAAGGAGATAAAAAATGATTGGTTCGCACCTGCTCATCTACCTGGACTTTCATATATAAAACAGGCAAACTCCGGCAACCCGATAGCCATAATTCTTACTCAATCCGATAAAATATTTACTGTGGTGTTAAGTTATAAAAACAAAAAATGGGGCATATCAGCCACAAAAAGAAAAGTCCGGGCTCGGGATCTTGTACTATTAAGCTTACAGGCATCGACATATGTTAATGAATTAAATAGAGTATTCACAGCTCATGCATCAATGATTAAAAACAAATCCGGGGGAGTGCTATTATGCGGCGGTACAGGTAGTGGAAAAACACTCTTGGCGGTTGCAGCGAAAATGCGCGGCTGGGAATTAGTGTCAAATGAGTTCACTAGCCTTAACGAAAAATTTCAGAACATTGCAAATATAACCAATATTTATTTAGATGGGGATCTTGCAAGCATTTTGAAGACAAAAGAAACCGATATAACCTTTAAAAATGTTACGGGGATAAAGACAAAGCTAGTAGTTTTTCTTAAATTGTATAAAAGCGCCGTAGCAGAAATTAAAGAAGTTAGTTTTCCAAATAAGTATTTTTATTTATACGAGACATTTTCTAGAATAACAAAATCGGTAGACAACTTAATGACAGAAGAGTTTGATATACCATATTTCAATCTAGAAGATTCTGCATCAAGCAGCAACAGAGCAACTTTTGTTAAGAAAATGGCTGAAAAAGTTAAGGTCGTGATAGCGCAGGGGAATTATAAGAAAGTTCTAGATGATTTAAAAAATTATTTGTGAATGCCGATGGAAGCAACTCACTTATTCGAAATGAGTATGAAGCCGATATCCGGCAGTAGAAACTATGTTTACAACTTAATAAACAATCAAAATAAATTTATTCGAACGTCTCTGTTATTCCAAAAAAGCGCTGGAAGCAAACTTCCACATACGAGGTTAATACCTGTATTGCATCACTCTTTTCATAGCTGTGCATGGTTCAAGGAGAATAAAAGAGCGGCAAATAGTGCAATAAAAAGCTGCGCTTCTGCACTTAATAGTTATATTAAAAATAAAAAGAACAGATGTATAGTTTTAAACGTACACCATGTAGGTTCAATGCTTTTATCTGCGGCCCCTTCTTCCATAGCGTTTGATTTACCTATAGTAGTTACTAGTCACGGAACCGGGATATATCAAAATTATGATAATAGCTTAATACGCCACGCACTAGAAACGTATGCGGACAGGGTAATCGCAGTTAGCAAAGCCGTTAAAAAATTTATAAGTTCTAACACAGACTTCAGTGCGAAAAGAATAAAAGTGATATACCCCGGGGTTGACACGGGTGTTTTTTCTCCTTCAAATTTCTCTAGTGAGATATTTAAGATATACGGCGATTATGTGCTCTTTTTTGGGAGAATAGAATATGAAAAAGGCGCACATTTACTGCCGAAAATAGCCGAAAAACTCCCTAAAAATCTAAAACTCATTATTGTCGGCGATGGTAAAGCGCTAAGTGAGATTGCTATGCAAGTCAAAAAGAAAAACCTGGCACATAAAGTGGTTTTTACAGGTTATGTCCCCGAGGATAAACTGAAAGTTCTTGTGGCAACCGCAAAAGCCATCTTGATACCTTCAATGTTCGAGGAGCCATTCCCTCTTGTATTCCTGGAATCAATAGCGTCAGGGATTCCTGTGGTTATGTCAAAAAAGGGAGGTATGAATGAGATAAGGGATAGTGCGGGGATATCAAAGGTAGCGTTAGATCCGGGTGAATTCGCTTCCGCGGCTGTCAAACTCGCTACGGAAACCACAGGAAAAACTAAAAACGGACTAATAAAAATGGCATCTGGGTTTTCTTGGGGAGCAATAGCCGAGAAGTATGTGGAGTTGTATAAAAAATTGATTTGAGTATGTCTTTAAAAATAATAAGATTTATAACCTAGCTATTGATATTAAGAGTCAAGATGGAAGCCGAAACTGAAGGAAAAATGGTAGATATAATGAGAAACATTTTTATCGACAGGGAGGAAGATTCTGGGGGGTTGGGTTATAGGTTCTTCCATTCTTATCGTGTTTATAAAATGTGCAAAGTTTTTTTGAGCATGAACGAGGTATCCAGTAAAAACCCTGATGAAGACGTCCTTTTGACTGTAGCACTCTTTCATGACATAGGAAGATCAAAAAGCAGTGACAAAGTAATGAAGGCGGTAATGCCTGGACATGACGAAGAATCCGCAAAAATGCTGCACAAACTTTTGGATGGAGTTGTTGCGGATAGTGTTATAAAGACTACGGCAGGGATACTCCATAACTACCTAGACGATAATTACAAGAGCATAGAGAAGGAACTGCTTTCATATGCTGACGATCTGGATGAGATAGGCGCACTTGACGTATGGAGGATGTTCACATTCGCCGCTTACAACAAGAGGACCGCGGCTAAGCAACTGGACTATTGGAAGGACAAGGAATCAAAAAAATATAGCGGGGCCTGGATAAACAGGTTTAGGATAGAAAGCATAAAGAAGATAGCTGAAGATCGTATAAGAACACTTAACGATTTTATGCTGGAGTTCGATAAAGAGTTCAACACTATTGTTTAACATGGTGACAACGCGCGTAGCATTACATATAAGCAAATGCGAACTGGTCGATTTTTTCACCTTGGATTGCTTATGGCTGCAAGGTTTATTGCTTAGAGCAAAACCAGATTCTCAGATAGCTGTCGTTTATGTGCATGGGGTAGACAGTAATTTTTACAGAAGCCATTTACCTATTTTCGTTTTTGACTACATAAAAGCCAAGGGAGTATCTGTATTCCTTGTTAATAACAGGGGACATGACCCGATAAATCTTTTGAGGGATAATAAGGGAAATAGCATTCTAAGCGGAGGCAATGTAGAGAGATTTGAAGATTGCTTATTAGATATCGAGGGCGCGCTTGATAGGCTATCTGGATTAGGTTACAAAAAGTTTGTATTAATGGCTCACAGCGGCGGTTCACAAAAAGTGGCGTATTACCTAAACAACAAAACGGACGCAAGGATAGTAGGCGCAGTATTGATAGCACCTCCAGATGATTACAAAGTTTTTAAAAAAGTTCTGGGGGATAAGTATAAAAAAACGATAAGGGCTGCTAAACTGAGAATCAAAACCTCGCTCGCAGATAAGCCATCCGATGAGTTTCTACATTTTAAGTCCGCTAGAAGAATATTATCACTATGTGATACAGATAATTTTGAAGCAAGAGTATTTAATCTAGAGCAGGGCTTCCACGAATTTGGAGGTATAAATAAAAAAATTCTAATCATACTAGCAGGAAACGATGAACATGTAGAGGGCCCGCGGCAATTAATGCTTAAATTAAAAGAAGCAAATGAGTCCGCAACAGTAAAAATAATTAAAAATGCAAAGCATTCGTTCATAGGCTATGAAGAAAGCGTGGCCAAAGAAGTAAACAAATGGCTACTTAAAAACGCTTTATCAAATATTTGTTTTTAATGCGGTCTGGCTCTGTAGAAATCCTATGATAATAATATAAGCAAGCTGTATGCATCGCCGGACGTCGTAGACTACGTCGATCACCTTCACCTCCTTCAGCTTGTCCGGATGCAGCCTGCTGCTTAAGGTGGAGCCGAACTTCCTCTTCTCCACGGAGTTGACAGTCTCCACAAGGCTTCGTTTATGGTATTCCGACAATGGAAAGTCCGTCTTCATCAGCTTCCTCCACCTGCCGTGAGTCCTCCATATCGGAACGCCTTCGTTCCTTGCAGGGATGATGGATCCTGCGTGGAGTCTCTCCCTTGAAAACCTGTGGTCTCTCTACGGATTGTAGCCTTTATCAGCCAGTATCTTACCGATCTTTACCATTTCGGCGGCTTTCTTCATGAGCGGTATGAAGGTCTTATTGTCACTTTCATACCTTCGGTTAGAGGAAGAAGCCGCTATAGCCTTCGTCTTCGGGTCTACGACGATGGAATGCTTGGTAAACACTCTTCTATGCCGTTCTTCTCCTATTCTCCACAGGTAGTGATAGGAAGCATTGCGTCCTTCATATCCGGTGGAGTCTATGGCGGCGTCCATCCTCTTGAGACCAAACAGTCTAAACGCGAAGGACAGCATCGCGTCCCATACTCGCATCGGTATCCTCCTGAAGAACTTCTGCAGCGTCGTATAATGAGGCGCCTTGTCGAGGCCAAAGAGCCCCCTGAGCTCTTCCAGCTCGTCTACGACATCCCGATAAGGCTTTCTCTCGTGTTTCATCAGGCAGATGCAGGCTGCCAGCTGTGGCTGCGTGTAGGTCTTCTTGGAGAACTTGTTCGAGAAGGGCGACAACGCCCTCCTCGCTATGCCCAATACGATGGACGCAAATCTTTTATAGTAAGGACTCCCATTTTTATTCATAAGCACCTCTTTTTTTGTTTATTTACTATAATAATTAAAGAGGTGCTTACTTTAGAGGATTTCTACAGAGCCTAATTGGTTTTTGAAGTAAAATATAAAATCGTCTGTTTTTAAAGTAAAATCTTATTGGTTTATAATTTCTGAATAGACGCTTAAGTTCTGCTTTTGTAAAGTAATGGTAATAGTCTCCATGACTACCATGCCTGTATGTTCCTTTTTCCCTTGTTTTGATTTGACCGTAAAATCTTTTCCTTTGCCATGTAAAATGCTGATCACTTTCGATATAAAAATACCCACCGGTTTTTATTATCCTATCAATTTCCTTTACGTACCCTTCAATATCAGTCATTTGTGCCTGGTACAGAGCCCGAACCGCAATTACCGCGTCAAAAAAGCTGTCTTTATAGGGCAACTCACCTTTAAGCCTTGATAATTTGAATTTTACTTTGGTTTTAGCGCGTTCCTGTTTCGTCATGGCCATTTGTATTGCCATTTCCGATTTGTCGAAACCATAGATCTTGAACCCCCCCTTTGCTAAGAATATGGAGTTTCTACCAGTACCACAATAAAAATCAAGGACTCGTTTTACTCCTTTTTTCTTGAAAAAGGTGCTTAAATTACTCATGCTTTTAGATGGGTGTTGTTGCCCTACACCCGAGCCCTTATAATAATTTTCATAACCATCTTTCAAACATACCACCCATCATGTTCCTCATCTTATCCTTTTAAATTTTACCCTTTATTAGCCATGCAGCGACATAGATGGCGAATAGCCACTTTATATAGTCGGCGATGGTGTGGAATTTTAGCAGATATTCAGCGACGCCGTAGAGAATCCCAGCGAGGAAAGCGGGCGTCTTCGCGCTCGAGGACGAGGACTATATAAGCATATCTATTCTGTTTTTTAATGGCTGATCGACTTTTTTTAAATAAACATCAGGCCTATTTTATTGATTTTATCTTTGTTTTTAGCAGTGGAACGTCTTCCTCGGCGATTTTCCAGACTAACCGGTGATCTACATCGAAATATTTATGGATCACGACGTCGCGTAAACCTATAAAATCTTTTATTATTTTATCATCCGAAAACTCCGGAAAATGTAGGGCCATCTGCTTAAGAGCTTCGCCTATCTTTTCTAG
>JAKASS010000009.1 GCA_021818905.1 Nanobdellota archaeon
TTTCAGGATCCCTTGAACCTACTACCGCTATAAGGGAGAGATAAGGCAGCTTACCGTGATCTATCCTCAAGGAACGGTCTTCCGTATCGTTCATAGTGATCGAATACGTCTTCCTGTCCTTCTCGCTCGAAGCGTTTACAAGGGCAGCCAATCCTTTACGGTCTTCCTTCTTCACTGAGAACAGCATAAGTATCTGGTTCATGCCCAGTCCTTTGCTTATGCCATATTCAACGGAAACATATTCATTCGCTATCCTCCGATAATCGGCGATATTTTCCCGTGTGGGGATAGGCAGTCCTTCCCCTGACTTGACGTAAGCGGTCACCGCATCGAGGCTTTCCTTTCCTTCTATAAGCGTATCCAGCCCTTTCTTATGGATGGCTACAAAGTCCTTCGTATCCAATAGATCGAATATATTGCTTCCGGCTCTGTTTACGATGTCGCATACTGAAATGATAGTGCCTTTATCCTTAGTATCCCGAGCAATATCCCCCAATTTATAAGCAACAGCTATGGCAGCTTCTCCCCCATATCTCCCGATGGTCCTCGCGCATTCGACAGCAGCATCTTTATCTTTAGTATCCAAAGCGATATCCCCAAATTTATAAGCAACAGCCCCGGCAGCTGCTTCTTCATATCTCCCGATGGTATTCACTATCTCCTCAAGCGACATTATCTTAGCGACATTTATCACAGTGCCTTCATCCTTAGTATTCGCAGCGATATTCTCCAATCCATAAGCAACAGCTATGGCAGCTTCTCCCCCATATCTCCCGATGGTCCTTGCACATTCGACAGCGGCATCTTTATCCTTAGTATCCCGAGCGATTGCCCGCAATCCCTCAGCAACAGTCTCAGCAGCTTCTCCCCCATATCTCCCGATGGTCCTTGCACATTCGACAGCGGCATCTTTATCTTTAGTATCCCAAGCGATCGCCCCCAATCTATAGGCGACAGCCCTAGCGGCTTCTCCCCTATATCTCCCAACGATATTCACTATCTCATCAAGCGACATCATCTTAGCGAAATTTATCACAGTGCCTTTATCCTTAGTATCCCAAGCGATCGCCCCCAATCTATAGGCGACAGCCCTAGCGGCTTCTCCCCCATATCTCCCGATGGTCCTTGCACATTCGACAGCAGCATCTTTATCCTTAGTATACCGAGCGATCGCCCCCAATCTATAGGCGACAGCCCTAGCGGCTTCTCCCCCATATCTCCCGAGGGTTTTTTCTACTGCAAGCCGGACACTCGGTCCAAGCCGGTCTATAGCGGCTATCCCGACGGGATCTTGCAATACCTCTTCGAGTCTCATGCATATCCATGAATATAACTATTATATAAACCCCCATTTTATAGCAGTTACTTATTATAACAATCCTCGAAAGTAATCCTACACTCCGCCCCTTAATGTCTTTCTGAGAGGATCGAGCGAGCACATGCTCATCACTTCTTCCGAAGACACGGACTTGACGAACCTCGCCATAGCAAAGGCCATCCGCCTTGCGGATCGGAAGAAGCGGCCGTCCGACAGCTTCCCGCGAAGATAGTCCCGCTAGTATTCCTGCGGGTCCAGCCATGGAGAATGGGGAGAAAAGGGCCTTACTTTGAGGTCGGGATGCCGCTTCAGGAAGCGCTTTGCCTTCTTCGGACTATGCGCGCGGGGATCTGTGAAGATTTACCGTCAGAAGTCCCGATCAGCAGTTTTACAAAAACGCCAACGACAATCCGCCTTTGATCCCGCTTCGGCCACTGCTTCTTGTAGATGAAAAAATACTACGAAGGGATAAAACAAGAAGCCAGAAAGCTTGTAATATCTGAATTGATAAGAGAGGAAGCTGCAAGAAGATTGCATTTAGACGCCGGGTGGCGGGTCATGTCAAACATAACACTAAGCGCGGTATGAATGCTATAGTATGCGAAGAATGCGGTTTTATAGTATATTTAAACCGCAGTGCAAATAAGACCTAAAGGTATTAATACCTTGATTTACTAATATTAGCATGGCAAATATAAGAGTCTACCTCCCAGAAGAAACGCTTGCAAAGTTCAGAAAGGCCGCGATGTCGCGCTTTGGCTATGGAAAAGGCTCGTTAAGCACGGCGGCGGAAGTCGCAATAAGCGGTTGGTTGGCACAGGAGGATTACGTAGAGTTATGGCTTAAAAAGATAAAGACCAACGCAGAAGACGACAAAAATGTGCTCGCAGTTTTCCTTTTTGGCAGTTATGTCAAGAATAAGACCAGTTATGGCGATGTCGATATAGCCATACTGCTTCGGAAGGATGACGTAGATTCACCGACATTGTTAGCTGGCTATTCCGATCCGAAGGGGCTGTTTGATACTTCAATAATGAACCGCCTCCCCATGAATATACAGTCGAGAGTCATATCGGAAGGCGCTTTGCTTTACTGCGCGGATAAAGCGAAAATCTATGATTATTGCATTGACTTGATGGAGAAGTGGGGAGATTTTAAACCACGTTTCAGCAGGATACTTGCAAGAAGGGCACGATGATAGACAAAGAGCGGGTCATAAGCTTGATTGCGGCACTTCAGGATTATCTCTCAGAACTAGAACAAAAAACCGGCACGACTATAAAAGAGTATCTTTCTGATAGGGATAAACAAAGAATAACAGAGAGGTTGCTTCAGCTAATAAGCGAGGTAGAACTCGATATAGCAGAAGAACTTTACAAGGGCTTGGAATTGAAACTCTCTTCAGAAGAAGACTCCATGCTAGAGGCACTGTCGCAGACGCTATCAAAAGATACGCTGTCAAAATTGTCAATTAGAAGAAACCTGCGTAATCAACTTGTTCACGCATATGAATCTTACAAAAAAGAGGAGGCGTTCAGGCAGGCAAAGGACCTATCAGACGTAAGAACGTTCATATCAGCTGTAAAGAAAGTCCTGAAATAACTTGCGCAACAGATCGGCGTAATCGAGACGATAGATACAGCGAAGAAATAAGACTCGAAGTCAGTTCTGAAATCGATGGGCCCTGTAGAAATCCTCTAAAGTAAGCACCTCCTTGGTTATTATAGAAAACAAACAAAAAAAGAGGTGCCCATGCTCAAAGAATGGAGGGCAAGGTACCTGACCTTCGCATTGGGATCCCCCCACTCCTTTGCCCTTCCCCTCAATAGTCCTTCGTCTTCTTCTAACATCTGGAAAGCCCCTTTCCCTTCGACTGCGGCTTTCCTCCCCCCTCTTATGCTATTATTAAGAACGTTACTTCCCCGAATACTTTTCGGTCCGGCATCGGGTTACTTTTGTGGAGAGCTATAACTGGTATATAATAAACCAAGATCCGCTTCAACTTGTCTTGTTTTCTCCCTGCGTTTGGGCGGGTGGCTGCGGGTTGGCGGATAGCGGCGCCTGTTTGGCATCGGCGATCTTGGCTGTCTCGTGCTTCTCATATTCCTCCGGGTTTTTTGCCACAAGCTCCAGAAAGACATCTTTTAGCTGGAATGGCGAAAACATCAACTCAGCGCGGTTTTTCGTGGAAATATCGTACTTATGGGTGTGATGCAATACCTGTGGAGGACAGATTTCGCTGCAAAGCCCGCAAAATATGCATTTATTGAAGTCTATAGTCGGCGCCTCATCCCTGGCATTATGGGCGAAATGAACGTCCAATTTCTGCATCCGTATGGCATCGGCGGGGCATATCTTGTAGCACAGCTCGCAACCTATACAGTCGTCGAGGTCCAAGCTTAGCATCCCGCGGCTTCTTTTTGATATGGGCATCGGGACGTCGGGATACATTTTCGTGACGGGCTTTTTGATTACGTTCCCTACAGAATAGGAGATCGCTTTCAAAGTTTCTTTGACGCTCATCAGTAGCTCCGAAAGCGACCAACCGGTCTCTTTTCGTTCTTTCTTGCTTCTACGACAAGACGCGCTTTAGTTTTCTCCAAAACGGAGGTCTCATCTCCACAAGCGTTAATTTCCCTCCTGCCGAGGGTATTTAATCCTGTTTTCAAAATGTTTCTGGCCGCGTTTATATCCCTATCCAACTCAAGACCACAATTTTCGCATTTGAACATTCTATCTGCGAGCGTTTGGTCTTCGTCTTTCCAGCCACACTTGCTGCACTTCTTGGAGGTGTTTCTTGGGTCTACCTGTAAGATTATACTACCAGCTTCTTCCGCTTTATAGATTAACTGTCTTACAAATTCACTCCAGCGCACGTCTAATATCTGCTTTGATAGGCGATGGTTCTTTGCTAGTCCCACTACGTTGAGTTTCTCTAGCGCTATAATTTTATATTCACTTATTAACTTGCTAGTCAAGTTGTGCAAAAAGGTTTCCCTTCGCCTTGTCGTTTTGCGGTACGCCTTAGCCAATTTAAGTATTGCTTTATACCTATTCTTTGAGCGCTTCATTTTCTTTGATAATTGTTTATCCCTTCTTATGAGTATAGTTTCCGCTTTTTTAAGAAAATGTGGATTATTTACCACGGTCCCCTCAGAAGTGGTTATAAGTGAAGTCAAGCCAACGTCTATTCCAATTGCTTTATCTTCCGTTGGAGCTTTTCGTTTTCCCGTTATACCGTCACAAATTATTACAGCATACCAGTTTCCAGTTGGTTCTTTTTTTAACGTAAGCGTCTTTATCTTTCCATTGATATCTTTTAGGTATTTTATCCTGGATATCCCTACATTCCAAATTGATAAAGTATCTTCATCAAGTAGTTTGAAACAGTGCGGATATTGTGGAAAAGTAATGCTTTCATATCTCCGATTTGCTTTGAATCGTGGATAGCCTAAAGAATTACCACGTTTTCCTTCGTTTAACCTTCTAAAGAAGTTCTTGAAGGCTTTGGTTATTCTTCCCGCTATTTCTTGCGAGGACTGAGCCGAGATGGATAAACCTTTTTCTTTGCGTAGCCTTAAAGATAATTCATTAAGTTTGTATCCTAATAGACTTTTATTATCTTCTTTATACGCTTTTATCGAAGCTTCTAGCAATAGATTATAAAGCGCCCTTGCTTCTTCAAGCTGTTTATCAAGGACAATGTCTTGCTCTTTTGTTACATATAGTCTGTATTTGAATGATCTTATCATATCTATTTTCGTGGTTTATTCCAGTACGGGCTCTTACATTTAGGACAAACAATTGGCTTCGTTACCTTGTCCGGGATCCACTCATGCGCACAACGCTCACATTTGTACCCCCTTTTTATTATTTCTGACATATCTACGGTATATTATCTATAGTAATATAAGTCTTTATTAACCTACTTTTTTAACCTACTTTTAACCGCAAGCGTATCAGAAAAACATCACCGCCCCCACAATCAATAGGTTGACGACGGCAAGGGGGAGGAGCCAGTTGAAACCTATGTTTATCAGCTGATCTATCCTAGGCCTGTTGAAAACCCATCTAAGCGACATCATGAAGATAGTCACTATCGACGTCTTTATCCAGAACCATAAGTAATTCGGAAGGAAAAGACCATTACCCCCTCCAAAGAACAGATATACTATCAGCATCGATATTACCAAAAGTCTTACGTATTCGGCTATGAAGAAAAGCCCATATCTTATGCCACTATATTCTATTTTCCAACCCGCCTGCAACTCCTGGGTAGCTTCTGGTATGTCAAATGGCCCGCGTTCTATGACTGCGAGAGATGATATCCCAAAGACCACAAGAGTTATCGGAAGGTAGAGTACGTACCAGACACTGCTTTGTGCGGCGGCTATCGTAGTTATATCATAGCTTCCGGACAACAATGCGACGCTTATGAAGACGATAAGCAAAGAAAGTTCGTAGGTAGTTATCTGTGCAGCTCCGCGAAAACCGCCGAGCATAGCGTATTTATTATTCTCCCCCCAGCCAGCCAAAAGCACGAGCAACGGAGAAACGGCAAGCGCAATGTAAATGAACAGCAGATTGAAAGGGACGTACAATAAGACAAGGTTTGCGTTGCCCCAAGGTATTATGAATACCATAAAGAAACCCAGAAGTGCGATGGCGATAGGCACGATATTGTAGATCAGAGGATCGATGACCTGGTTTGTAAGAAATCGCTTGCCCATTAATTTTATTACGTCCGCTACATTCTGAAGAAGCCCAAATGGACCGGTGTATACAGGTCCATACCTGGCCTGTATCCTTCCGGAAAGTTTCCTGTCTACCCAACCAAGGAATATCGGCACGTTTAGCGTTATCAATCCGCCTATTATGAAAACGATAAGCCATGAACCTATCGTAGAAAGCAAAGGTGAGAAGTGTGCGGCCAAAAAATCATAGAAAAAATCGTATATCATGTTCGTATCCTAAGATTACCTGTCTATTTCTCCAGGCACCGGGTCAAGGCTCCCTAGTATTGCCACTAGGTCGGCTACTTTGCTCCCAACGAAAAGCTCTTTTACAGCCTGGATTGTATAAAATGACGGCGCCCTTATTTTTAGTCTGTAAGGTTTTTGATCGCCGTTTGTGACCATGTACATCGCAGCTTCCCCACGAGGGGTCTCTTGCCTTACAAAAGTGTATTTAGGCGGGATTTTGAATATCCACGGCACCTTTACTTTTACTTCGCCGGAAGGGATGTCTTTTATTATTTGTCTTATTATTTTTATCGACTCTAAGATCTCGTTTACTCTCACCATGAATCTCGCGTAACAATCTCCGGCAGTTTCGGTCATCACGTCAAAGTCGACTTTATCGTAGGCAAGATATGGGTCGTCTTTGCGGATGTCTCTTTTTACCCCCGATGCCCTTATGTTGGGGCCGGTGATCCCATATTTTACTATCTGTTCCTTGCTTATCACTCCCACTCCCACCATTCGCATCTTGAAAAGGCCATTTTCGTATGAGAGCGCTTTGTATTCGTTTTTTACTTTGCTTTCAATGATATTCAGAGTCGACAATAGTCTTTCAGAGAATCCTTCTGGTAGATCATAATAGAGCCCGCCTATGGAAACATACATCGGCGCAAGCCGACCTCCGCTGACTTCTTCCGTGAGGTCCATCAAAAGTTCTCGCTCCCTGAATCCCCACATAAACAAAGTAGTATTGCCAAGGTCTTCGCCCATATGAGCGAGGAAAAGCAGATGGCTCATCATCCTCTGCATTTCGCACATAAGCGTCCTTATGTAGATCGCCCGCGGCGGCACAGTTATGCCGAGGGCATTTTCGACTGTCGTGGCATAAAGCACTTCCCAATTTAGGGCGGATATGTAGTCGAGCTTGTCAGCTATCGGCATGAAGCTGTTAAAATATTTCATCTCAGCCATCTTCTCTACGCCGCGATGCACGAAACCTATTTCAGGTTCGACTTTCTTTATCGTGTCCTGGTCTATTTCGACTACGAATTTTAAGACCCCGTGTGTAGAAGGATGCACCGGCCCGATGTTTATCGTTATCTTGTTCCTGTTTTTATTTTCCATTTTAGAATTTAAGATCGAGGCCGGTCCAGTTCCTTACTTCGTCCGTGACTTCGAAGTCCTTTCTAAGGGGTCTGCCTGGCCAGTCTTCCGGCAAAAGCACCCTTCTCAGGTCCTTATGGCCTTTGAAGTCTATCCCGAACATATCATAGGCTTCTCTTTCCTCCCAGTCGGCGGATCCGAGTAAATTAGAGATGGAGTCCACACTAGGATCATCATGTTCGATGTCGACGCGAAGAGTAAGTATGTCATTCTTTGAATAGCTTGTAAATATGTAATTCATCTCGAAGACTTTAGGCGGTCTGTCTACTACCATCAGCATAAAAAGGATATCAAAATGATTTTTTATCTCGCTCACAATAGTCTTTAGTTTCGTTTTATCGCTAAGCAGGATTATAGTTTCGTTCCTATTTGTGCTCACGACGTCACTTAGAAGCGTCGGAAACCTACCCTTTATTGTGTCCGAAGATTCCATCTTGGTACCTTTTTATCTTATTTTCTTTTATCAGTTTCTGGAGGACCAGCACCGCATCCATAAACATTTCTGGTCTCGGCGGGCAGCCGGGTATGTAAACATCTACGGGCATTATCCTGTCTATTCCTTCTATGCTGTTGTAACTATCATGGAAAAGACCGCCACTGATATTACAGGCTCCGACCGCGATCACGTATTTTGGCGAGGCCATCTGTTCATAAGCATTCAAAAGTCTTCGAGCCATCTTTTTTGATATCGTTCCGCTGCACAAGACGAGGTCTGCCTGTCGAGGCGAGTCGCCTACGAAAAGGGTACCAGTCCTATCTGCATCGATCTTCGTAGCGCCAAATGGGATCATCTCCATTGCGCAGCACTTTGTGCCGAACGTCAATGGCCAGAGAGAACGGCTTCTCCCCCAGTTCATTACGCTTTGTATGAAATTCTCTGACTTCATGAATATCATTTCTCCTAGACCGGGATAGGAAAAGTCATTCGCGCCGATTTCTTCTGTCATAACTATTGTATAACCTCTCTAGAACGGTCTATTATGTATCTGACTAGGAGGACCATGTAAACGAGGCCTATCCCGACACCGACGAAAACGACGATGCCAAGTCGCTGGGCACTTTGTCCCCATAAGAAAAGAAATACGAGAAGCGCCTCGATTATTACGAAGATTATTGCGTAAAGGTAGTACTGAAAACCGACCAGTCTAGAGCCAGCAAAAGGCCTTTCTGCCGATTCTACTAGTGCTTTGCCCATCCCAGTTGGTTTTATCTTAGGGCTTAGTAAGTCCTCCGCGTATACAAGAGCTATCAGTCCAATGCCGCTAATGACTAGAAATACAAATAGCACAATAAAATTATTTATAGCCATATCAAGGTATACTAATCCTAAGAATTAAAACTTAATCCAGGACTGCGATAAAACGCAAGAGATTTAACGAGTCCGCCGAGAATCCCCTTTCGGAAGACAGGGGATAAAAGGCGGTAAATAATGGCATTTATAATAATTATCGTATAATACTATGAGAATAATAAGAAAGATATGGAAAGACGAGGCTACAAACCGATTGATCACGACTATCCCGAATGATCAAGGACTAAAAGAAGGAGACTATATGGAAGTCAAGAGGGTAAAATAATATGCGCGATCACAGATTTAAATCGTATCCGACAGGCCACGTAGTCAAAACGCACTATTACTGAGCGAACCGCGGAGCCGACATCTAGGAAGAAAGTAGTTTATTGTGGGAGTCCGTGCACATACCCTTCCACCATGTCCTCATCGGCTTCCAGATATCCTTCAGTATCGAGTCTCATCTTGGCTTTCCCTTTTCTGCATCCGAGGCTTTTAAGGTAGGCCATGAACTCCCTCGGGGTCTCGTTCACCCCGTCGGCGCTGAATATTATCTCCTTTGCGCCTTTCTCCCCGGCTCTTGCGATAAGGTCCCTGTAAACGGCATCGAATATCTGGGGTTTCCTGAAGGTGCGGTGCCCTTCTACGGAATCGACCAGGAGTCTGTCGTCTTCCATGTAGCATATGGCGCTCCCTAACGATCTGCCGCCTATACTATACCTTATAAGGCTGAATCTCTTGTCTTTACAGTAATCGTATATCCCTTCTTCATATCCTCTGGGAAGATAAACGCAGGCGATCTGTACCCTGCCGTCATAATCCAGTGGATCATTGCTTTCCACCGCTTCAAGGACGTTCTTTCCCGTGATACCGATCTCCCTGTGATCTGCGGCTGCGAGTACGTCGTTTATGGCCTCGTCTTTGGTGTCTTTAAGCTCTTTGATGGCTTGGTCCACGCGTCCCTCTTTTACGTAGCCGGCTATCTTCCCGATCATGGACTTATAGCCGGAATCGAAGGCGTTCCTTGCGCGTCTGATAGCCTTTTCACCCACTATCTTGCCCAGGACGCCTCTGGCTTCCGTCTCCTTCTCTGCGTCCCTGGAGCCCACTACCGCTATAAGGGAGAGATAAGGCAGCTTACCGTGATCTATCCTCAATGAACGGTCTTCCGTATCGTTCATAGTGATCGAATACGTCTTCCTGTCCTTCTCGCTTGAAGCGTTTACAAGGGCAGCCAATCCTTTACGGTCTTCCTTCTTAACCGAAAACAGCATAAGTATCTGGTTCATGCCCAGTCCTTTGCTTATGCCATATTCAACGGAAACATATCCGTTCGCCATCCTCCGATAATCGGCGATATTCTCTTGGGTCGGGATGGGCAGTCCTTCCCCGGACTTGACGTAAGCGGCCACCGCATCGAGGCTTTCCTTTCCTTCTATAAGCGTATCCAGCCCCTTCTTATGGATGGTTATGAAGTCTTGCGCACACAATAAATCGAGTACATTGTTTCCGGCCCTGTTTACGATGTCGCATGCAGAAACGACGGTACCTTTATCCTTGGTATTCCAAGCGATTATTCCCAACCCATAAGCGACAGCTATGGCAGCTTCTCCCCCATATCTCCCGATCGTCCTTGCACATTCGGCAGCAGCATCTTTATCTTTAATATTCGCAGCAATCTCCCCTAATCCATAAGCAACAGCCCCGGCAGCCTTTTCTTCATATCTCCCAATGGCATTCACTATCTCCTCAAGCGACATTATCTTAGCGACATTCATCACAGTGTCGTTATCTTTAGTATTCGCAGCGATATTCTCCAATCCATAAGCAACAGCCCTCGCAGCTTCTTCTCTGCATCTCCCTATGGTCTTTGCACATTCAACAACCGCATCTTTATCCGTAGTATACCAAGCGATATTCCCCAATCTATAAGCAATGTCCCCAGCAGCTTCTCCTCCATATCTCCCGATCGTCCTTGCGCATTCGGCAGCGGCATCTTTATCTTTAGTATCCAAAGCGATATTCCCCAATCTATAAGCAATGGCCCCAGCAGCTTCTCCTTCGTATCTCCCAATGGTATTCACTATCTCCTCAAGCGACATAATGTTAGCGACATTCATCACAGTGTCTTTATCCTTAATATTCGCAGCAATCCCCCACAACCTATTAGCAACAGCCCCAGCAGCTTCTCCCCCATATCTATCAATGGTTTTTTCTACTGCAAGCCGGACACTTAGTTCAAGTCGGTCTATGGCGGCTATCCTAACGGGGTCTTGCAGTACCTCTTCAAGCTTCATGCATATTCATGGATATAACTATTATATAAATCCTCCATTTTATAGTGGTTACTTATTAAATCAATGTCTTTCACTATCGCATCCGGCTTAAAGTGCTTTCCAGCAGGACGTTGAAACAAGAAGCCCCATGCAGAAGCCCTAGGTAGTTCACAATGCGTGCTAGCCAGGTGTCTTTAGCCGCTGGGATTAAAACTTAATCTAGGATGACGCGATTACATGTTTAAATATCATTTGAAGTCTTACGGCTCTGTAGAAATCCTCTAAAGTAAGCACCTCTTTAATTATTATAGTAAATAAACAAAAAAAGAGGTGCTTATGAATAAAAATGGGAGTCCTTACTATAAAAGATTTGCGTCCATCGTATTGGGCATAGCGCGGAGGGCGTTGTCGCCCTTCTCGAACAAGTTCTCCAAGAAGACGTACACGCAGCCGCAGCTTGCTGCGTGCATCTGCCTGATGAAACACGAGAGAAAGCCTTATCGGGACGTCGTAGACGAGCTGGAAGAGCTCAAGGGATTGTTTGACTTCGATAAAGTCCCTCATTATACGACACTGCAGAAATTCTTCAAACGGATACCGCTGCGAGTATGGGATGCGATGCTGTCCTTCGCGTTTAGACTGTTCGGGATAAGAAGAATGGACGCCGCCATAGACTCCACTGGATACGATGAACGAAACGCTTCCTATCACTACCTGTGGAGGATAGGAGAAGAACTGCGTAGAAAGGTGTTTACCAAGCATTCCATCGTCGTAGACCCGAAGACAAAAGCGATAGCGGCTTCTTCCTCCAACCGAAGGTATGAAAGCGACAATAAGACTTTCACACCGCTCATGAAGAAAGCCGCCGAGATAGTGAAGATCGATAAGATACTGGCTGACAAAGGATACGATTCGGAGAGAAATCATAGGTTCGCAAGAGAGCGTCTTCACGCAGAATCGATCATTCCTGCAAGGAATGAAGACGTTCCCGTATGGAAAACGAAAGGCAGATGGAGGAAGCTGATGAAGACGGACTTTCCACTCGACGAGTACCACAAACGAAGCATCGTGGAGACCGTCGACTCCGTGGAGAAGAGGAAGTTCGGCTCCACCTTGAGCAGCAAGCTGCATCCGGACAAGCTGAAGGAGGTGAAGGTGATCGACGTAATCTACGACATCCGGCGATGCATACAGCTTGCTTATATTGTTATCATAGGATTTCTACAGAGCCAAGTCTTACTATTCAAATGTCCAATGGTCTCAATGTAGTGGTCGTAAGCGGAACTCCTACAAAGGAAGAGCAGAAGATTATAGAGACTTTTAAAAAAGAAGATGAGGTCGAGTATCGGCACGCTATAAAGCAAAAAGGCACAAAGAGAGCCAAGATATGCTTAGAAACTATATTGGATAATTATCCAGGCTTTCAGTCAAGCCAGTTTGGAAAGTCTCTACTTGATGTCGCAAAAGGCTATGGCAACAGCCTGCAGAGAGAATACTTCAATAAAGTAAAACCGGGGCTTAAAAAAGGATGGAAAATCTGGCACGTTTTGAGGGGCGGCTATAATCGTTTATATTACCCGAATCAGGTTAAAGCTGGAGACCTGTGTTTTGCAGGAGGATACGGGGTCTTACTGCCAAAAGGCCGCAGGTTTGACAATTTAATCACAGATTTGTCATATGGGCACGAAATTACAAACTTAGACGAACTCCTGCTCCAGCTAGGTTACGTTCACAAGAGGATAAGACACTATCTTCATACTTTTGCTACCAAATATAGAAACGAATTTTTTATGGCAGCGCCGGTATTTACAAGATATCAAGGCAGGGTAATGCGATTAGATGACTTTGTATCCGGAGAATTACCGGCGGTATGTTTTGAAAAGGCCCTGTCGCTGGCTATAGTCCTGTCTAGAGATCCTGCCCTTGAGCGTCTTAAAATAAAATCCTATCTAACTATAGGATATATGCTGGCTAAAGACAAACGTGACAAAAATAGGTGGTCCAGACAAGAATCCGGTAGTCACGCATGGGTGAGGATAGATGTTCCGATGTCCGCCGAGGGATTCGGTCTGAGAGCCGGAAGCTATGTATTGGATCCCTCCGGCAATGGATTCTATTCTCTAAGCAACGAGACAAGACACAAATCCAAAAAATACATACCGTTTGAAAAGCAGAACTTATGGGGTAGTTTGTACACCACTTTAAGACCAAAAAATACGCCTCCAAAATACAGGTAACCATACAGGTTTATATCTTGAAGGAATGATTAAATCAAATGAAAAGACTTTTGTCTGTGCCAATCGCATTAGTAAGTCTGTTTCTGCTACTTATGGCGTTAAATTCTGTAAATGCAGTTTCCATAGGGGCGTCCTTTACTGCCATGAACAGCACGCTCGGGATAAACCAGAACCTTTTTTTTAACATTTCGGCCACGTTCCCTGAGAATATAACCTACAATATATACTTGAACAACGTATCCGTAAAGACGGGGTCCATACCGGCGAATGATCAACATTACGAGGCGGTAAAATACAATATAACGAACAGCTTAGCTGGGGATTACGCCTCGAGCATCAAGTTCTCCACTCTTTTCTCTAGGATAAATTCAAATACCACGACTTTGATACTTCCACACCCGGCCTTTGATTTTCCGACCTATTCGAACCGTACGTTTATAGTCAACGATTCCGCCACGCTGTCCTTGGAGGTACTAGACAGCGGGAACACCCCGCTTAATCTTAGTTGGGCTTTGCCGGTCGTAACGGGAGTATACTTTAACATCACCCACTATACTCAGCTTTTTTCGCTTGCGCCCGGCCAGGCGTTTGAAATACCGATGAACATCGCGCTTAAAAGCGGCTTCAGTCATCTGCTTAATCTTTCTTTTGTCGCCACATATGATAATCATACGATGAGTGATGATTATATCACGACCTTGTTTGCGCCCGTTATAAATCTGTCATTTTCTGCGAATAACGTCGTGGCGGGCAAGGGAAACACCAGCGTATATTCTGTGGATATAAAGAACGGGGACAACCTTGCGGTCAATGTGACTTTTCGATTCATTGTCGGTATAGATGGAAATGACTTTTATTACAATAAATCTTATATCGTCGAGCCAAATACGACAAAGGTGCAGATAGACATACCGAACAGCCAGCTCCTTCAGGTAAACGTTTTCTATTTGGGACAGACCGATAAACCCGTAGACGAACAGATATTTTACCAGCCACAGCCCAATCCAAACGCGATTCCTGACTTTCTTGCGGATATCGGGTACATAGCAATACTCGGCGGTGCGATAGCGTTGCTGGTTTACTTGCACCACAGGTTTAGCAAGAACAAGAGACCGTAGATATGCCGACCAAAGCAAAAGATCCTAAGCCGACGTCAAAAGTGGCGATGATCAAGAAAGAGGATCGCGGCCAGGCAGAGCAGTTTATTTTTCTTCTAGTTTTCGTCGCGGTCTTATTTGTGCTAGCCTCGATATTTTATGCCTATAGACCGGATTATACCCTATATGCTGTCTCCATACTAGCCGTCACCTCGACGATGTTTTTTGTAAAAAGATTGGTCGCAGAGAGATACGATGTAGATCTGGATAGCAAGATTTGGCTAAGCGGTCTGATATTTTCCGCGGTAGCTACTTTGTTCATATCCGCATTCGGAGTCCCATTTGTAGTGCCTATACTGAATACGCAGGAGTATACTCGGGCCAAGACCCTTGGCGGCTTAAAGAAAGGCGAGGTCACGGTAAAAGAAAAATGGCATATAACCATGTTTTCATCGATGTCGTTCTTGGCCATAGCGATGGCGTTCCTTTATTTAGGTTCGTCTTATTCATCACAGCCGCTTTTAATTGGCGGCGCGTTCCTGGTGACTTATACGTTTATCAACCTTATTCCCTACCACAAATTTGACGGCGTGTTCCTAGCTTATCACAACTCTATACTGTCGATAATCTTTCTGATACTGGCTTTCGCCACATTGGTCGCCGTGTACGCCAGTTTTGTGGCAGGTTTGTCTATGGCGGTAGTGTTCATCCTGTTTAGCTTGGTCTCGTATAGGCTCAAACTCTGGTAGACGGACCAAACGCCCCCCGCTATGAGGACTACATACTGGCTCTTCCATGTTAAAACTGGATATATCCGACGGATTCAATATGACGCAAGTCTACAACGACATCAGATCGGACTCTTCTGCGAGTCCATACTTCAATGACAGCATGTCTTTTGTCGACGGGAAGTACATCTAGTTTGATAAATCTTTATTCTGCAACGCGTAGCCGTCATCATATGCACACGCCTACAAGCAAAATAAAAGCTTAAATACATTTAGAAATAACATAGTTATATATGAATTATATCGACAGAGAATTATTGGATGAGATCAAAAAGTGGATCGATCGCAAGGAGATAATAGCCATAAGGGGCCCAAGGCAATCGGGGAAGACTACTTTGCTAAAAATGCTGATCCCCTGGCTAAAGACTGAAAAAGGCGCCGACGAAAAACACATAATCTATGTCTCATTTGAAGATAGAGAACGGCTAGAAGAGTTCTATATCAATCCAAAGGATTTTATAAGCAGGTACGTTTTAGACGATGATAAGCATTTTTTTCTGCTGGACGAGGCACAATATTGCCTTGGTTTAGGCCAAAAGTTAAAACTTTTGTACGACCTGTTTGAAAACGTCAAGTTTATCATAACCGGCTCCTCCTCACTCGAATTAAAAAACCAAACTGGCAAATTCCTTGTAGGGAGAATATTGGAATTCGAGCTTTCTCCACTAAATTTTTATGAGTTTTTAGCGTTTAAGGACGAAGGCCTATCAAAAACATATAGACCATGGAAACGAAAGTTGGATCTGTTGATCGCTGGAAAACGCAATGGCTTCGAGATAAAAAAGAGCGGGGAAATATTCACAGATGAGCTGTCGGGATACCTAGACGAATTTATCCTTTTTGGCGGCTTCCCAGCGGTGGTTTTGGCAAAGACAAAAGAAGAAAAGATTCTAGTCCTCAAAAATTTGATAAATACGTATATAGACCGAGACATAGCGACTTTCCTCCAGATAACGGATACGATAAAGTTCAGAAGGTTAATAACGACTCTGGCTTCGTTAAATGGGTCAATGTTACGATTAGACAGATTATCGAACGAGGTAGGGAGCTATTTTAAGGAGATGTCAAAACTTTTAGACGCGCTGGAGCAAACTTACATCATTAGGCGAATAAGTCCGTATCACAAAAATCTCGTGACAGAGCTGAAAAAGGAGCAGAAAGTTTATTTTGTCGATACCGGATTAAGAAATATGCTTATTGAAAATTTTTCTGCTATGGACAAAAGACCGGATGCAGGGATTCTAGCGGAAAACTTCGTGTTAAATGAAGTGCATTTGAAAGCCAAATTGCATTTCTGGAGGACGACTTCAAAAACTGAAGTTGATTTCATTGCCACCGGCGTAAAATTGCTTCCGATAGAAATAAAATTCCAGCGCTTTTGGAAGCCGGAGGGGACCCGCAGTTTATATGGATTTTTAGACGAATATGGCCCAAGAACATGTCTTGTAATAACAAAGGATTTCTGGGGCAAAAAGGTTTTCAAAAAATCGAATATTATCTTCCTGCCAATAGTTTATGTGTAATCCTATAATATCAATTTTTATACGCATAAATTATTTCTTTAGTTAGGCACGAAGTCCGTCCCTCTGTGGAAATGGCCCCCGAACTTGTCTTCGTTCATTGAAAGCAGCGCATGTCGCTCCTTTGGCTTCCAGTCGACTATATTACCTATCACTGCCCCACATTTCTGGAGGCGACGATCCCTTGCCATATGGTCCACTCCGTTTGTCAAGGCAGCCTCCACTCCTTTCTACCCTGTTTTTAGCGATATTAGACGCCATAACTCTACCATATCGCCGTCTAATAAGGGTTTACTGGTCGAGTCATGCACACGCCTACACGTTACAAAAAGGCTTATATATCATCCGAATCTAATAATCTTTTTATGACGGAAAAGTCTTGGTCGATATTGGAAGCATCGCTCGATGATGCGAAGAAAGTACTTTCAAGAGTATTGATGAACGGCTATGCTACTGACATAAGCGCAGTTAGGGCTAAATTCAAGTCGACGCTTTACAAGTCTTTGGAAAAACGGCTTAGCACAGAAAACCTACCCTACAACGAAATGTGCAAATACCTTAACAGTGCACTTATAAGAAAAGTGAGTTCAGAACCTAAATATTCTGCTTACATAAATCTTTTCAGAATAAATTTTAACGTTGACGTAATTGAAACGATCCAGACAGTGGCGGAGAAGCAAGGCATTTTAGAATGCTAGTCGATATTTTTTTTATCTAAATAACAAAGTGATTGCATGAAATCAGTTATAATAAATTGTGACCCAGGCATCGACGATTCCTTGGCCATAATGCTGGCCGTTAAATCTAAAAAATTGGACATCGCGGGGATAACAACGACCTTCGGCAATACCTCGGTAGAAAAAACTACAGATAATGCTCTGGCGTTGCTTGAATATCTCGGTGCTAACATACCGGTAGCGGAAGGGGCAGGCAAACCGACCGAAGGCAAGCGGGTAAAAGCAGATTATGTACATGGAGAAAACGGTTTTGCAGACATAGTGCTTCCACATAGATCGCTGTCAGTGCCGGAAAGCGCAGAAGACTTTATAATCAACAACCTAGAATCTGGCAGGATCGACACGATAATAAACACCGGCCCATTGACAAACATAATACTTGCTTTCAAAAAGAAACCGGAGATAATGAAGAAGCTGAAGACTTTGATAATAATGGGCGCGGCCATAACCGAGCCGGGGAGCATAACGCGGGTAGCCGAGTTCAATTTTTTCTGCGATCCCTATGCGGCGGAAGCGGTCTTGCACACCGATGTGAAGAAAGTGATCATACCCAGGGACATCACCCAGCGCGCCATACTAAAGCCATCCGACCTGTCTCGTTTTGGAGACAGCAAGACCGCTAGACTAGCCGTAAGGCTTATAAAATACTACCAAAAATTTTACATAAACGTTTTAGGCCTGGAAGGCAACCCATTGCCAGATGCGTTGACCGTAGGATATGCAATAAACAACGATTTTGTCGAGACAAGAGAGATGGACATAGTGGTAGAAACGGACGGCGTCCATACCCACGGCATGTCTATAGCAGAAAGAAGGGGCGGCATACACGAGAAAGAAGCGAAACCGAACGCGTCCGTCGGGATAAAAGTGAAGGCAGAAGAGTTCATAGACTATTTTATAGAGACTTTATCGCGATAAACGACAGGATATCATTTCTTTATCTTAGTTTGGCTCTGTAGAAATCCTCTAAAGTAAGCACCTCTTTAATTATTATAGTAAATAAACAAAAAAAGAGGTGCTTATGAATAAAAATGGGAGTCCTTACTATAAAAGATTTGCGTCCATCGTATTGGGCATAGCGCGGAGGGCGTTGTCGCCCTTCTCGAACAAGTTCTCCAAGAAGACGTACACGCAGCCGCAGCTTGCTGCGTGCATCTGCCTGATGAAACACGAGAGAAAGCCTTATCGGGACGTCGTAGACGAGCTGGAAGAGCTCAAGGGATTGTTTGACTTCGATAAAGTCCCTCATTATACGACACTGCAGAAATTCTTCAAACGGATACCGCTGCGAGTATGGGACGCGATGCTGTCCTTCGCATTCGGACTGTTCGGGATAAGAAGAATGGATGCAGCGATAGACTCCACTGGATACGATGAACGAAACGCTTCCTATCACTACCTGTGGAGGATAGGAGAAGAACTGCGTAGAAAGGTGTTTACCAAGCATTCCATCGTCGTAGACCCGAAGACGGAAGCGATAGCCGTTTCCTCCTCTAACCGAAGGTATGAAAGCGACAATAAGACCTTCAGACCGCTCATGAAGAAAGCCGCTGAAATAGTAAAGATCGATAAGATACTGGCTGATAAAGGATACGATTCGGAGAGAAACCACAGGTTTTCGAGGGAGAGACTCCATGCAGAATCGATCATTCCTGCAAGGAATGAAGGCGTTCCGATATGGAAGACCAGGGGAAGATGGAGGAAGCTGATGAAAGCATCTTTTCCACTTGACGAGTACCATAAACGAAGCATCGTGGAGACTGTCAACTCCGTGGAGAAGAGGAAGTTCGGCTCCACCCTGGGCAGCAAACTGCATTTGAACAAGCTGAAGGAGGTGAAGGTGATCGATGTGGTCTACGACATCCGGCGATTCATACAGCTTGCTTATATTATTATCATAGGATTTCTACAGAGCCCATTTGATGATGCCAGTCTTTTCTTTACCGTAATAGGCGTTACTTATGGCGTCATGTCCGCATTTGCTATAAATGATACAGATAAAGCGCTAGATCAACTAAGGGACGCATTTGGAAAAGAAGTGAGTTCATTAAAGTCAATCTATCTCCTTTCAAAAAGTTTATCAGATAAAATAGCATTCAAAAATCTGCAACAGCATAGTAGAATATTGTAAAGAAACGATAGACTTAGATTTAGCCGCATACTGGCAAGGCACAAAAGCGCACATCAAGCACTTCCAGATTATTTAATCTCTGCGGTAAAGATAAGGGATGATAGAGACAGAGCGCTTTTTTCTTCTGCTATGTAGAAAGATTTATTGGTATTCGTGAACTTTAGAGTGGACAGTATTTATATTTAGATTGATTTATACACAAAATGAGAAAAAGATATCCAGAAGGACTTTACTCGTGGGTTAGGAGGGCATCATTATTTGCAGGTGTAATAGCAGTGCTAGTTGGTATAGTAATAATACTTTTTCCAGGCCTCGCATTACTAGTAGTAGTTTACCTAGTTGGTGTAGTATTGGTCCTTATAGGAATAGACCGCATAATCTTTGCGCTTTCTGGTAGGCATAGATAGATATGCTCTACAAACCGGGCGTTTGCAATATAGGTAAGAACGAGATAAGGAAACGCTATGCACTTGCCGTTTTAAGTTTTATTATAACCGCCGTGCTTTTCTGTCTATTTTATTTATATAGCTTTACCACGATATGGTTCGTCGTATTAGTATTTCCACTATTATTTGGTTTTGAAGGATTTTACCAAGGCTATCTGCATTTCTGTGCTGGCTTTGGCATGAGTAGAAGGTACGATTTTAGCGGCACAAGAAACGAACATGGAGTTGTAAATGACAAAAAACAGCATCTTAAGGACTTGATAAGGTCTATGCAGATAAATGCTTATTCAATTTGGTCTGCAGTGTTGGTAACAATCCTGCTGGTACTTTTGCAGGCAATTTTGCATTAATTTCGGAAAAATTCTATCAAATTTATTAATTATCCAATACAAATTTTATAGATAATTGCGTAGTTTATAGCTCATATTTATATAGTCCATACTGTAATACTATATTATGGAACACGGTATCGGGCGTCAATTACCACATGAAGTCCTGGAACGCTATCGTTTCAGGGCGATTGAACTACGAAAAAAAGACTGGAAAGTCTCAGAGATCGCCGAGGCATTTGGCGTAAATAGGAGGGCAGTAACGAGATGGTCCACGAATTATAGAAGAGGGGGCCGAGAATCATTGAAAAGCAAGAAGGCGCCCGGACCCCGGCTGAGACTCTCGGCAAAAGAAATGACAAGGGTCCTAGCCAGCCTTAAACTTCCGGCCACTGATTTTGGCTTTGAAACGCCGCTTTGGACGTGCAAAAGAGTCGGATATCTGATCCAGAAACTAACGGGGAAAGATCTGGACAACTCAAATGTGTGGAGACTGCTCAAAAGACTGGGCCTTACGAATCAAAAAGGAGAACGTAGGGCATCGGAACAAGATCCAAAAGAAACGAAAAGGTGGTCGAAGGAGGGATGGCCTAAGATCCTCGCCAAGGCAAAACGTTGGCGGGCTATGATATATTTTCAGGATGAAGCGGGGGTCTCAGTAAATGCCGTGATGGGCAAAACATGGGCGCCAAAAGGGAAGACTCCGATAGTAAGATTATCCGGTAACCGCGGCGGCATCTGCGTCTCCTCAGCAATAAGCCCGGCGGGCCGATTGGTCTTTAGGGTGGAAAGGAAAACGGTCGATCCCACTACGTTTATCGACTTCTTGGATAAGATCAGGAAGCATCACAAAAGCCGCAAGGTCATCGTCATAGCCGATAGGGCCCCGCCGCATATCGCGGGCAAAGTCAAAGAGTATGCAGAGAAGAACAAAAAGTCGTTTGCGATATACTACCTGCCGCCGTACTCGCCGGAATTGAATCCCGACGAAAGCGTTTGGGGCTATCTGAAGAAGAACAAACTGAAGGCGCATCAGGCAAAATCAAAAGCGGAATTGAAGGACATTACGATTTCTGCTATGAAAAGCATACAAAGACAACCTACACTTTTGACGTCCTTTTTTTATAATATTAATGGGCTATAAGTAGCGCAATTATCTATAAGTCTTAAATATCGAATGTCTTCTACATATATAATGACAGAAAAACTAGAAAACGAGCTTACCAATGCAGAAGTATCTGAATATCTAGTGAAAATTGGCGTCTTATACGATAGGCAGTTTTCTTATACTAAGGTTGAACAGCTTGAACGGCTGCTTTCCGATAACCTCTCAAAAGTGAAAGAGAGGATTTCTACCAATCCAACGGCGCATCAATACATACCCTATATGCATTTGAACATGGATAAATACCGAGTAAAGATAATATCGCCCCCATGGATCCATGCAGAATACAATTATAGAGAGGATACTATAGATTTTAGCGTTCTGCAGCTTCTTACCAGCGAAAAAGGAGAGACGCAGGAAACGATACTACACGAAGAGGCGCACAGAGTTGACTTTACGAGTCACAATATAAAAGTTACCGACGACACACCAGACAGCGAGCTGCACGGCCCTAGATGGTTTAAGATATACAAGGCTTTAGGCGGAAAGTCGCGTACTTTTTATGGTACACCTAGCTACGGGCCTGGTTCTAATTTGTGGGAAAAAGAAGGATTAAAAGAAGAGACGTGAGATAAGTCAATAAGATTTTATTAAAATATCTTCTTAACAGTCTCAAGATAAGAAGCCGCATTCCAAAGTTGTTCTTTGCTCCCCAGGGGCTTTCCAGATGAAGGATCGTACCATTCGTTGAATCCTTCTAGGTTTTCTAGTTTCTCGAACTCTTCTCTAGCAAAGTCTCTGTATCCCATCTTATCTAATGCTAATACGGCGTGGTAGGCTGCGAAAGGCCATATGGTGCCATACTGGTCGCACTCAGGGACCTTTGTCTTTTGGTTTGCAGATCGTTTATCAATAAGTAACATGTTTCTGATTCCATATTTTGTCGTCGATTTCCTGAACATCTCAGCAAGTTTGCCGTAAGTATCTTTCTTAGCAATGTCCCATTCGATTGCGAGCGCATTGCCAAGCATGTCAAAGTCCTTCCTACCTCTACTAGAAACGTAATATTCGCCGTTCCAAAATTCGTTGTTTATTCTATTTTTCAAATCTTCAGCCTTTCTTTCTTCCCCCGCTAAGCGATATATACGATAAAGCAAGCATTGGTTTGAAAGAAGCGCGTCCCCTCTAAGTTCTGGCATAAGATCCCTCCAGTCACAACCTACAATAAAACCATCCCTGCAGTTTTTCTCTATATATTCCAAAGCACTTTTCAGGTTAATTGAAAAGTTAGAAATAAAATTTTCATCTTTTGAACTGCGTGCGAGTTCATATGTTGTAATTACTGCATGCGGCGTTGGATCAGATACATGAAAGATGCTATTCAAAACCGCCTCTAATCCCGTAAAGCTCTTTGGTATAGATTTTGCTCTTCCGCGTCTTATAGAATTACGAAGCCAGGACGTAAAATTGTCGAAAAAAAGAGTCGGAACCCTGCCACTCGATTTTTGTTTTTCCCAGAGGGTTTTTAAAGCCTTTTTAACGTCATTTTCATAGCCTGCCGCCAAGAGACCTTCTAAGCAATAGGAAAGGTCTCTGGTCCAGCATTCGTGCTTATAAAGATCAGCGCTCGCATAAAATCCCAGGTCGCTTTTACAAGAATCTATTACGGACTTGGCAGCGTAAAGTTTGTCGTAATGACTCTTTTTTAAAGATAAGTTTGTCATACTCTTAAGTTCTACGTTATAATCTTATGAGGGGGCGACCTGTATAAATAACTGCAAATTGCAAGTTTTTAATCTATATGCGCAATAGAAAGATATTAATTGACAGACTCTAAGAATTATTATGGAGAAGAAGACTTCAAAGAAGACAAAGGCAAAAAAAGAAAAAGTAGAGGTCGAAGACGAAGTAGAAGTCTCAGATGAGCCAACGGATGATGAATCATTAGATGAGGAAGAGGAAGAAGAAGAAGAAGGAATGAGCGATAATACCGAATCTGATGACAATTATATCGCGTGATTATATGTCTGTGATAAACAAGCAAGCTGGTAGGATGTCCCTTAAAACCGAACATGGTGAAGCAGAACTCCTTTACAGAATAAGAGGAAAGGTTATGGTAATCTATCACACATTTATGCCCGTAGAAGATAGGGGTTATGGAAAAGCCGCCAAACTGGCGAAAGAGGCGTTCGCTTTCGCAAAAAAGAACGGGCTTAAAGTAAGGCCGGACTGTCCGTATATAGGACATTTTGTTGAAGAACACAAGGAATACGCAGCCGAGTTGGTTTAATTTTCTAAGATTTATATTGTTAAAAAACATCCAGTAAAAATAGATGAGTATCACCCCCCCAAGCTAATTCTAAAAAACTTGTTTATAAATTCTGTCAGAAATTTTGGGAATAGAGAGATACTTTATGCAAACAAGGATACATATTCATATGAAAAATTCTTTAAGCGCGTCAAGGGACTCGCAGCAGGACCAGAAAAATTAGCCGAAGAAGCAGGTATAGCAAAAGATTGGAGTTGCTACTCTCTGTGTTGGTAGTGGACAAGACTTCGCTGTAGTATTCGAGAGAGCTTGATATTTTTGTATCAAATAACTTTCATTTTTAGGGCGCTTATAATTTCCTGAATTTTCGAGTTGCTAAGTTCTCTCAGAATCGTTTCTCCTAAGCCGCTTACTAGTCCATTTATTTCTGTGTCTGCTTTCCAAGTAACGCTAGTCGCCTTTTCTGTCTTTTTGGATAACTTAAGTGACAGCACTAAGTTCATCGAACTTGCTGTACCAGACCCATTAATAGTTATTGTAATTGAATCGGGGGGCACTTGTGCTATCTTGCATTTTGCGTCGAAATTACCGTTTACCGGCCCAATCCTAAGTGTCAAGATAGTTTCGAACGTCGAGTCATCTAAAAATTTTGCCTCTTTTAATCCCGCTACACAACCGCTTAATTTTTTAGGGTCAGTTAAGAAAGCGAAACTGTTTTGTAAGTCAGCCGTAAGGTCGAAAGAACCACTCAGATTTATTCTCATATACCTAGAAAGCTCTAAACTCCTTCCCTAATATATGTTGTGCTATCTTTAGCTCCATTATCTCGTCCGTGCCTTCGTATATCCTTGTAACTCTAGAATCACAGTAATGTCTTCCGACCGGCGATAAAAGTGAGTATCCAAATCCGCCGAATACCTGCACGGCTCTATCGGCAGATTCCCAAGCCGCTCTCGATGCTATCTTTTTAGCCATAGCGCTTCTATGGCTTAGTTCTCTTACTAAGTCACTATTCTGAGTTTTGTTATATTCTATCGCTCTTAGAGCAGTTATATAAGTTGGCCACCTCGCTTTCTCGAAGTTTTGTGCGATTTCAGCTATATGCTCTTGTATAAGTTGGTGCTTGCCTATTTCCTTGCCGAATTGTATTCGTTCTCTCGCTCGAGCAGACGCCTGATTAAGACAGTCCTGCACAACACCAGTGCAAGCCGAAGCGACACCTAACCTTCCGTTAAGTATAGACGAGTAAGCCACGTACATTCCACCGCCCAAAGTTCCCAAAACATTTTCTTCTGGTACTTCTAAATCTTTAAAGCTTAGCATAGCAGTGTCCGAAGTGAAAAGTCCTATCTTTTCCTTTAGTCTCATGTCTACGTTGAAGCCGTTTTTGTTTGTGTCTACTAGAAAAGCAGATATCTCGGTCGGAGTCTCCTTTGATCTTGCAAAGACTATCATTGCATTAGCAATCGAGCCATTAGATATAAAATACTTTGAGCCGTTTATTACAAAATTGTTTCCTTTTTTTTCATATTGCGTCTTCAATGACATCGGGTCGCTGCCCGCCTCTGGTTCTGTAAGGCCGAAAGCCATTATTATATCGCCAGCCGTTGCGCGCCTAAGATAACGTTCTTTCTGGTCATCGCTCCCCCACATCTGAATCGCCATCTGTGCGAGGCCTAAGTTAGCGCCAAAAAAAGTAGAAAAGCCAAGGCCTACTTGACCGAATCTTTCGCCGGCAAGTACGCTTATCATAGGGTTCGCGCCTAGTCCGCCGTATTTTTTGTCTACGGTAAGACCCAGAATTCCGTGTTTTTTGGCTATTTTTGGCGCATCTTCATTTACTTCCCTCTTGAGGTAGTGATCAAACTCTGAGACAACCAATTCTTCCGAGGCAGCATCAATCTTTTCAAGTATCTGTAATTCCTCTTTAGAAAAATCATAAATAGTTTTTACTGTTTCTATGGATTCAGAAAATGACTTCTCCATAAAATTATTTACGCGCCGCTATTATTTAACCATTTAACGCTTATTGTTTGATTGCGGTCATCAAACAAAGATTTGTTGTGTTCTACTTTGAATTGAACTGTAATATTCACAGAAATTTATCAGAAAGGAACGAAGAACCAGGTACCCTTTGCGACTGCGCACTTTGCTCCTTCTCCATCGAATATCTGCATATCTGCGAAAGATAAGGATTTACCCACTTTTGTGACCCGCCCTTCTACGGTTACAGGACCATTTTTTATTGGTCTCAAGAACGAAACATTTAAATCAATTGTTACCTGATTTTTGCCTTGGTCTAAAGTCAGTACCGCGCACCCGCCCGCAGCATCTGCAAGAGACGAAATCGCACCACCATTCAATATCCCGCCGGATCTAGTAAGTTCGCGTTTGAAATCGACAGACAACTTGCAATAGCCTTCCTTTAGTTCAAGTATCTTTATGCCGAGATATTTTAAAAAAGGATCATTTTCTATGATCTGCTTTATAATGTCTTTCTCCATAAGAATTATTGATGCAAATGCTAATAAACCCTCGTTTCGCAAAAAGCTTTAAATTTAAGGCAGGGCACCAATATCTATGAAAAACAGGGGCAAAGAGCTTAGAATTGCCGGTCTTCTGATAGGATTAAGCATAATATACTTCATAATTGCAATGATGCTGGCCGAAGCACTTTATCCCGGCTATAGTATTTCAAATAACTACATAAGTGACCTTGGAGTAGGTCCTTCTGCACTTCTTTTCAATGCTTCAATTATTTTCTTAGGAGTGCTCTTGCTGATAGGTGCGTATTTCTATGAACGTGGCTCAAAACAAAAGGTCTTCTCAACTTTACTAGCAATTGCAGCAGTTGCAGCTATCTGCGTGGGCGTATTCAATGAAAACTTCGGCGCAATACACGAGATAGTCTCAGCGATCGTATTTATTTCCGGCGGAGTCGCAGCGCTCTACTTCGCTGTCAGAGAGAAAAGTGTTATAAGGTACCCATCTCTTGTTTTGGGGCTTACTGGTCTTTCTGCGACTGTACTTTCAGAAGCTAGCGTCTATCTCGGTATTGGTCCGGGCGGAATGGAAAGGATGATAGTCTACCCAATTCTCTTGTGGGGGGTTCTTTTTGCTGGAAGATTGTTAGCAATGTAAAACACATATGCTGCAGGAATTCCAACGTAAGAAACCAGCTATTCCTTCCTCTGTTTACGTATCCGATAGTGCTGAATTAATAGGCGATGTGAAAATGGGTGAAGATTCTAGCGTCTGGAATCATGCAGTTCTTAGGGGAGACATGCATTATATAAAGATAGGAAAGAACACAAGCGTGCAGGACGGCTGCGTAATACACGGTACAATGTTAAAATATCCGACAATAGTGGGAGACAATGTGTCTATAGGCCACGGCGCCATAGTCCACGGGTGCATGGTCGGAAACAACTGCATAATAGGCATGGGGTCTATCGTGCTAGAAGGCGCTGAAATTGGGAATTGGTGCATAATCGGAGCTGGGGCAGTCGTTACAGAAGGCACGAAAATACCCGACGGAAGTCTCGTTCTTGGCGTACCAGGAAGGGTGGTAAAGAAGATCAGCGAAGACCAGAAGAAAAGAATAACACAGAACTGGCAGAACTATGTAGAATTAAAGAACGCCTATTTAGATAAAGCAAAGAAATAAAATTAAAATTAGTCATTCCCTCACCCTTTCAAAGCTTTATAATCGTAAGTTTCATCAGACTTAGATGATAACCGAGAAACTAACTAAGAGACAGAAAATTACCCTGCTTTCTTCGGTAGTGCTGTATTTTGTCGTAGGCTTTTTTCTAATTGTTTTCTTTATGGCTTATTTAATAGGCGCTAATGCAGCAGGTCTGTTGGCTCTTGCTTACATCGGCTTAGGGTGGTATTTTCTAATAAAGCGTAACGGTTTATTTGGCCTCATAAAAGTAAAGCATGACTGATATGGGGGATATAACTAAAGAAGCCAAAGAGGCATTTGTACCTGCGAAGAAGTACGATATAAAATACGCCTATAGAGTCCTGATACTACTTGCAATCTTGGCAGCTTTTGTAATGTACGTTGATATAATGTTGACCCCTTCCCTGCCAACAATAGGTGAACAGTATGGAGTAGACAGCGCGACTACTAGCCTGATAATTTCGCTATATCTTGTTTTTGGTACAGCTATAATGCCGGTAATAGGAAAACTTGGCGATATTTACGGTAAAAAAAGAATAATCGTATACGTCCTAATCGCATATTCCGTAATGGTTGGAATAACTTCGTTTACATCTAACTTTACTGCGTTGCTCGTTTCAAGAACATTTCAGGGAATAGGTCTTAGCATATTTCCACTAGCGTTTAGCATGGTGAGAGAGGAATTTCCAAAAGACCTTATCCCACGCGCACAGGGACTTCTTGCTGGAATGTTCGGTGGTGGTATCGCCCTAGGGCTTCCTCTTGGAGCTTACATAGCAAATTCATATGGATGGCAGGCGAATTATCACATAGCTTTGCCTTTCATAGTCGCCTTAACTATACTTATATTCTTCGTTGCTAGAGAATCAATATACAAGAATCTAAAAGCAAAACTTGATTATATCGGCGCGATATGGTTGGGGACTGCATTGTCAATGATAGTTTTCGGCGTATCTGAAGGAGCTAATTGGGGGTGGACTTCACTTTTGGTGTTGTTTCTGATGTTGGGCGGTGCGTTACTGATAGTGCCGTTGATTTTTATAGAAAAGAATAGGGCACAGCCAATACTGAATACTAAATTACTAAGCAAAAAGAATGTTCTTATAGCAAACATAATCGCCATAATGTCAAGCATCTCGATGTATCTCGCTTTTATAGCTATATCATATCGTTTGGAAACACCCGCGCCAGGCGGCTTCGGATTTGATATATTGACCACAGGCATCTATCTCGTTCCTCTGGCCATAGCAATGTTAGCCGTTGGATATCCGATAGGCGTACTAATATCTAGGTACGGGGTGAAACGTTTCTTGTTTTTGGGTTCTGTAGTAGCGGTGGCCGGTTTCTTCCTTCTTGCTAGCTCCACACAAGCCATCCAGATAGCCGAATATCTGACAATAGCTGCAGCGGGACTAGGTATAATGATGGTATCAGCACAGAATCTTCTTGTGCTTTCAGTCGATCCACATGAGATGGGTCTCGCTACATCTCTCAACAGTGTTTTCAGAAATCTTGGAGCCAGTCTAGGCGTGCCGATAGCTGGATCTTTAATCTCAACATTTGTAGTCGTAATAAGCGGGGTCGCTTTTCCGACAGCAGCTGCGTTTGAATACTGTTATTTTATCGCGGCGGTTGGCTTTATCGCGGTCTTCTTCATCTCATTTCTAGCAGACGAAGTGATTAAAAGAACGGATGGAATGAGACTTACAAACCCGGAAAAGACGCCCAAAAATTAATATAGTCTTGCATGTTTTAATTATAAAGTAATTATATAGATGAAAATATTTAGAGAACTATGAACGAGTTAGATATAAATAAGATAGTTGATCATGAAGATAAGATTTGGTTTACCCCGTGGGTAGAAGAAACAGAGATTAGAGATATTCTAAAGAAAGAAAATAAACAATTTGTAAAAGAACTGGGTAGAACCCCAGTCCCTTCGGAATACGGTGGTCTTACTTATTTGGTTTTTGGCGACTACACAAGTGGAAAAGAACACGATGTTGTTGTCTTTGGCAGACTTGAAGAGAATAAGCTTTTGGATTATGACAAACCATTGGTCAGAGTCCATTCATCTTGCAGGAGCAGCGAACTTTTCCATGCTTCAAATTGCGAATGCCGAGAAGAATTGGACATTGCAATGAGAACTATGGCTAAAGAGAAAATAGGAGTGATCATATATCTTAATCAGGAAGGGGCTGGAAATGGCATCACAGCTAAACTTTCCGCTTATAAAAATAGTTTTGATTGGAATGGCAATAAGGTCGTTTCAAAGATTGACAATAAAACAAATAGACCAACAGACGTTTATCAAGAATACGTCGCTCTTGGATACAAGCCAGAGAATAGAGACTTTACGATTGCAGCCGAAATTTTAAAACGCATCGGAGTAAAATCCATAAGACTTATGACCAATAACCCGGCAAAAATACAAGGACTAAAATCACAGGGGATAGATGTAGAACCGGTAAGTATACACGTTAAGCCAACAAATGAAATTATTAAACGGCATCTAAAGGCTAAGAAAGCGAAATTAGGACATAATATATAACTATAACTTATTGCCTTAGTTTATAATTTCTCATCGCTTTCGATTCTTTTTATTATTTTTTCTGCGGCAGAGTAAGGATCAGTAGCTTCGGAAAGAGAAGTTTCTAGCCATTTCGGCCTTTCTTTTTTTAGATGGTCGATATGCTCTGAGAATATCTCCGTAGCTATTCGTAGTGTTTCCATATAAAAACGGTATTTTATGAATTCATTTTTATCTACACTTTTTTCATGCTCAATTATTGCCTGTGCTAATTCATCTATTCCTTCCCTTGATACGGTGCTGGTTTTTACTATATTTTGTTGCCTTTTTTCTGCAGGTCCGGTCGAAATAAAATATCTTATATCTCTTTCGGCTTTATCTGCGCCGGGAAGGTCTACTTTGTTTATTACAAAGATATTACCTATCTCCATAAGACCCGCCTTAGCTGCTTGTATTTCATCTCCAAGCCCAGGAGCAAGGACTAGGACTATGGTCGACGCTATATCTAGTATGTCTACATCAGCTTGCCCAGAGCCAACAGGTTCAACTATTATGTAATCATATCCGGCACTCGACAGAACAAGTATCGCGTTCATTACAGCAGCCGCCAAGCCGCCCTTTGCACCGCGACTCGCCATACTCCTCATGAATATTTTATTGTTGCTTAAAGAGTCCTGCATTCTTATTCTATTGCCTAAAAAAGAACCGCCGGTAAATGGACTAGACGCGTCGATTGCTATCACACCCAATTTATTTCCCATCGCCGTTAGTTTTGGTGCTATCATAGCTATCAAAGAACTTTTTCCACAGCCTGGCGGGCCAACTATCCCGATTACCCTCGCTTCCTTCTTTGGATTGTATAGCGGCTTTATTAAGCTAGCGAACATTTCCGGCGCGCTTTCTGCGATTGTTATTGCACGCGAGATACTTTGCCGATCGCCCTTTTTTATACCGGAAATCACTCTGCCTATTTCGTTTTTTTGCTCTTTCCCCATTTTTCTTCGCGCGCCCCGTAAGCTCTTTTCTTTATGTGTTCTATTATGATATTAAGCGAGGTCCCAGGACCATAATTTCCTGTTACGCCCATCTTCTCAAGCTTAGACTTGTCTTCGTCCGGTATTATCCCGCCGCCGACTACGGCTATGCCGTTGGCTTTTTTCTCTTTTAGTAAATTCATTACTTTGGTGAAGACTGCCATGTGTGCGCCGTTCAAAAGACTTATCGCTATGACATCAACATCCTCATCTATCGCAGTTTCTATTATGCTTTCGGGAGTGGGCAGCAAACCGGGATAAATCACTTCCATACCGGCATCTCTGAATGCTCTGGCTAGAACATAGACTCCCCTGTCATGGCCATCTATTCCAGGTTTCGCTATCAATATCCTTATTGGCTTATCATAATATTTTTGGTTCTTTCCATTCGCCATAGACTTCCCTCCCTACGTTTATTATATCGCTTATAGTAGCATAACATTCTACAGCATTTATTACATGTGGGACTAAATTCACGTTATCGGATGACATAGCACCCCTCAGCTTATCAAGACAGGTTTTCAGTTTATTTTCATCTCTTGATTTTTTAACTTCTTCTAGTCGTTTTTTCTGCACCAGCTCAGGCTTACGGTTTATATGCAATATATTTATCGGTTTTTCATTTTCTTCCCTGTATTTGTTTACTCCAACCATTATTTCTTCACCAGTTTCTAATTTTCCCTGCCTTTCATAAGAAGAATTTGCTATCTCTTTTTGTGGATAACCTTCCTTTACTGCTTGAAGTATGCCGCCCATGTGATCTATTTTTTCGAAATACTTGTAAGCTTCTAACTCCATCCGTTTCGTAAGATCCTCTATATAGTATGAACCACCTAAGGGATCAACAACGTCTGTGATCCCAGTTTCTTCGGCTATTATCTGCTGTGTTCTAAGAGCTACTTTGGCAGCTTCTTCAGTTGGCAATGCAAGTGCTTCATCATAAGAGTTTGTGTGGAGGCTCTGCGTGCCGCCCAATGCTGCAGATAACGCTTCTGTTGTGGTCCTGACTATATTATTTAGTGGTTGTTGCCAAGTCAGAGTGTAGCCTGAAGTCTGTGTGTGGAACCTAAGTTTTAAGGAACGAAGATCATTAGCTCCGTATTTTTCTTTCATAACCATAGCCCAAATCCTTCTTGCGGCCCTAAACTTTGCTATTTCTTCAAAGAAGTTTATGGAAGAATCAAAAAAGAAGGATATCCTCGGCACGAATTCCCCAATCTTAAGACCGGCTTTTATTCCCATGTCTACATAATAAAAACCGTCCGCCAAAGTAAAGGCGAGTTCCTGAGCCGCAGTCGCGCCGGCCTCTCTTATGTGGTAACCGGAAACGCTGATATAATTCCATTTCGGTATTTTTTCGGTGCAGAACAACATCATGTCCCTTATCATGCGAAGGTGAGCTTCTGGCGGATAAACCCACTCCTTCTGCGCGATGTACTCTTTCAGCATATCCGCTTGCAGCGTTCCTGTCAGTAAATTGAGAGGTATCCCTTTCTTTTTTGCTACGGCTATAAACATTGCAAAGATGATTATAGAAGGCGCATTTATAGTCATTGATGTGCTGACTTTATCTAAGGGAATCCCGTCAAAAATCACCTCCATGTCCTTAAGCGTCGTTACATTTACTCCGCATCTGCCGACTTCCCCTTCGGCCCGTTTATCGTCGCAATCTATTCCATAAAGTGTAGGCTCATCGAACGCTATGCTTAATCCAGTTTCTCCATGTTGAAGTAGGTACTTTAGCCTAGTGTTTGTATCTTCTGGCGTGCCGAAACCGGAAAACATTCTCATAGACCAGGTCTTACCATTATACATGTCTGGGTATATACCGCGAGTAAAGGGATAGACGCCAGGCATTTCATCTTCTGTGCCCGCGGTGTCTTCTACAGAATAAGTTAATCGGCCGCTTCTTGTTTTAAGTTTGCTCTCAGAAATCCAATCCTTAAGCACGGTCTTCTCCCAGTGTTCGTACTTATTATTCTTATGATTCAAGTCTTTTGAGAGTTCATCAATTTTTTTCTGCCAAAAGTTAACTTTTTCCATTTTTATCTAAAGTCTTCATCTGTATGCTTCAAAGTCTTTACCTAACAAATCTGAAACAAGCTTTAGTTCAAGGACATCATTAGAGCCTTCGTATATTCTTGATGCACGCACATCAATGTAATGTCTGCCAGGCGGGGCAAGGATTGAGTATCCAAATCCTCCAAATAGTTGAACAGCGTTATCAGCAGCTTTGGAAGCAGCATTCGAAGCTATAACTTTAGCCATTGTAATATTGTGATCAGCTTCTTTTCGAAGTTCTTGATCGTCTGGATTACGATCGTGTTTTTGTTTCCAATAAGCTGCCCTATCGACCGATAATCTCGCACTTTCAAGGTTCTCTTCTATTACCGCTATCCTGTGCTGGACCAACTGATGTTTTCCTATTAGCTTTCCAAATTGAATCCTCTCTCTCGCCCTAGAAACTGCGGAATTTAAACAATCTTCTATTGCACCGACACAGCCGGATGCTATGCCTAAGCGTCCGCTAAGCAGCCCGGTGTATGCTACCGATAAGCCTTTTCCAAATTCTCCAAGTAAGTTTTCTTTTGGTACAAAGGCGTCTTCAAACTTCAAGAAAGTAGTATCCGAAGTAAATAGACCCATCTTCTGATTTATTTCTGTTTCCAGCTTTACGTGTTCGTCACGGTCAACGATTATTGCAGATATACCCTTTGATTTATTTCTAGTGAACACTATAAATGAATCTGCAACAGAGCCGTTGGTAATAAGATATTTCTCACCATTTATTCTAAATCCGTTCTTCTCCTCTACAAAGTTAGCTTGTAAAGAGCTTGGGTCACTACCGAATTCAGGTTCGGTAAGGCAGAACGACATGGTTTTATCTCCTTTTGCAAGAGGGACCAGATATTTTTCTTTTTGTTTTTCATTTGCCCATCGCATTAGGGTAGATTCCGTTAAGCAGTTCTGGACATCCAAGAACGTAAGCGGGCCCATTCCGACCTGACCAATTCGCTCAAAGACCAATGCTAACGAATAAGCATCACCACCGGCACCGCCATACTTTTTTGGTACCTGTATACCCATAAGGCCATGTTTTTTGAAAATCTTTATATGATTTTTTATGTTTACTTCACGCTTGAGGTAAGCGTCCATCTCTTGGTAATAAAGTTCTTCCGCAGCCTTATCAGCACTTTCGGCAATCTTGACGTGGTCTTCGGTAATTCGGCCAAGTTCTTTAAGCTCTCTAACGTGTCGCTGGAACAATTGTTCCATTCCTAAGTAAAGCACTAACGATTAAAAAACTTGTCTATTAGATGAAAAGCTCTAAAACAAACTTATTTTGTAGGCACAAAATAAACATCAGAAACTAAATATCTTGGTGTCTTTTTGAACTCTGCTCTTACATCCATGCCTATGTAGATATCTTCTGTTTTAGCACCGACAAGTCTAGATAGAAATGGTGTATCTACACCATCGAACTCTACAAGGGCGAGATTGAAAGGAGTTTCTTTTAAGAATTCTTCGCTTCCGAAGTAACATGTAGTCCATGAATGCACTTTACCTTTCAATGGCAATTCCATCCAGTCCGTTGCGCTACCGCATTCCATACAGTGACTTCTCGGGGTTCCGTATTTGTAGCCGCATTTTCTGCATTTGCTCCCAAAAAGTTTGCCTTCTGTTAAGCCGACGAAAAACTTTGAGTCCTCTGCGTAGCTGTGTATATAATTTATTTTGTATGGATATGATATTACTAAGTCTTCTGTTCCTGACTGATCCTTATATAATGCGGCGCCATTCTTTTTAATCTCATCCATTACGTCCTTAAACCTGTCGAATTTTTTAATCATGTTTAACCGCCTCAAGTATGCTGGCCGTCACTGAGCTGCCAGTCCCAGCGTGGCTATGTATGAGGCCGCGCTTTGCATCCTTTATCTGGAGCGTGTCATTTCCGAAGTGTTTCTTTATCGTATTCTGGAGCTGCCAAAATGCAAATACGCCCTGCATTATACCGGTAGCACCAACGGGATGTCCACATGCTATTAGGCCCCCAGAAGGATTTACAGGTATTACTCCTTTGCTCTTAAGATCCAACTTATAATCTATGTTTTTTAGAAATGGTCGCCCACTCTCTACGAAGTTATAGCCTTCTCCGTATTTGCATAACCCAATGTCCTCATAAGTTTGTATTTCAGAGCTGGCATAAGCATCGTGAAGTTCAACGAAGCTCAATTCTTTTTTAGGATTTTTTATACCAGCATGCTTATATGCTTCCAAAGCGGCCGTCCTACCAGCCCTAAAAGAATGGACCCCAGGGTAATCAAGATTCTCATAGTCACTTTTTTTCTCCCAAGGAAAAAGTGGCACCTCCGCGTAAGGCCTGTCTGCGAGCCTCATTGTATCTGTTCCGCAGCCAACCCCCTTTATGAGAACCGGTTTGTCGGTATATTTGAAAGCTACGTCTTCTGAGGCTAGCAGTAATACCGCAGCACCGTCACTCATAGTGCAAATAGATTCTCTATTAATAGGATAAGAAATCATTTCGCTTTTTAGCACATCATCTACGGTTATTTTCTTTGGATATTGCGAATAAGGATTTGCTATCGCGTTTACGTGGTTTTTTACAGACACCATCGCCATTATTCTCATCGCTTCTTTAGTCGCCATTTGCTGTGCCTTCTTTTCGTCTTTAATTCCAGAAAAGCGCGTTTTCCTAAGGAATTCATATACGTGCCTTTGTACCATCAACGCGTAATAGCCCGTGTAAAAACCACCGACGGGATAATCAAAGTTGGTGTCCGAAGCAAGGGCTATGAATTCATTTCCCTTCCACGTCTCTACCCTAGACATTGTTTCGAAACCAGCTACAAGACAAACATCGCTGCGCCCACTAGCTATAGTTTCCCAGCCCGCCTGTATACATTGGCCGCCGGTCGCCCCGCCCCATTCGATTCTTCTTGAGTCTTTAGGATTCAAGCCCAAATAATCTTGGACCATAGAAGCAGCTTTTAATTGACGCGTAAAATGGTCGGAAAAATAAGAGATTCTGCTGCTGTCTATATCACGGGTCTTGATGGATGGAATGTCAGCCATGGCATAGTCATAAGCCTTTTTGACCATCAGCCTGAAATCCATATCGGGGTGAGCTTTTGCAAATTTAGTTACTCCGCCAGAAATTATATAGACTTTTCGTGAGTTTTTCATACTCTAACAAGACATAAACATCGGCCGAGTTAATAAATTTATTCATTAGTCTTTTTCTCAAAGAAAGCCTTTCCTATAGAAGAGAAGCTTTTTAGGCCTTCTTTATTCTTTATAGTTGAAGTATCCCCAACCGTCTTTCCTACAAATGCATCTCGTATAAGTCTGAATGCGGGTTTATTGTTTATAGTGTAGGGTATACTTTCTACGAAGAAAACTGCACATGGTTTAGCAAGCCTGTTAACTCTATTCTTAACGCTGTCCTTTATTCTGTCTGAAAGCAGGTGTAAACTATCGTGCGAAGCATTCTTAAATTCTGATTTTAAGACGGCAAATAACAGCAGTTCGCCTCCATCTCCATCCTTTATAGATAACGATATCGGTGCTATGTCGGAAACCTCTTTATTCTCACTTAATACCGCATCCTGAACATCGCTAGGACTTAGTTTGTTTCCATGCACCACAAGCAGATCGTCTGCTCTTCCATGCACTATCAGTCGCCTTTTTTTGTCGAATGACGCAAGATCGCCGTGTATCCAAAAATGTGTCTCGCTTCCAAGCAGATTTCTTATGCTATTATTGTAATTGAAATAAGCGTTTCTAAACACAGTTCTATTTTCATCGTCATTTATTAAGCCAATATTCATCGAGGGAAATGGACTTTTTATTGTAAGTTCTCCCAGTTCTTCCGGTTTAGCTTCACGCCATTGTCCATTTATATTGACGGCTACATGGACGTCTACACCTAGACTTGGCATCATAGTTGAACCCTCTCTTTTGGTTATTGGGTTTCCACTGGCATAGGCGAAGCAGCCGTCGGTGCCCCCACAAACTCCTCCGGGGGGATAACCAAACCTTGCAAGTTTATCGGCCATGTTTTTGGCAAGGGGCGATGACGTATACATTATTTCCCTAAGCGAGCTAAGCCGTTTTTTGTAACCTTTCGTTGTTTTTAGGGATTCTATCAGGTCTGCAATCAGCGGGGGCGAAAGACCCAAATGTGTTAATTTTAGCGTTTCTACCAAATCTAGCATTGTTTCTTTTCCTTTTATCGAAGGAGAACCATCGTATAGAACGGCTGTGGCGCCCAAACCATTTGTACCCATCACCAACCAAGGAAACATCATCCAGCCCGGGCTAGTATACCAAAGAAATCTATCTCCGGCATCCACGCCAGAAGCGTAGGCATTCTCTATAATGTCTTCTATCAACGCACAATAAGTGTGCATAGTGCCTTTGGGCGTCCCAGTTGTGCCAGAAGTGAACAATATCATGGTCACATCTTCGCTCGATAACCTTTGTGTCTGTATTAAGCCGCTCGCCGGCTGCGCTATCCAGGAATGATAATAGATAGAATCGGGTGGCAATATAGCTGCGCCGCTCATAGTATTTTCTATATAATCTATTACTATCAATTTAGGGGCGTATTTTTCTGCTGCGTTAAGTTTTTCTAATACTGAATATAAATTCTTGGTATACTCTATATCTTTATGATTGTAAATGAAGCTTTTAGTTGCAAATATCAGCTTTGGCCGCGTCATTGCCAATCTTTTACTCAAGGCCAGGTCCATTATCTCGGTAGGAATAGGGATAAAAATCGCGCCAATTTTTTGTATCGCGTAGAAAAGAAGATATGCAAACTGTGAAGAAGGGACTATGACCGCAATCTTATCACCTTGTCTTATACCCTCCTCTTTTAGGTGGCTAGCAATAATTTCTACTTTTTCTTTAACTTCGCGGAAAGTAAGCTGCAGACCCGCCCCATCTTCTCGTCGCCATATCAGTGCTATTGAATTTTCTCTGCCACGTCTTATTTGCTCTTCTACGCATACATCGTATACGTTCGCTTCCCCGTTGACGAACCACTTAGCCTTCCATATGGGATCTGAGTTATCATATACAAGTATTTTATCCGGCTTTTTCATCCATCTAAAGCGAAGATCTTCCAATGCCGCAGAATAGAATTCAGATTGATTCTTTACGGTCCAATCATGGAAAGCATTGTAATAACTTGGGTCGTTGCCAGACCTAAAACCGAGCTTTTTCATTAATTTTTTAAGCCTGCTGATGGTCATAGAATTATAGCTAGTATAATTGTCCGATTAATTTAAATGTATTTAACTAAAAAACTGCAACTAAAAATTATCGAGGATATAATGATAAAGAAGGTGTACGAAGATTCTGTAAATTATTTCCAGGTAATGGACGAAAACGGTGTAATCGATAAGTCGCAGATGTCGAATTATATAGACGACTCTAAAATAACAGAAATGTATAAGTGGATGTCCCTCACTCGAGCTGCAGATTCCAAGGTAATCAGTCTACAAAGACAGGGGCGAGCAGTAACGTACGGACCATCCGTAGGCGAGGAGGCCACTCAGGTCGGAAGTGCTATGGCTATGGCACCGAAAGATATATTGGTGCCAAATTTTAGACAACATGGATCTTATTTTGTGAGGGGATTACCATTATATAATTTTTTCCTTTACTGGAAAGGATATGAGGAGGGAATGGACGGCACCAAGGCAATAAACGCTACTCCTTATACAGTGCCGGTTGCCACGCAGTTGCTCCATGCAGTCGGTTTAGCATTTGGACAAAAGTACCTAAAAACTGATGCAAACGTTTTGACTTATGTCGGGGATGGCGGTACTTCCGAAGGAAACTTCTACGAAGCGCTAAATTTTGCAGGGGAACTAAAGTTGCCTATCGTCTTTATAATCGAGAATAATCAATGGGCAATTTCTACGCCGGTGAGCAAGCAAACCGCCGCTTCTACGCTCGCGCAAAAAGCCATCGCTGCAGGGTTCAAAGGCGTACAAGTCGATGGTAATGATCCCTTAGCAGTCTTCAAGGCAACCCATGACGCTCTAGAAAACGCAGATGAAGGACCAATGTTGATAGAATCAATAACGTATAGGCTCAGTTTTCACACCACATCTGACGATCCTACAAAGTATAGAACCGAGGCTGAAGTCGATGAATGGCTAAAAAAAGACCCATTAAAAAGAGTAAGGACTTATCTGGAAAAGAAAGGTCTGTGGAACGAATCTAGACAAGAAGTGATGGACGCTGAAAATGCTAAGCGCATAAATGAGGCCGTTGAAAAATCTGAACAGTTCAAGCCTAATCCTAAGACTATATTCGAAAATATTTATAGTTTTATGCCAGACACGCTGAAAGATGAGGAAGATGCTGCAATAAATTCCGGATTCTGGCAGCAGGGAAGCTATTGATATGATGGCTAACATGAATAGCGCGATAAATAGTGCACTGAACATAGTAATGCGCGACGACGAGAAAGCGATCATACTAGGCGAAGATGTCGGAAAAGATGGTGGAGTTTTCAGGGTAACCGAAGGGCTACTCGCCAAATATGGTGAACAAAGAGTCATTGATACCCCACTTTCTGAAGCAGGAATAGTCGGCACATCGATAGGCATGGCATTATCTGGTTTGCATCCAGTTGCCGAAATACAATTCGCAGGCTTCATGTACCTTGCATTTGACCAGCTTGTAAGTCATGCAGCTAGGTACAGAAGTAGAACAAGATCAACTTGGAAAGTTCCCATGGTAGTAAGAACGCCAGTCAGCGGAGGAGTAAGAACTCTTGAACACCACGCAGAGAGTCCTGAAGCTTATTATGCGCATAGCGGCGGCTTGATAATCCTAGAACCATCAAATCCATACGATGCTAAAGGACTACTGATAAAAGCTATGCACATGGAAGATCCGGTACTATTCCTGGAGCCAACGCGATTATATCGACTTTTCAGACAGGAGATACCCGAAGGAAGTTATGAAGTCCCGATAGGAAAGGCGAACATCATACGGGAGGGGACGGATTTGACGATTGTAACCTATGGAACTATGGTACCTATAGTAAATAATGTTGTTTCCAAAAAAGGCATAAACGCTGAAATTATAGACCTTCGTACTATAAATCCTCTGGATGAAAAGACCATACTTCAAAGCGTAGAAAAGACCGGCCGTGTAATGATAGTTCACGAAGCGGAACTGTCTTTTGGAGTGGGCGCGGAGATAGCCGCTAGAATATCGGAGAAAGCCCTTTTCAAACTCAATGCGCCAATAATGCGGGTCGCATCTCCTAGCCTGCCATACCCATTCCCAAGTTATGAGCAATTTTATCTTCCAAATGAGAGAAAAGTATCAGAAGCTATAGATAAGATAATGTCAAGTTAGATATGAAAGAATTAAAGTTTGTAGATGTCGGAGAAGGAATAACAGAAGGCCATGTCAGAAAGTGGCTTGTACTCGATGGTGCAAACGTTAAGGAAGACCAAGCGATAGTAAAAATAGAAACAGATAAAGCAATAGTAGACGTCCCCGCACCTATCGAGGGCATAGTAAAGATAAACGCAAAAGAGAATACAACGGTACACCTAGGCGATGTAATAGCCTATATTGGCACTTCTGCCGAACTTAATAACTTAAATGTCTCGGGCGTCAAAATCGAAGTAGTTGCGCAACGAAATGTCCCTGTGGAAAACCCGCCGACTCAGACCAAAACTGGACCAAGCACTACTACCAATGAGACACTAGCCACGCCATCGGTAAGGAAAGCAATACGCGAGCTTCATCTAGATATAAATACAATAGTGGGCAGCGGACCCGGTGGGAGAATAATGGAAAGCGATGTCATGCTGGCCGCTAATAAGCCTAAAAGCACCACACAAATCCAACCTCCATCTACCAAACCATCGATTTCTGGCGAAGTAGAAAGAGTATCTTTGACCCAGATTAGAAAAGCGATCGCAAAGAACATGGAAGAATCTGCCAAGATACCGCGAGCCGTGCATATGGACATTGTCGATGCAAACGCTCTATTTTCCGCTGTGAACAACATGAAAAAAGACACAGAACAGAAAACTGGCGTTAAGCTCACTTTCATGCCGTTCATAATAAAAGCGGTAATAGACGCGCTTAAAGAGAATCCACGTTTTAATTCGAGTTACGACGGGCTGGTCGGTGAGATAATAATAAAAAAATATTATAATTTGGGAGTAGCCGTTGATTCTCCCGATGGGCTTAGAGTCGTGGTTATAAAGAACGCGGACAAAAAAAGCATAATTGATATAGCTAAAGACCTGCAAGATCTTCATAACAAAGTATCGAATGGTACCATAAGCATAGACGAAATGCGGGACAGCACATTCACAATAACAAATATCGGGAGCTTAGGCGGCGGTTATCTATCTGTTCCGATGATAAATCCTCCAGAGGTCGCTATTTTAGGCGTGCACTTAATAAGAGACGCACCAGTAGCGGATAACGGGCAAGTCAAGGTCGGGAAAATATTGCCGATTTCATTGTCATTTGATCATAGGGTTGTTGATGGAGCCGATGCGGTAAGGTTCACAAACGCAATAATAAAACGATTGCAAGATCCCGGATTTTTGAAACTTTAGATATGAATATGGGGGAACATCAATGGTAGTAGGCTCTCTTCCGGAACAAACAGATTTGGTGGTGATAGGCGGAGGAGTTGGAGGTTATATCGCTGCAATACGCGCCGCCGAACTCGGGCTTAGCGTAATACTTGTAGAGAAGGATAGGCTTGGCGGCCACTGTCTTAATTATGCCTGTATACCATCTAAGACCTTGATACACATAGCGGATATGTTTTACGATATAAAAAATGCTAGTAAGTTCGGGATAAACGTTGGTTCGATTTCCTTGGACGCTAAAAAAATGCTCCAGTGGAGGATGGATACTTCCAGAAAATTAGAAAGTGGTGTCGCTTTTTTATGTAATTCTCATGAAGTAGAGGTAGTAAAGGGAACGGCTACCTTCACATCTTCAAATTCTTTGAGACTCGGCACAGGAAATACGATAGAATTCAAAAAAGCTATAATAGCTACCGGCTCAGAGCCTACCGTCTTAAAAGGTTTTGAATTCGGAGAAGACATACTTGATTATAAACGGGCATTAATGCTGGATAGAGTGCCGTCTACGATGCTGATAATAGGCGGCGGATATGTCGGCGTAGAAATAGCCACACTATACGCGAAACTAGGCACGAAGGTTACTATAGCAGAAAAATTCGATATTCTCTTCAATTTCGACAAGGACGCAGCAAATTTGGTTAAGAAAAGACTCGCCGAACTCGATGTAAGTCTAAAGATAGGAGTAACTCCTGTTTCAAAGGCGGGTAAAATCGTAAAATTAAGCGACGGTGCAAGCTCTGCATTTGATATTGTTGTAGTCTCTATAGGCCTTTCTCCTTATACCGCCGAGCTCGGCTTAGAAAATACTAAAGTAAAGCTAGACGAGAACGGATTTGTGACGGTAGATGACAGATTGGTTACTATGGACCCAAACATCCTTGCAGTCGGAGATGTAAATGGCGGCCCCCTTCTTGCTCACAGAGCTATGAGACAAGGTGTTGTAGCCGCAGAAGTTGTGGCCGGTCTTCCTTCTGGTTATGACAATGTCGTGGTGCCTGCCGCGGTATTCTCAGACCCGGAGATAGCGATAGCTGGCAGCATAGAAGAAAAGCTAGGGATAAAAGTAACCAGATTCCCATTAAGCGCATTGGGAATCGCAATAGCTCTTGATAAGACGAACGGTTTTGTAAAGGTCGCATCAGACTCACAAAATATAGTAAAAGGCATCGAGATAGTCGGGCAATCCGCTGCCACTATGATCTCAGAAGCGGCTTTGGCGATCGAAATGGGCGCTACCCTAGAAGACATCGCAGACACCATACACGTTCATCCAACTTTTAGCGAGTCAATAGAAGAAGTTACAGAAGGCGGTCTTGGCCGAGGGCTGCATTTTTTCTACGGCAAATAGAGATTAATCCGACGGCTCAGCCATTTTTGCAAAGTCTTTGTCTGGGACCTGTATATACAGACAATATCCCAAACCGCTCTTTAAATCGCCGTTGAGCTCCTCGCCAGGTATAGTTTCTACTTCTTTTTCTGTATAAGGCGGAGTACGTTCTTCTAGCCACGATTCCCCTAAATGCCTTGTTCCCAATATTTTTTGTGCTTCTCCAGAAACAGCGAGGGTAGTTTTCTTTTTCTCGTAAACGCTACCGGCTATCTTTTTTAATATCTTTTTAGAAAGGATCTTCTTGACATATTCCCTTCTCAAAACTTTATTCAGGTATTCGTCTTTTTCTTTTACGATCCCCGAAAGAGCAGGTATCTGTTTTAGAGCTTCATATTCCGTGTATAAGTTTTTACCGATCTTTCTTTTGCCTAAGAGCATTCTCCTTGCTATTTTGTCTACGTCATACGGGTCTATTACGACTAAGCCGTGCATGAGCGCACTTTTTATGCCCCAAAATATTGCATGGCTAGCTACCACCTTCTTGTCTACATTTATTGTGGAAGCTTTGTTGTCGGTTTTTATCGCTTCTATGCCCAATTCTACAAGAGATTCCTCGATCTTGCTGGCGAAGTAGTTCCGCATCTCGTCAAAATGCATAAATTTGGCATCTCTTGGAATAGTAAATGAATAAGCTAGACAGTTTTCATCGAATTCTACGTGAGATCCGCCGGTTATGCGTCTAGCAATGTCAAATGTTTTGTCCTTTTCCTTTATTGCGCTTCCTGATTCGGCGTATCCAAGGACTACCCCATCCTTTTTAACGTTCCAAAATCTTATGGTCGCCTTCTTTTTCTTCTCAGCACGCGCTAGTAGGTACTCATCCATAGCCATATTTTGCTTTATAGAAGAAGTACCATACCCCCAGAATTCATAATCGAATAAACGTTCCATACCTAGTCTTTACCTATTTATTTAAATCCGGTGTGATATTTATTCAATATGGAGAGGGTTTTCATCATAGATGCCAGACGAAGCGCAGTCGGAAAATTCTTAGGTTCCCTTTCTTCTTTAAGTGCACCTCAAATAGCATCTGAAGTAGTAAAGGATCTACTGTCAAGAAATAAAATCGATAAAAATTCTGTTGAAGCTTTGAACAGTGGAATAGTACTGTCTGCTGGGGTGGGTCAAAACCCTGCAAAACAAGTCATTAGAGGATCTGGCCTCCCCGACAGCGTTTCTACCTGCAACATAAACATGCTATGCGCATCTGGCTTAAGAGCGATAGCTCTAAGCACAGCGGAAATAGAATCAGGAAATTCTAACGTCATAATAGCCGGTGGGATGGAAAGCATGAGCAATGCTCCTTATACGCTTAAAGGAGTTAGAGCTATAAACAAGCTAGGGAATATATCTATAAAAGACCTTTCAGAAAAAGCTAAAACTACTGGAAAGGACGCTGGAAACATGACCCTAGTGGATGACATGCTAAATGATGGACTCATGGATTGTTACGATGATATCCATATGGGCGCAATCGCGGAGAAAATAGGTACGAAGTATAATATCTCCAGAGAGGAACAAGACAGGTTCGCATTGGAAAGTCACATGAAGGCAGCTAAAGCCACCGACAGCAAAAAATTCAGCAAGGAGATAGTACCTATAAGGACCGCAAATGACACATTTGAGGTAGATGAAGGAATACGAAAAGACACCACTCTCGAGAAGCTTGGGGCGTTAAAGCCTGCTTTTTCAAGCAACGGAACGGTAACGGCTGGAAATTCGTCTCAATTAAGCGATGGAGCATCCTTTTTGTTACTCATATCAGAATCTAAATCGAAGGAACTCGGCTTGAAACCGATGGCGGTGATCGAATCTTATTCTAATATCGGCAATGATCCTGCTTGGTACGGCTTAGCGCCTACCAGCGCCATAAAAAACGCGCTTTCGAAGAGCGGATATAAACTTGAAGATGTCGACCTTATAGAACTTAATGAAGCTTTTTGTGTACAGAGTCTTGGCGTCGTAAAAGAACTGGGCATAAAAACAGAACGACTTAACGTTAATGGTGGCGCTACCGCCCTTGGACATCCGATAGGCGCAAGCGGCGCTAAAATCTTAACTACTCTTTTATACGCTCTTGCGGATAGGAACAAGAAAATAGGTCTTGCGGCCCTTTGCCATGGGGGGGGTGGCGCCGCCGCGATGGTGGTAAGACGTTTATGAAAATGAGTTTAAATGGTGCGTTTGAGCTTAAGATACCTCTTGATAAAACTTTTAAATTTCTTACAGATTCGGATAACATCAGCCGCTGCATCCCAGATTCAAACGATACAAATATAGTCAACAAAACCGTTTTTAATACTTCATTGAATATGGGCATCGGCTTCATAAAAGGAAGTTTTGGAGTCCACTGCGAAATAAAACCACGGCCACCAAACCTGGTTCTTCTAGTGATTGAAGGGGGCGGTGTCGGCAGCAAGATGAAAGTCCAGTTAAACCTGCAGCTGACAAAAAAATCTCAAAATCTTACCAGTGTAAGCTGGACAGCGGATGCCGAAATGAGCGGGCTGATAAGCGGGGTCGGAGAAAACCTGCTTAAAAATATAAGCGGATCTAGGATAGAAGAAATCGTAAAAAGATTAAAAGAAAGCGCAAAGTGAGCTATATCTTATCTAGCCAGCTATCGAATCCTGTCTTTTCTCCGGAAACGATGCCAAAGTAGAAATTTTTCAGTTCGTTTGAAATAGAGGCTTCATTCATCTGGAAGTCCTTATCGTCGATTCTGGAGATCTGGTGGACGCCAGCCGCGGTACCCGTAAGGAATGCTTCATCAGCGTCTAATAGCTCGTCCTTTGTGATGTTTCCTTCCGTAACTGAAAAGCCTAGTTTTTTTGCTATGGAGATTACACTGTCTCGCGTTATCCCTTCCAGTATGCCCACCGAAACTGCAGGAGTCGTTATTTTTCCGTCTTTTACCATAAATATATTCTCGCCAGAGCATTCGGTGACTAAACCATTTTTGTTTAGAAGTATTGATTCGTCGTATCCGTTGTTCGTAGCCTCAAGCTTTGCCAGGCGGGAATTTGCATAATTTGCTACCCCCTTTGCGTATTGCGGCAAGCTTTCGTTGGGGATTTTCATCCAAGACGAGATCATACATTTTACCCCCCTTTCTTCCGTTTCTTTGCTTAGATAGCTTGGCCACGTCCATACGACGATCGCCGAGTCTACTGGGTTTTTGGATGAACCTACACCCATCTCGCCAGCGCCGTAATATATCAAAGGCCTTATGTAGAAGTCTTTCGACCCGTTTACTTTGACAACGTGTTTACATGCTTCTGTGATCTGATCTTGGGTGTATTGCATTTTTATGCTGTATGCTTCTGCGCTCTTAAAAAGACGGGATATATGATCTTTTAACCTGAAAGCGACCAGGTTTCCTTTAATATTAAAACAGCGTATGCCTTCGAAAACCCCCGTTCCATAGTGCAAAGTATGCGTAAGTATAGAGATCTTATCTTTGTCGACATCCGCTATTTCGCCATTTAACCAAAATTTTTGGCCAAGTTCCATACCTATAAAAACAGTTGTTACAATTTATATTATTGCAGTCGACATAAACTTATGATAGAAATAAAAAAACTTCCAATCAGCAGGTGGAAAGATTATAAGGCCTTGAGATTAGAAGCGCTCAAAAGCGAGCCGGCCGCTTTCGGAAGTTCGTACTCTGAAGAGAAAAACCTCGGAGTGGGCGAGTGGAAAAGGAGAGTAAACAATGTCGTGTTTGCCTTGATAGATAACAAACCTATTGGAATGGTCGGATATTCATTTAACAAGAGAGCTAAAACCGGACATATCGCAGATATTTTTGGGGTTTATTTAAATAAAAAATACCGGGGGCAGGGCCTTGGCAGAGAACTATTAAGATCAGCGTTAGAAATCATATCAAAAAACAAGAGAATAATTAAAGTCGAACTTGGCGTGAATACGGAACAGACGGCGGCGATAAGATTGTACGAGAAAAACAGGTTTGTCGTAGTTGGCAGGTTCAGAAAAGAAATGAAGCTTAATGGTCGATTTTTTGACGAATTTGTAATGGAAAAGCTTCTTTGATCTGCAACATAGATCTATCTTTATACGCTTGTGCATAGGTCAAGAGATATTCTAATGCTGATTGCGACTTATGATCGTGGGGCATAATAAAGAGAGAGAATAAATAGTTTACGGAAAGCGACGACAAGCCGAAGGTCGTCGCTTTCGGGGGCAAAAGGAATATGGGAGAAACGGAAAAGACGGCAGGGAGGGTAGTGTCGATAGACACGGGAAAGAGGCAGAGCTATGCAGTGGTGGAAGAACATGGAAAAATAATAAAAGAGGGATACACGGAGACCTCGAAGGAAGGATTTGGCAGATTCCTGACGAATGGGGATACGATGATCATCGAGACCTCATCTTGCTTCAACGGGATACTTGACATGATAGAGAATTACGGAGAATTACGGGAAAGTCGTGGCGGCTTATCCCTATAAGGTAAGGCTGATAGCCGAATCGGTGAAGAAGACGGACAAAATAGACGCACATACGCTGCTTTCTCTTTACAAAGCGGGATTCCTGCCCGGCTCCTACGTTCCTCCAAAACGAATAAGGGAACTGCGCGAATCATGCCGCGACAGGGCTTCGCTCGTGGAAGAAGCCACCGCGCTCAAAAACAGACTGAGATACAAGATGTTCTCCCATGGATCTTCGGTGAAGGCGTTTTCCAGGACGGACATGGAGCTCCTCAAGTCGAACGTCTTCACTTCGGTGATGGCTTTTGGACTGGAAGACGTAAGCAAGAGGATCTACCAGTCTGGGGATACGGAGATAAGGGGGCACATCGTGAAGGGGAACAAGTTCCTTAAGACCCTTCTTGTGGAATGCGTGCGGATACACGTGATGCACTGCCCAGACTCCTGGATCACCACGGCTTACCACAGGATAACCCTTGATGCCGGAAAGAAGAAGGCTACGATAGCCGCTGCTAAAAGACTGCTTCACACGATCTATCTCATGCTCATAGAAGACAGGAGGTACCGTCCTTAGGATGGATCTATGGGAGTACTTGGGCGGAGCGGTTTAATGGATCTCCTTTTAGGGAGGCGCATAGGTTTCGCTCGCCCAACGTACCCAAGATGTAAGTCTTGTTACGGGAAAGCCGTGAATAGCCGTTTATTGAAAGACGTAAAATATAAAGGTTTAAATTTATGGGGGACGATGATGAGCTAAGGATTTCTCATTAAAAGACCGCAATCAACATAGCAGTCCCTTAAATAAGCCTAAGTCTGTCCGATTCGTTCGGATCTTCTCTCTGCTGGCGCTTCAGCCGATCAGTCTATTGTAAAGCATCGCCTTCAGCTTGAGCTCGTTCTGCACGGACTTCCACCTTCTGGAGCATACGTGCTCCCCGAACCTCCGCTTAAAGACGATATTAGAGCTAGTATACGGGAATCATCCGAAAAGCGTAAAACTCTACCAAAAGGCAGGCCGTATGATAAATTATATCGGTGATAAAAATGAGGTAAATAGGAACGAACTCACAGTATTCTTGGGCATAGACTTAAACGCGCCGCGCGGCAAAAAACACTTTTATAATCTCATTTCACCGATATTCAAGAAGATTCTAGTATCAGAACGCAGGGATGATGATCGACGGGAAGGTCACGGCTTTCGAAGCTCACCGGATCATGCGAGGCTGCGCACATACCCTTCCACCATGTCCTCATCGGCTTCCAGATATCCTTCAGTATCGAGTCTCATCTTGGCTTTCCCTTTTCTGCATCCGAGGCTTTTAAGGTAGGCCATGAATC
>JAKASS010000023.1 GCA_021818905.1 Nanobdellota archaeon
CACTATTTTATCTTCTAAACCGCAACATGCAGATAGCTTGACACTAACGTGCCTATAAAGAAAGTCGCGCCAGAAGCCGCAAGGCTCAATATCACCGACTGAACGGCGCGCTTTACCACGTTTTCATTCGTATTAGCCGCTATCATCGCAGCCGTTATCACTATCGCAACCGAAGCGGCGATAACAGAGATCAATAGGTTGAGATAAACGGAATCGTGTATGACACTTCCTATGAAGAAGCTCAAAAGGGGTATCACTGCACCAAGCATATAAAATATACCGATGTAAGCCGCGTCTTTTGTAGGCGCTGAGGTCTTTGAGTTAATGACCGTCTTGTCCCTGCCCATCAGTCTAAATAAAGAGTTCGATTTTTCTTTTTCAAGCAATTTGTAAAAAGGGTCTCCGGCGTTCTTTAATTTTTTTATCAGGTTGTCGAGGTCTCTGGAAAGAGTCTTATAACTCTTGTAGGTCTTGCCGAGGTCTTTTGCAGCACGTTCTCTCGCCGCCTCTAATTCCAGCCGCAAGCGCATCGCCTCCGAGACGGCAACGTCCTTTTCTGACCTAGATGAAAGATAGGCGCCGACCGACATCGATAGAGTGCCTGAAATACCGATTATGAGGCCCGCTAGCGCCGCGACGAGGTTGCTTTTGTATATCCCGACTATCCCTGCGACGGACGCTAGGACTTCGACTAGGCCGTCGTTCATCCCGAATACTATTTCCCTTACGTGCGACATGATACCTTTTCCAGACTTCGATTCGCTGCGTAATTTTTCGTTGTACAATTCATCGGTTATGGCAGATACGACGCTGTCTAATTTCTGCGAAGGGACTATGTTTATAACATCAAGAAAATTCGCAGCGGACGAAGCTTCATAAAGCTCCAAAGTGCTTGCTGTTATGGCCTTGCCAAAGAAAAACCTCAGCAAAAGAAACATGTCGGGGTAAAACCGGTATTTTCTTTCCGCCGGCTTTTTATTGTAAAATCTCAATATATCTTCCCACACAAGAAGATGTTTTCTCTCAAGCCTCACAAGATTGTTTAATCTCGCCTTGAATTCCCTATTTTTTTCGTGCTTCGCCAGTCTAGAATATATCGAGTAGTGCAGGTTCTCTTTATCGAATATCCTTTCGAAAACGGAATTATCTAGCATACCTATCCCGTCAAAGGATGGGATGGTTTTGCTCTTTCAAAGAAACCCTTATAACTTCTCCAGACCTGTTCCCCGGCTTCCTCCGAAAGGAGGTCTGTCACCTGGTTCGGGTTCATGAATATGTTATTATTGCCTTGGACTATGCCATTGAATTTTACGATGACGTAATCGCCGTCTTTTACGTTTGCCTCGCCTACGTCGCAGGTTATTATATTATTATCCCACATCTCCAAGACCACCTTCTTCTTGTGGTCAAAATTCTTTGCGCTTTTTGGCTCTATTACTTTTATGACCTTGCCTATGTGATAGAACTTCAATTCTGATTTCTTCTCTTCGACCATATATTTTATGAAAACCGCAAGATATTAATAGTAGTTGTTTTCTAAAAGATAAAATGAAACTTATGGATGTGCTTTGGTCCCTTGACTGTCGAGAGGACGGATTAAGGCCCAGCGCTTATGGTCTCGCGGCTACCGGCGTAAAATACTTGAATGACCCAAAGATGATAAAAGAGTTCTACAAAGAATTTGTACAGGAAATACAGCAACACGGTATGCTGCCTGGATTCGATAAGACCTTGGTGAAAGGTTTCCTAAAGGACCCGGGACTAGCTGCCGACTATCTCCTTGCTGCGGAACTTCATGGTAAACAACTTAGCAATGATAAAGTGAGAGCCTGGCTAGATTCTCTGCCTAATGTCCTTGCTTCTTACATAGCACAGGATTTCATTTCGACTTACGACAGCATAATAAAAGGCAAACCCGGCGAGCCCGACAAAAATCCTTAGCTATTTACATCAGATATAAGGGATGTCACAATCTCATGCTTACATATGTTTTGCGTTGCCTTACACAAATACGTATTTCTTTCGGTAACGGGACTTGAAAAAATAAGGAGCGGTGATTTGAATAAGACTGAATTCGCAAGAGCCAAATAGCATGTCATTTGGAGGCACAAGACTCTCTTAGATGAACCTAATAATTATGCTCAGAAATTGCCGAACGCGCGGTAACTAGCGAAACTTTACCATACACATAGTTTTAAAATCCAAATAGCCTTTCGTAATCTTTGTGGTTCATCCAATCGAGTACGGCCGCTATTATCTCTATCTCTCCGTTAGATGTAACTGAATATAAGAGTCTCCAGCCGTCTGGTAGATTGTATATCCATAAGTTATTTATTTTATACTTTTCAATCAATTTTTTGGGAATGAGTTTCTTTTTAACGTTTCTACCACAGAATACGTCTTCTTCTATGCTATGAAATGCCCGTTTCATACCTTTCTTAATAGGGTCTTTTTCTGACGATCAATCAAAACTTTTTTCCAAAGAGCTATCTCTAAAAACTACCTTGTTTGCTTTCATATTTTAATCGCGGGGCGATTCTTTACTTTTTTGAAGAATGCGGGGTTCCAGATGTACACTATGTATCCCTCTTTATCATAAGCTATTTTATTTATGCTTACAAGGTAGTCCATTATCACCTGAAAAGTCTGCCACATCACTTTGTGCGGTAATCTGTGGAATAACTCGGTTTTTTTGTATTCTCCGCTGTTTTCGTCGATAAAGTCTTCTACCATTAACACCGTTTGAAGCGTAGGGGATCTAGCGAATACGCTTACTTTTCTGCCCGATAGTTTTGCAGTTATCCGCGCCCGTCTTTCCATATTTATCGTATTATTACTAGTATCAATTGATATTATTAAACCTTTTCCTTTTCGTCTAGACCCGTGCATTACTATCTTGTAGAGTACTCGTTCACGCTTAAAGATGGCATTTGTGCAGTTTATAGAGTAAAAGACGTTGAGTTATGGACAAGCGTAGAGGGATGTCCTTAGCCAAGATACGGTCTTCGGGCTTAGTTGTGCAAAATTTACCCACGTTACCAGTGGTTTTTACTGAAAGGCGATAAATTAAAGCTTAAATGTGAAATGGCATCTTAGATTGACGTGGCCAAGCTAAAATTCTACGGTGGGACAGAGGAAGTAGGCAACGTTAGAATAACCTTGGAACACAATGGGCAGACGGTCTGTCTCGATTACGGTTCAAAGCAGGACCACGAAGACGACGACAAAGCGTTTCCTAGGTCCGATTATGTAGTCGTATCGCACGCTCACCTTGACCACGTAGGGAACCTTCCTTTTTCACTTAAGCTTAATCCCGGCACCAGATATGTCGGGACCGAAATGACAAAAAAGATAACCGAATACCAGCTTAACGACATACTGAAAATAGCCGAGAGAAGGAAGCGCGAAGGCGTGCCCGGCAATACTCCGGCGGGACGGCAGTTCACGCTTGATGACATACTTGCGATAAAGACGGGGTGGGTTTCAGCAGATTATAATGACACGACCAAGGTAGGCGACTTCGATGTCAAACTCGTAAATGCGGGGCACATACCGGGATCTGCAATAACAGAAGTAACATGCGGCACTGACAGAATAGTCTACACTGGCGACGTAAACTTAGAAGGCGATCTGCAGAAAGAGCTCCCGGGACTAGGTTCGCTTCAAAAAGATCCGAAAGCGCTTATAATCGAATCGACATACGGAAAAGAGGCGAGAGATCCTATAGATAAGCAGGAACAGACTTTCATTCGATATGTAGAAGAAGCGATGTCAAAGGGAAAGAACGTCTTCGTGCCGGCATTCGCTATAGAAAGAATGCAGCGTGTCGGGAGCCTTTTGAGCCGCATAAGGGACGACCACCCGGATTACGAATTCTACATGGTCTCTCCTTCTTATCTCAAGATGAAAGACATGGCTTACCGCGACATAGACCTATCAAACCTCACGGAGTCTGCCGGTCTGCCTAATGATTATAGAGGGAGAAAGAGCGTCATCGTCTCTACGTCCGGCTTCTGCACCGGCGGGATAAGCAGCAAGATATTGCGGGAAGTAATAGAAAATAAAAATTATACCATAATAGTGCCGAGCGGCTTTCTGCCTGGGAACTCTCCATTAAAATCTGCGGTAGATACCGGATATGCGGAGTTTTCCGACAAAGGCGGCGCAAAAGTAAAAAAGAGATTGCGAGCTGAACTAAAACAAGTAAAATTAAGCGCGCACTCTGACAAAGGCGGTTTGGTCAAAATAGTCGAGACCGTGTGCCCGGACAAGACCACGCAGATCTATCTTGTCCATGGAGAGCCAAGCTCACAAGCCGCATTAACGCAGGAATTGGCGGCTCGCGGGTATCAGGTAAAAATACCTAAAAAATACGAAGAATTCTGCCTATAAAATTTATTATGATGTCTTCGCGAAATAAATCATGTCTCCTACAAGTCGTGAGAAGATTTTTTAAGCAATAAAAGAAATAGTGGCGCGGGTATAAAAAGAACGTCGTCTATCAGATCAAACGTATTTTTTGTTACGATAATATATTGGTGTATGCCCTTCGATTTTTTTACGTCCTGTGTAGAAACTTCATTTTGGTATTTTACTTCTACACCTAAAATTTTGCCATTTGTGCTTTTGTAAACGAAATCTATCTCTTCATTTTCATAATAAAAACCAAGATAAGTATTGTACATCACCATCGGTTCAATCTCCCTTATCTTTGATAGGTGCGCTGCGACGGCTTCTTCGACTATAACGCCGACTTCGCTAGAATTAAGAATCTCATCCGTGATGACCTGGCCGCTCTTGCCGGTGGAAGCCGCTTTAGCTGAATAATGCATAAAAATATCGGAAAAAAAAGTCTTTTTGGTCTCTGTCGGCTCTATACCTCTCTTCAGGCCGTTAAGATTTATAAAAGCGTAAGAATTCTCTAATCTGTTTGAATAATTCATAAAAGTAGTCTTATTCATGCCTATCTGCCTTGAGGCTTTAGAAAAAGAGGTCTTAATACCAAGATATTTCAGATTCGCTTCTATGACTTTAGCTGCGTAAGAGGGATCTCCAAGAGCTTTGCCACTTATCATAGCGGCATCATTCTTTAGATAAAGATAAATTTCATTGTATACACTATCCTCTATTTCACCGAATTTTTTATTACCCTCGTTTTTAAAATAGTCGTTTATGCTTAGTGGATAACCACCGGTATGCAAATATATCAAGAATAGTTTATTTATTAGCGGCAGAAACGGGAACAGATTATTTATTTTTTTATAAATGTCTTTTATGTCTTCCGACAGGTCTATTGCGTTTTCTTCGATTTTATTTCGTAGTTCATCCACTTCTGTGTCTAACAGAGGTTGATTTATCCATGCTGCCGTCTTAGTATAACCGCGGATCGGATGACTTTTATCATTTTGCAGCAGAGTCTTTACTACATCGCTAAAATTCAGCGTCTTTATAAGGTATATATTTCCCTCCGTCCCGCGGCCGGGCAAAGTGTCAGTCTTGAGTAGGTGAGCTATCGAGCCGGTGACTACTGTAACGACGTTTTTCAGCAGACCGGAATCGAATAAATTTTTTAATACTTCCTCCCAGCCGATCACTCCTTGTATCTCGTCTAAAAGCAAAAACTTTAAATCCGGGGCGAGCGGCGTTTCTAAAAATTGCCGCACGAGATTACTAAACTCTTTCTGTGATACAGATTCGTCAAAGGAGAAATAAAGTATGGCTCGCTTATCCACCGCCCCACTTTTTAAATTGCTTTCTACGATACGTTTTAACCAGGTAGTTTTCCCTGATCTTCTTGGTCCTTTTATGATATATATTTTATTTCTCTCCAGCCCGGGAGTAAGTCTCTTTACTATAAAGCTCTCATAGGCATCTTTCAATAGATCTGGGTCCCAATTGACAAAAATTTGCCCTTTTGTCCACCACGGATTAGACAATGCTAATCTTTCAGCGTTTACCATAATCTAATATTGGATAGGGTAGTATTTAAATATGCTATTTTTGTATGATGTTTTAGACAAAAATGGCGATTTTTGTATATTCGACTAGACAAAACTACTAAATATGCGCTTATCTAAACCAATCACCCCAATCCGGAGGCCGGAGAAGAATGCTCAGGAAGCATGAAGGATTCAGTGTTTGAAGTTCATACGCACAAGGTATTTGCTTAAGATACGACCTTAAAAAATATTTTACAAAGCTTGTTTCGTTTGACGGTGCTTTATAATAAGCTACCCTTCTGCTGTGATCTATCATCAACATTAGAAAAAGTCATTAAACCCCGGGTAGGCGGCGGGAAGTCCAAAAACTTATGGGGCTATGACGGCTCACGATAGAAATTTTTGGACGGTGTCTTTGAACTTATGGACATCGGATGCATCAGAAGCCTTGGCGAATATCTCTTTATCGTTGTCTATAGTGTAAGCATGCACTAACTCGTTTCTTAATCGTCTTCTCGCTTTAACGGCACTGATGACATTTTCTCCCAGTTCCTTAGACATGTCGGATAGTAAAGACTTTTCTTCACCGGCAACGCCCTTTTTAAGCTGCTTGTAAAGCAATACTGTTATGTCGATTTCTATCTCGCTTATCAGCTGCAGGCCCCTTTCCAGCTCCCATTTGGTACCCACGCCCCCCTTTTTGTATTCTTCGTAGGTTTTTGGTACGAGCCTATCCAATGTCGCTAAAGACTCATCCAATTTTACGAGTTTTTCCTCGATGCGTTTTTCGTTCGTGTCTTCCATATCAATTGATTTGCACCAACATGTTATAAAGCGGTTTAAAATCCTCCCATTCCCTGATGACTTTGATTGAAAATTCTTTCAGCGCGGGCCAGTCAGAAACATATAGGGGCCTGCCGTCCTCAAGTACCCTAGAGGCTACATTTAACGGCAGCCTGTTTAGGATGGAAATGTCAAAAATATTTGAAGAGTAATAATCTGTGGCTTTCTTCGGATAGTCTACGTTTTCATTTTTGAATAACAATGCGACATCGATGTCTCTAAAATCCGGTTCGTTCCTAGCATAGCTTCCGAACAAAATGACTGCAATGATTTCTTTATCATTTTTGGCCGTCCTTATGATTTCCTCAAGGCCGTCTAGGATCTCCTTATTTTTACTTGTCCACATATTGATAGCTTCGGTCAGTGATTCACCGATGCTCTTGTCAAGTTCTGCTGCCGTAGCTTTCATTTTTCTAAATGAGCTTTCATCAACGCTTTTTACGCTTATATTCATAGATTATACTAGTTATACAAGTATATAAAGTTTTCTTATATTTCATATTCTATACGGTCTAATCAGATCGCATAATATTTAGATCTGCTATTTTGTTAGCATATTAGACAAAATGGCGGCTTTTGCATATCCAACTATACAGAATTAAGGCTCCGTAGAAATCCTATGATAATGATATAGCAGATGCAGGCTGCCAGCTGTGGCTGCGTGTAGGTCTTCTTGGAGAACTTGTTTGAGAAGGGCGACAACGCCCTCCTCGCTATGCCCAATACGATGGACGCAAATCTTTTATAGTAAGGACTCCCATTTTTATCCATAACTACCTCCTTTTTTGTTTGTTTTATATAATAATCAAGGAGGTAGTTACTTTAGAGGATTTCTACAGAGCCGCCAGCAAACAAAAGTATTTATATTAGTTAGAATCAATAATTACTCTATAGTAGCTAATAAAATAATACATAAATATGGAAGAAGATCATCCAAAATCAAGATTGGAGCAGTTATTGGGGTGCATGGCTCAGCCAAAGGCGGGGGACACGATAACCTTTTTGAAAGACAAGGAAAAATTAGATGAAGAGCTACTTAGCACTATTATGTCTAATAGTATAAGGATAGGCGGCCCAGAGCTGCTGTCAAAAGACGGGATAACGGCGACGATAGACGGGAAGACGTACATGTGCGGTGCGCCGATAGACAACGTATACTCTGCAAGCTACTCAGAGCTGAAAAAGAAAGGCGTGGACATTTGCAAGCTCCGATTTTTGTCGCTGGCTAGGGTGGCTTTAGAAGCGAAAGCAGTAATATACGTCTTAGGGAAGAGCGCAAATGGCGAAGGGCGTGCTTATAAGATAACTCCTCTCGGCGTTGGCAAAACGGACTCTACTTATATAAGCATGTTAGATTCAATCGCAAGGCGCCAGGCGGACAAACATCCAGAAGGCTACGCATAAATAATACAACAGGAAGTTCGGCTCCACCTTGAGCAGCAAGTTGCATTTTAACAAGCTGAAGGAAGTGAAGGTGATCGACGTAGTCTACGACATCCGGCGATTCATACGGCTTGCCTAGATGAAACACGAGAGAAAGCCTTATCGGGACGTCGTAGACGAGCTGGAAGAGCTTAAAGGGTTGTTTGACTTCGATAATGTCCCCCATTATACGACACTGCAGAAATTCTTCAAACGGATACCGCTGCGA